>WTKN01000348.1 GCA_011524395.1 Moorena sp. SS36440bin_2
AGTCTCCTTCAATTCAGAACATAGTCCCCAACAATTTAAAAAAAAATCAATCCGGGCTAGGCTAGTTGTTGCTGCAGATGGGATAAACTCTACCATTCGTCGGATTGTTTATAACGATAGTCCCTACAGTGGTTTAGCAAGACCTGACTATTCCGGGTTTGCCTGCCTATTCTGTATGGAAATCACGGATATTCCCCCAGAGCTAAGCACAGAGCTTGAAAACAAATTTTTTCAGCAGGAACGGATTATAACTATCAGTAATGATCACATTTCAGAGGATTCCGCTTCTATGGAATCTCCACGGATGATCCTATTTCGCCGTCCCAATACTCAGTTTGGGTATTTGATCCATCTTCCTTTAAACCAGGAAGAGTTGACGGAAAAATCTGGAAGTGCGTTGATTGCTTTAGCATTACGAGAGTTGGAAAACGGTAATTTTCCCAAAGCTCTCACACAATTAGTGGCTTTATCTCCTCCTGTCAAAATCAAATCCCGTCCCTATTACATTCACCGTGTAGAAACTCTATCTCCCTGGAGTTCAGGTAGAGTTGTTTTAGTAGGTGATGCCGCCCATGGGATGCCTCCTTTCATGGCTCAAGGGGCTAATCAAGGATTGGAAGATGCTCTGGTTGTAGCTACCCTGATCGCTAATATTGTACAGCAAAATAATCTTGATAATATCCAAGCAATCGCCAATGCTTGCCTTAACTACGAATCTCTTCGTCGTCCCTTAATGGAGAAGATTCAACAAGCAACATTGACCGGAATTCCCTACAGTAACAAATAAGCATGGCATGACTACCAACAATTGGTATATTGTCGTAACTTTGACCAATTGCTGGAGCGATGTAAGCTTCAGCTGTCAGCCGTCAGCGATCAGCTGATAACTGATAGCTGATAGCTTACAAAAAGCCAAACTTATAAAGCGTTCATCCTAATCACATCTTGACTCAAAACTTGATTTAATTTGCCACTGCGATATCCTTCTAAATCCAGGGTCACATAGACAAAACCCAACTCCTGAAACTCTGCTACTAACTTGGGTAAATCTGTGGTTACCACAAATTCCTTAATCTCTTCCGGTAGTAACTCAATTCGTGCGGTATCTCCTTCTGAACGAACCCTCAAATTGGAGAAACCTAACTTCCGTAAATAGATCTCTGCTCGTCCTACCCGTTGTAACTTAGCTACTGTAATCATTTCCCCATAGGGAAAGCGAGAACTAAGACAAGGTTGGGCAGGTTTATCCCACCAGGGCAGTCCTAATTGTTTCGAGAGTTGGCGCACTTCCGCCTTAGTTACCCCCACTTCCGCTAAAGGCGATCGCGCACCTCGTTCCTTGGCCGCCTGAATCCCTGGACGATAGTCCCTTAAATCATCCCCATTCACCCCATCGACTACATAAGGATAGCCTCGCTCCAGGGCTAGAGGTTTGAGAGTGTCGTGGAGTTCACTTTTGCAAAAATAACAGCGATTGACCGGGTTAGAGGTATAATTTGGATTATCCATCTCATGGGTTTGGACAACCTCATGGGTAATGCCAATGGTAGCGGCTTGGATGCGAGCGTCTTCTAATTCTTCTGGTAATAGCGACGGGGATTCAGCAGTGACCGCTATTACGCGATCGCTTAAAACATCGTAAGCAATTTTAGCAACTAGGGTGCTATCAACTCCCCCAGAATAGGCAATCAAAGCCCGTTCCATCTCAGCAAATATAGTTTTTAATTGCTTGAGTTTCTGCTCTAGCATGGTTTTGATAAATAATTTTTTCTTATTTGTAGCATTATCCCAATCTACTATGATGCCCCATTTATCATGATTAGACTTCGTGGTAGTTGTTGGGAACAGGGAATAGGGAACAGGGAACAGCGGATCACCGGAACAGCGGATCTGGGAAAAAAAATTATGCTGAGGGCTGATAGCTGACAGGTCTTGGCATAACTCAGAATTCCCGTTGCCAGAAAATTAGAATAGCGATCGCTAACAGGAGCACGATGTACAGTAATCCATAAATTCCATTTAAAAACAGTTCTGGAAACGGGGGTAAGACACCATACACTGCATCATTCTTTAAATTGAGCCGTGATAAATCCGGGATAACCAAGTATAGGGTTTCAGTCATCCGCTCAATGCCAGGGTTTTCGCTCAACTTGCTTAACTCCACTAAATCACGGCTCAAGTGTCCCATCATATAAACCCCAAAGGTCAGTAAGGTTGCTAGCAGTGAACTAGTAAAGACACCAAACATCAGTGCTACTGCTGTGATTAGAGACAGTTCTAGAAATTGGTAAACCACCGAAACCAGGATGCTAAGCACAGGGTATTCAATACTAGAGACACGTAACCCCAGCAAATAAATGGCGGTCATAGCCACAACCAGTACAGCCAATACACCCGATAACCCTAAGTGTTTGCCAATGATAAATTCAGCGCGGCTTAGAGGCTTGGGAATTAACACTAAGACAGTACGCTTTTCGATTTCCTTGTTAATCAACCCGGTACCAACAAATACTGACACGATTACACCCAGGATACCCATCGCCCCTAGACCCAAATCCAGAAAAATTTTGTCTTGTGTGGTTGCTGCTACCTCCGGTAACAGCCTCAGGGCTATGCCTAGGGCTAGGGCAAAAAAGCCGATCAGATATAAAACGCGATCGCGTATCACTTCCCGAAAACCATTAGCTGCGATCGCCCAAATTCTTGCCAAACTCACCCGCTATCTCCTATGCTCGGAATTGTTTTGCTTCCATAATAGGGGAGGTACACAAGGCACGGGATTTTTGTTATAGCAAAGGGAACAGCGGATCACCGGAACAGGGAACAGCGGATCACCGGAACAGCGGATCTGGGAGTAGGGAACAGGGAACAAAAATTCTCACAATTCCTATACGGATTGGTATATAAGGTTAAGTAGTGAATAAGCGCGAAGATAAAACTATTCCGGACGTCTCAATAGCAATCATTAATAATTACTAATCACCAATTATAGCTGTTTTTATACTAATGAGGTACACATAATTTTTGCCCTGCTACCTCTTCTCTATTCCCGATTCCCGATTCCCGATTCCCGATTCCCGATTCCCTGTTCCGGTGATCCGCTGTTCCCTGTTCCCTTATATCACTAATCACTGTGATGATTCCGCTTCATCCACCAAGCAACTAAAGCTAGAAATAGCAATCCCATTATTCCAGCAGTAGGATCGCGATTAATGCCAGTAATCCAGGGAGCAACCTTGCCCGAATAGACTACTAATTGCCCAACATCAATAATATAATAACCCCAAACTAAGCCAGCATGGAGACCAATAGATAAACCTAGCCTTCCTTTAGTTGATCCCTTGGCCCAAATCAGGATTAACCCTAGCAGCAATAAACTGGGAAATCTTGGTAAGCCGCGAATCATCTCTGGAATTGGTTTCAGGAAATGCACCACGGCAAATGCGATCGCACCAATCCACTGTGATGTCTTAAAACTATAATCCCGTTGCAACTCATCAAGCAACCAACCCCGAAACACCAATTCTTCAGCGAAGCCTATGGCCAAAGCACTGATTAATCCTTCTACAATCAGCCGTGACCATGGCAGTGCAGGGGTTTGGAATGCTACCCAACCCAGCCACCCTTGTAATCCAAACAGACTAAGAGTCATTAACAGACCTAGACCTAGTCCTCTGATTAACTCAAGAGCATTTTGCGCTGTTAGCCGCAAACCATATTTTTTTAACAGTCCTGGTTGGCGATAAACCTTCCTTCCCCAAACTCGGACTAAGTACAGAAATACCCCGAACATTAGCCCCATAGTCAGGATTGTCACTGAGTTTGGGTCGCTACCAATTAAGTATATTGGTGCTGCTATGGGTAACCAAAGCAACAGCAAAGCTAGTATAAACATCCCCAACCTGAATGGTGCTGGGTATAGGGATAATCTTGCCAGCCTGGGTGTAAAACGTTTTATAATTTCAAGATTTGGAAAGGGAAGAATCTCTCCTATAGCCCCTTATTCGTCAGGTTCAATTGTACTACTCAGACCCCGGTTCTTCAGGGTTTCGCAATAAAACTCAGCATGCTCTTGAGCACAGGTAATCACCAATGCCAGGCCGGATTGATGGGCTTCCATCATAATGTTGACTGCTTGAGGTTGAGTCAGACTCGTCACAGTTTCCAACAAGGTTTTAACCACATACTCCATAGAGTTGAAGTCATCATTATGGAGCAATACGCGATAGCGAGGCGCGTGTTTACGAACTGTTGAACGCTTCTCAATGGTTTCAACTGACAAAGCTTGTCCCTCTCTGGTTTATATGTTTACACAAACTCTCCATTATATACTGCCACTAGTCTAACATCAGACATCTGGCAGGGAGCGCTATGATCAAAAAGTTAACATTACTTAATAGTTTACCGTGACTACCCAGGTAATTGCTACCCCTTGTAATACTCCCATCCCTGGAACTTACTGGCAGTGGCGGGGGGAATCTATATATTATGTACAGGCTGGACAGAAGCCATCAGGATACCCACCGTTACTGTTAATTCACGGATTTGGGGCATCTACAGACCACTGGCGCAAAAACATTGCTCAATTGAGTCAGGATTTTGAAGTTTGGGCGATTGACTTGTTGGGGTTTGGACGTTCTGCTAAACCAGATGGGGAGTACAGTGGCAATTTGTGGCGAGACCAATTGGATGATTTTATTACAGAGGTGATTGGTCAACCAGTAGTCTTAGCTGGAAACTCTTTGGGAGGTTATGCAGCTTTGTGTGTGGCTGCACAGCGTCCTAGCTCCGCCGTAGGTTTAGTATTGCTCAATAGTGCTGGACCGTTTAGTGATACTCAACCGGCCACTAAGGTCAATCCTGTTAAAAAAGTTCTCAATCAGGTAACCAAATCAATTTTTCTACAACCTTGGGCAAGTTTCCTGTTATTCCAGTACCTGCGGCGACCGTCAATCATTCGCAAAACCCTCAAGAAGGTTTATGTTGACCAGGGTGCGGTAACGGAACAGTTAGTAGACGAGATTTATCGCCCGTCTTGTGATCCTGGTGCTGCTCAGGTATTTGCTTCTGTGTTCAAGTCACCCCAAGGGGAAAAAGTCGATGTGTTGTTGAAACAGATGACTTGTCCGTTATTGATGCTATGGGGAGAAGGGGATCCTTGGATCAAGAGCAGAGAACGGGGAGCAAAGTTTAGGGAATATTATCCTCAGTTAACGGAATATTATTTACAGGCAGGACACTGTCCCCATGATGAGATACCAGAACAGGTGAATAATCTGATCAGGTCTTGGGTAATGGGTAATGGGTAATCGGTAATCGGTAAGGTTTATTCTCCGGAAAGCGCACCTAAGCTGTCGTAGTAAACTTTAGCATGCATGGTTGCCACCCTTACGCGCGGGGGGTTAGGGGCTATATCTCTTGCCTTGCGCGTAGCGCTATATTGCCCTATTCAGAAATGAGGAACTGACGAACTCAGGAGTATGTCAAACATTAACATAACTTAAACCGTATCAAAAACGCGATCGCTAACATCCCACTCAGATACTAAAAAAAAGACACCAAGTGCTGCCAGCAACCTGAACAAACTCGAAGGGAGACATGTCAATGAAAAGCAGAGTAATGAAATTGTGCCTCGGTGCCTCAATTCTTGCCGGTATCAGTGGGATCGCGACTACCCCAGCTGTTGCTGGAAGCATCACCGGAGCAACTGTGATCGGTGATGACTACCTCAAGATTGCATCTGACGGTACGAATACCTTTATAGATCAAAATGCTAGTTTGTCAGACATCTTAATGGGTGACGCTAGTGACCCTGGTGGAAACGTAGAGCTATTTGCCACCAGTGAAACCCTGAGCAACAGCCAATTTGAGAACTATACCGATGTCACTAGCCTAAAAGGTCAAATTGGTGGTCAGGACATCACCTTCAGCAGTCTGACATATGATGACTGGTTTACTCCTGTAAATGGCACCACCTTAGGTCAGCAGTGGTTCAATGATGCCTTAACTGCAAACGGTCTTAGAAGTTTTGTTGGGAATTTAGGTAATGTTCTGTATGGACAATTTGTCGCCAATGGAGGATTGCAACGATTTAGCGATCCCAATATTTCCTACGTCAACCAAGATGACGCAACAGGCCTAATTACCATTGGCCTAGCAGGTCACTTTGATGCTAAAGATATGTTGGCAGAAATAGTTCCTCAACAGTGGGCTTTTTTGCTACCACCTAGTGTACAGGCTAGTGAAATTGTCAAGGTTAACTACAATGGGATAACTGACTACCTTTACGGTTTCGAGGCCACAGATTCTGGGCTGGTAAGCGCTAACGATAATAACGTTTACACGCATTCTCACTCGGGCAACTACCAAGTGGCCATGCTTGGTAATCTTCCAAAACCGTCTTCATCAGAACCAGAACCTGTGCCTGAATCCTCTACTGTGCTTGGTCTAATCGTTGTGGGGGGTTTGTTTACTGCTGGAGGTAAACTGCGAAAAGCTAACTGTTAAGGGAAATAGTGAACAATTTTACTCACAGGGGCGCACAACCAACCGTGCGCCCCTCTGAGTGATTAAACATGAAAAACTAGCTTTAACGTAAGCACTCAGCGGTCAGCAGTTAGCGCTCAGCTTAAAATAAACCTATGCAGGCCATAGGCCAAAGCATATGCGCGAGCGCGCATATGCTTACACTTAAAGAGTCAACGACTGCGGATCAGTTTCAATCAACTTCGCCAAGTCTTGCAAGAAGGCTGCAGCATCAGTACCATAGATAATCCGGTGGTCACAGGTAATATTGACTTGCATCTGACGCTTTACACCCATCATGCCGTCAGGAGTAGCCACTACCGTAGGACGGGATGCACCAATGGCCAAAATAGAACCCTGTCCTGGGGGCAAAATCGCATCAAACCGGTCTACACCAAACATTCCTAAATTGGATAGGGTGAAAGTACCGGAATTATATTCCTCTGGCTGCAACTGCTTAGTTCTGGCACGGTCTACTAAATCTTTCCAAGTGCGAGACAGAGAATAAATATCCAGCTGCTCCGCATGGCGCAATACTGGGGTAATCAAGCCACCATCAGCCATTGCCACAGCCACAGCTACATTAATGGAACTGTGATACTGAATTCCTCGTTCGGTATAACTAGCATTGACTAAGGGATGCTTCTGCAAGGTAACCGCTACTGCCTTAGCCAGCAGGCCTGTCATGGTAACACCCTTAGGCTTAATTTTTTTGTATAACTTATCTAACTCATCGGTAGTGATGGTGTAACCAACCCTGAAGGTAGGCACTTGCAGGCTGACCATCATATTCCGCACCACTGCATTTTGCAGGGTATTTAAGGGCACCACTTCTCCGAGGGGTACAGCTGCAGGAGGAGTTGGCATTGGTGCTGGGGTGGGAGTGGGCATTACAGCCGCTGTCGGCAGAGGTGCTGGGGTGGTGGTTGCTGGTGCCGGGGGAGTACTCCCTTTACCTGCTGCTGCTTGCACATCCTCAGCCACAATCCTGCCATGGGGACCACTTCCTCTCAAGGTATTGAGATCAACCCGTAATTCCTTCGCTAGTTTACGAGCTCGGGGAGAAGCAATAATTCTGCCATTACGGCGGCTGGGAGTATCAGCAACTGCAGCAAGAGTTGTTTGTACCGGTTCTGGGGTTGAGGCCGTTACTTGCTGAGGCGTTGCTGTGTCAGTTGCTGGTGTAGATTGGGCAGCTTGTTGTTTAGCTGCTTCAATTTCCGCTTCCGTTTCCGCAATCAGAGCAATCGGGGCTCCCACCGGAGCAGAGTCACCAGCTGATACCGTGATTATGGCAAGATAGCCTTCATAGAAGGACTCAACGTCCATATCAGCCTTATCCGACTCAACCACCACCACGGTTTCACCTTTTTCGACTTTGTCTCCCGGAGATTTTTCCCAGGAAACGATTTTGCCTTCGGTCATGGTTGAACTGAGGGCGGGCATGAAAACTTCGTGAATCATGGGGTGGTCTTCTAAATCAATTCTAGTGAGCTAGCAAAAACATTATGCCAGCTTGCATTGTAACTTGAATAAGCACCATTAAGCCATCGTACTCTGTAAAGAAACCATGAGCCACAGGGCTTCGATGGTTTTCCACAATACGGATATCTTCTTTTTCCTCGGGATTAGGGATTAGGGCAGTGGGTACCTACCAATCACTCTGCACAAGCATTTATCAAATAGGTAAGATACTTTCGTTCTGGGTTTTAGGGAGCTTCGGAGTCGGAGTAAGAAAAGTGAATGTACCTCATAAATATGAGAAACGCTATACATGCTAAAGGCTCTTAACTCAAGGCTCTGATCGGTTTTATTGACAGGGTTATTCTAAAATATAAGTTTAGTATAACTTTAAATAAAATCGATTTTGGTACTATCTATTTTTGTTCCCGGATCAAGGTCACTTTACTAAATCTTTAATTAGCCTAATTAAAGATTGAAGAAATCACTAATATTATCAAAAACAAGAAAATTATACTTAACAGGTAATTTAATCTCCCATAGAATAAAAAATATAATCATAGCTGCCATTAAAAAGTAACTAATAAGCGTTAATAAAAAACCTGACAAATAGGTAAACTGTTTTTTTTAAGCGCTAGCTAGATATTAGTCAGTACTAAAGTATTAACAATAATGAAAAAATTATCAACACTTACGCTCTCAGCTGCCTTATTTACTTTGGGAACAGTAAGTGCTAATCCCGCTCTAGCTTATGTATACTTGGTTGATTTTGAAAGAGATGATGTTGGTAACGTTCTCAAGGCGGGAACAAAAACAAATATTGGTGAGCAATGGTCAAAATTCGGTGTGCATATAAGGAGTAACACAGGGTCTAATCGTCCTTTAAGGTTATTCAACAGCAATTGCGGACCTGATTTTGGGATTAAATGCACCGGTCGAGACCCTGACTTAGCCACTGGACCTTCTTTTGGTACAACTCCACAGGGTAATGTATTAATTATCAACGAAGATACAGATCAAGAACCTGACGACTGGGCTGGCGGTGGCATCATTTCCTTTCTTTTTGATCAACCCGTTTCTGTTGATTATGTCACCCTTCTAGACATTGATGAGAATCCGAACAATAAAAACGGATATGTGGAAGCATTTCTGGATGATGGCACACAAGAAAGACAATCACTAAAACTTGGTACAGACAACTCCCTATCAACTTACAATTTTAGCAATCTTCCTCAATATTCTGTCACAAAGCTAGATATTAAACTACCAGGAAGTGGTGCTGTCTCTAGCATCAAGTTTCGCGATTTACCGCCTTTCCCTCTGCCTTCTAGGAAAGTTCCCGAACCAACTTCGATATTAGGTCTGTTGATGTTGAGTGCTATCGGTGCTGGGTCAGTGTTCAAGCGCCATAAATAAGACAAAACCCGATGGGAGCATGTGACTTATACAGAACATTTGTACTAAAACAATAGCTCCCTCATATGTTTGAGCTTACTTTGATAGTATATAGTGCCATATACTATAGTACAAGTGTTCTACAACTTTGTCCTGCTCCCAAACCGGATCAACTGATTGGTGCCGATCCAAAAGCGATTAGCCCGAAGGGCTACGCTTCCGCTAAAAGCGATCGCATTATCTACCTTCTAAAAGCTCTTAACTCAAAGTTCTGATCCGTTGACTGCTGACAGGGTCAGTCTAAGAGCTGGTGCGAGTATAGTCTTACATTTTATCGATTTTGGTAGCAGGATGAAGGTCACTTTACTAAATCTTTAATTAACCGACTTACACATTAAAGAAATTACTTAATTATCCCAAAAGAGTAAACTTATACCTAACGTATAGGTTACTTCACCCTAAAATAACTATGATGATATACTTATGCCCTGAATAGTAGATAGTAAGCGTTAATTGAAATAAAAAAAAATGTTTTTAACGCTAAAATTCAATCAGTAGCAAGGGGTATAAAAACCATGAAAAAGTTATCAACACTTACGCTCACAGCTGCCTTAGTTACTTTGGGCACAGTAGGGGCTAATCCCGCTCTAGCTGATACATACTTACTGGATTTTGAAAAGGATGATGCTGGTAACGTTCTCAAGGCTGGAACTAAGACAAATATTGGTGAGCAATGGGCAAATTTCGGTGTGCATATAACCAGTAACAGAGGGTCTAATCATCCCCTAAGGTTATTCAACAGCAATTGCGGACCTGATTTTGGGATTACATGCAGCGGTGGAGACGCTGACTTAGCCACGGGACCTTCATTTGGTACGAAGCCACAGGGTAATGTTCTAATTATCAACGAAAACACAAGTGAAGAACCTGACGACTGGGCTGGGGGTGGTATCATTTCCTTTGCTTTTGATAAACCCGTCTCTGTCGATTACGTCACCCTTCTAGACATTGATGAGAATCCAAACAATACAAACGGATATCTCGAAGCGTTTCTGGAGGATGGCACAACAGAGAAACAATCACTAAAAATTGGCACAGACAACTCCCTATCGACTTACGATTTCAGCGATCTTCCTGAGTATTCAGTGACCAAGTTAGATATTAAACTACCAGGAAGTGGTGCGGTCTCTGGCATCAAGTTTCGCAATTTCCCAGATCCCCCTAAGAGTTCTAAGAAAGTTCCCGAAGCAACTTCGACATTGGGTCTGTTGATGTTGGGTGCTATCGGTGCTGGGTCAGTGTTCAAACGCCATCAGTAATACCATCACGCTTTGCCATTAGTAATTAGATGGACTTAGGTTGAGACGATAATGTTTTTTGTTTTTTGTTGAGTGTTAACTATTGAGTGTTGAGTTTTTATCCTTGACGGTTGACTGTCAACAGCCGACAAGTTAGTTTGAATCCTATTGAATCAAACTTAGTATGAGATGCTTAACAAAAAACTTTCCTTGACCGTGCTTACAGGTATTATCCTAATCCTGAGTGCTTGCCATCTGATTAGCAAACCCCCTGCACCGAAACCAATTGAGTCTCCTGCTAATGTCCAGACGAAGCGAGAAGACTATAAAGCCATTGACCTAGCCAATAAGGCAAAACCGGATCAACTGATTGGTAGCGATCCAGAAGCGATCGCATTATCTACCTTTGGTCAAAACCAATCACTGTTGATTGAAGGAAACTTTGATCAACAGGTCAAGGTGGATTATCCTAAACCTGATCAGGCGGTAGTCACCATCACTCAAACGGGTTTACCGGATGACTCTGTACGTGGCATCCGGTATCGTATTGAGTTATCCCCCAAGGAATCAGCCCAAACTGGCAAACAGTGGCAGGTGATGTGGGCTGGTCAACAGTTTACCTGTCGAGAGGGACGGGGTCATCAGGATTGGTCAACGGAATTTTGCCAGTAATGGCTGGATCAATGGCAAAGGGGTGAAAGACAATAAACTTTTAAACACGGATAGACAGATAGTTGGTTATCTGTCTATCCGTATCTATTGATCTGGTGTGATCTTGTCCTTAATCTATAGCTATTAATTCAGCCTTGACATCGTACTAAATATCACCGCGAATCTCTTGGATAACCCCATCGCGCAGCAGAATTTCTACGTTCATTTTTTTGACTAGGTTATCTCCCTCTTCCACCCTGAAGAAGCTTTCTAGCTGACCTTGACTAACTTCCTGGTCGAGTTCGAGGGTTTGAACTTGTTGTAGTTGCTGAAGTTGCTGGTTTTTCTGGTCTAGCAGTTCACTTTTCTTTTGATTGACCTGCATTTGAATGCTTTCAATTTGTTGCGATACCTGAGGACCAGGAGGATCCATGCTCTGCTTTTTAATCTCAGCGATCGCTTTTTGTCCCTGGATATCAATCTGTTGCAGTTGGCCGTCGATTTGGTTGATTTGATTTTGTAGTTGTTGCTGAACCTCTTCTTTCCATCGAGGGGTAACGATGGCTTTGATATTAATTGGCCGTTTCAAGAGCAAGTTCTTGTTAGAGTCGTCCATATGCGTTCCACTATGTAAGTTTGAGGGATTGAGAATTTGACTGGTGATATTACTCAATAATTCTTAAAAAGAAGATTGAGGTTCAGTCTCAAGGTTCGAGGCCCGCACCTCTAAACCTTCTAACGTTTTAACTTTCTTACCCTCGATTAAGCAAACATGCCGTCAATGATAGCGCGATAGCGTTCGGTGACTACAGGTCGTCGGATTTTAAAAGTTTGAGTCATCATGCCATTTTCCTGGGAAAACGGCTCTAGAATCAGCCTAAAGGTGCTAATGCGGTCATCTTGCCGATAACCTGGGCGATTTTGGACTTCTCGGTTTAATTCAGTCCGGTATAACCTCTGAACCTCTTTAGTAGTATTTAAATCAACATCTGGAGCAAATACGTCAAGGGGAAGATTTTGAGCCGCTGCCCACCCTTGCAAGGCATCCAAATTTGGTACTATTAAAGCACCACACGCCTTTTGGTCTTGACCTAGCAGGATAATCTGGTCAATGTAAGCACTACGCAAACAAGCATCTTCTATCGGTTGTGGCTCAATATTTTCCCCATTGGTTAGAACTATAGTATCTTTGGCTCTGCCAGTTAGGACTAAATCATTCTGGGGGGTAACCCAACCTAAATCCCCTGTATTAAACCACCGGTCTGGATCAATTGCCTTAGCGGTAGCTTCTGGTTTGTGATAATATTCCTGCATCACCTGTGGTCCTTTTACCATCACCAACCCTCGTTGACCTTGGGGTAAAGGCTGATGAGTCTTAGGGTCAACAATCCGGATTTGAGTGTCCGGTAACGGTGGTCCAGCACTAAAACGCAGGTTACGATACGAACGCCTAGCATTAGTAACGGGAGAGGTTTCGGTTAACCCATAGCCTACTAGGACTTCGACACCAATAATCTCAAAGAAGTTATCCAAGTGCCGAGCTAAGGAACCCCCACCACTAACGACTTGCTTGATTTCTCCCCCAGTGGCTTCCCGGACTTTTTGATAGACTAGTTTATTAGCCAATTGATGAACCGGCCATAAATAAGAAGCTTGCACTGTGGCCAATAGTTTTTGGATAGGTGTTGGATTTAAATTATCTAAGGTCAACCCCTGAGCAAGCCGCCGTGCATCAATGTAGCGTTGACTGTACCCTAGCAGGTTTTGGACTAATTTCTGCTTACCTTCCGGTTGCTCACGAAACTGCTTTTGCACCCCCTCATAAATAGATTCCCACAGTCGGGGTACTCCAACCATAAAGTTAGGTTTGAAGGTTTTAAGGTCTGTTTTGACATGGCGCAGGTTGGTGTAAATCTGGGTGCAACCCTGAGATAATAGAAAATACTCTGCTGAGCGTTCGTAGGCGTGCCAGGTCGGCAGGATAGAAAGAACGCGATCGCCTTTTTCAATTTCTAATACTGCACCAAGGGTGTTGACCTGATGCAGAAGATTACCATGGCTCAGCATCACCCCTTTGGGTTTACCTGTGGTACCAGAGGTATATAGCAGAGTTGCCAATGTTTCCCGGTTGTGGTTAGCTTTGGTAAGAGGCCGAGATGCCCCGGCTTCCATCAGTTGAGTATAGTTAACAATTTGTCGGGATGATCCAGTCGATAGTGGTTGTTCTTCAGAAAGGAGAATCACTAATTTAATCGGTAGCCCATCCAAGCGATCGCCTAATTTTTCTAAAGTTTTTAGGTTTTCTAGCACTACAGCAGTGCTACCGCTATCTTCGAGAATATAAAGCAATTCCTGCCGTTCTGCTTGACCTGAGCGCACCACATTTACTGCTCCTGCACTCATGATCCCCTGATCGGCAACTAGCCATCGAGGAGAATTATCAGCAAATAACGCAATTCGGGTAGGAATACCCTTCTCATCCAGTGTTGGCTCGAAGCCTAGGGATTGTAATCCAGCCGCAAATTGCTCGATTTGCTCGTACAACTGGGTATAGGTCAGGGTCGAGGGTGGAGCACCATGAGCTCCCACAGCGTGAGGGTCTTGCAGAGCAATGATTGACCCAAAGCGTTGGGCAGCAAGGGGCCAAATTTCTGGTATCGACTGTAGTGAAGAGTAATCAGCAACACGCTTGATGTAAACTCTCTCTTGTTGTCTGAGGCGTTCTGTATACTGGTTTTTCGACATTCATCAACTCCCTGATTCCTTAGGTAGCTCTTTCTACCATACTCTTATGCTCAGAGCTGATTGGTGGTGTTAAGTGGACACAATAGTTTCTGTCTGAGTTTGTGATAGTCCAGAGTTACCCAAGTCACCCCATGACCTGATCACTTGATTACCCTATTATTCCATGCCCTAAGCATCAGCGATGGCGTGGTAATCTCAGTAAAAATTCATGGTGTACTACTCGAAAAATTCATCTGGCATGAGTTTAATAGCATCTAAGGGTGAGGCAAGGTATTCTACCGTTGCTTGCCTGAAGACAAATTCGAACAAAAGCCTGCAACC
Source organism: Moorena sp. SS36440bin_2 (assembly GCA_011524395.1). Classification (GTDB taxonomy): domain Bacteria; phylum Cyanobacteriota; class Cyanobacteriia; order Cyanobacteriales; family Coleofasciculaceae; genus Moorena. The sequence continues at coordinate 14,397 of WTKN01000348.1, forward strand.
GCCGTTAATTCCAAATCCCATATTGTAGCTTCCCTGTAGCCTAAACCAATAATAAATAGCGGCTAGACATAGGCGAAGCCTTCTCGAAGATGACACAGTCCGCGCTTCGCTGACTAGATGCTCAAAATAATCAACGGGGTTTTGAAGCGGGATTTGGTATCAGAAGATACATGAATTTTGTAGCATTAAAGCTCAACAGAGGAACTATACTGGTTCAGAATTAGTTTTCAATTTCCACCCTACTATAAATAGCATTACCATCTTTGCCAAGTAAAGGATTCTGATGACCTATCTCGAAACAACTGCTGAATTTTATTCTGAAGTCGCCCAAACACCCCAAGTTGGTTTGTGTTGTGTCCAAAGTAGCCCCTTACAACTACCAGGACTGAAAATTCCTCCACTGATGGCGGAGATGAATTATGGCTGCGGTACGACGGTACATCCCACGGAACTCAGCAATCAGCCAACTGTCCTCTATGTCGGTGTTGGTGGTGGTTTGGAGGCATTACAGTTTGCTTATTTTTCCCAACGTCCAGGGGGTGTGATTGCTGTTGAGCCAGTCGAGGCCATGCGGGAGGCAGCTACCCGTAACCTGAAGATTGCTGCTCAAGACAATTCCTGGTTTGACCACAGTTTTGTGGAAATTCGGGAAGGGGATGCCTTTGCCCTACCGATGCCAGATGATTCTGTAGATGTGGTTGCTCAGAATTGTCTATTCAACATCTTTGAACCAGCTGACCTGATGAAGGCACTCAAAGAAGCCTATCGAGTGTTAAAACCAGGTGGACGACTGTTAATGAGTGACCCCATTGCAACTCGTCCGATTCCACCCCATCTACAGCAAGATGAGCGGCTACGAGCTATGTGTCTGTCTGGTGCCCTCACTTATCAATCCTATGTCCAGCACCTGGTTAAGTCAGGTTTTGGTCAAGTAGAAATTCGAGCAAAGCGTCCCTATCGGCTTCTGGATTGCCAAAACTACAACCTCGAAGAACCCCTGCTGCTGGAAAGTCTGGATTCTGTTTCTTTCAAAGTTGTAATCCCAGAGGATGGACCATGTATTTTTACTGGCAAAACAGCAATTTACATGGGCGCAGAAGAGTTTTTTGATGACAATGCCGGACACATCCTCTCTCGTGGTGTGCCAGCTGCTGTTTGTGATAAAACAGCTGCGAAATTAGGAAAGGTGAATCCAGAAGAAATCTTAATCACCGATTCAACTTGGCACTATGTTGGTGGTGGTTGTTGTTAGAGGTTAAGGATGAAGGATGTTCGCGTAGCGGAGGCCTCTGGTCAAAGGATAAAGTATCAATGCTGTTCATCTTTGGCATCTGAAGTAGAGTAGGCTGAAGAATAAAAACCATGGATTTGTTGATTAACCAATCCATGGTCTAATTAAAGGTTAGTCAATTACAAATCCTACTTTAGAAGTAATACTTCAGAAGTCATCCTTAAAAATTAATACTTCTAGCAATTACAATTCAATAAAAATTATGATTAAAACAGACGTTTCAGCTGTTACACCGTTCCGCAAAAAACTGCAAGCTCCCTTAAGGAAACAGCCAATCACGGTTTTACAAATTAATCTGGGTAAGCGTTGTAATCTAGCTTGTGCTCACTGCCATGTGGAAGCTAGTCCTAAACGAACTGAAGAACTTTCTCCAGAAATTTGTGACCAGCTGATTACGCTGATTCATCAGTTTCCTCAAATTAAAACAATTGACTTGACTGGTGGCGCCCCAGAGATGAATAATGGCTTTAAGCCATTAGTTGAAGCAGCATGGGAAACCGGAAAGGAGGTGATTGTTCGGTCAAATTTGACCATTTATTTTGAACCGGGATATGAGGATATACCTGACTATTTCGCTAAGCACCAATTACGAGTAGTGGCTTCTTTGCCTTGTTATCTGGAAGATAATGTAGATAAAATGCGGGGCAAAGGGGTTTACGATGATTCGATTCGGGCGATTCAATGGCTGAATCGATTGGGCTATGGGAGAAACCCCAAATTAATTCTTGATTTGGTCTACAATCCCTCCTTGCCACTGAGTGAAAATTTTTCTCTGACTCCTAATCAGGTTAAGTTGGAGCAGGATTATAAAGTGTTCCTAAAAGAACAGTTTTATATTGAATTTAACCAGCTCTTTACAATTACCAATATCCCCGTTGGTAGAACAAAGTTTCATTTACAACGCACCAAGCTATATGCTCCCTATATGGCGTTTCTAGAAAATAGTTTCAATGGCAGTACGGTGGAGCATTTGATGTGTCGCAATGAATTGTCTATTGACTATCTGGGTAATGTCTACGATTGCGATTTTAATCAGATGGAAAATGTAGCAGCAACCTCTGGCACTGGCCAAAGGTTGACAGTTAGTAAACTTATCGAAGCAAGAAGTTTAGACATAATTGAGGAAATTCGCACTGCTTCCTATTGTTATGGCTGTACAGCAGGGTCTGGTTCTAGTTGTGGTGGTGCTTTGATTTGATCTAATCAGAGTTTTTGTGATTATAATATGAATGGATTTTCATATCAATGATAATTCAACTGCTGAAAAGTCCTGAATTATGAACTCAAAACGTCCATCATCTCAAGCCTTCTGTGTCCGTAAGCTGAAAGTTTTAGCGGACAACACTCGTCTCACTGTTCTGGAAATCTTGATGGAAGGACCAAAGCATGTTGGAGAGCTCAAGGCTGTGTTGGGAATAGAGCAAAGCCTGCTATCCCATCATCTCAGAGTTTTGCGGGATGAGGGATTTGTGAGGGCGACGCGAGATGGTAAGGCGGTGCTTTATCAGTGTTCCCTCGCCATTCGGCAAGGCAATGGTAATAGAGCAATTGATTTGGGATGTTGTTGCCTTTGTTTTGATTAACAAAGTGCTGAGTATGTGCTCAGTTTTGAGTTGTTAGTGATATCAAGTCTGGCGGATTTTAAATTCTTGATAATTCTCGCAATTCTAACTGAGAAATTGTAACTGAGTACTCTCATTATTTTATAGATAAGATGACTGATGATTGATGAAAAATTTAACAACTCTGGCATCAATGTCTATGGGTTTAGTAGCTTGCTTTTGGCTACAATCCTGTGCCCAATCTCCGGAAGTAGCTACCCAATCAACAGATCAGTTGCAGGGTAAGTTAGTTTTAACCGGTTCTAGTACAGTAGCCCCCCTGGCGTCGGAAATTGGCAAGGGTTTTGAATCGGAAAATCCTGGTGTACGGGTGGATGTGCAGACAGGAGGCTCGTCTCGGGGTATTGCAGATGCTCGCCAAGGAGTCGCTGATATTGGGATGGTGTCTCGTGACCTTAAGCAGACCGAGAAAGATCTGCAAGGGTTTGCGATCGCTCGTGATGGGATTGGCATTATCGTCCATAAAACTAATCCCGTGCAATCCCTGAGTAATCAACAGATTGTGGATATCTATCAGGGCAAAATTGATAACTGGCAAGATGTGGGAGGTAAGAAGGCACCAATTACAGTAGTCAACAAAGCCGAGGGGCGCTCTACCTTGGAGTTATTTCTGAAGTACTTCCAGCTGAAAAATAGCGAGATTAAAGCAGATGTGGTGATTGGGGATAATGAGCAGGGGATTAAAACAGTAGCGGGTAATCCTAATGGGATTGGTTATGTCTCCATTGGCACCGCAGAATATAGCAGCAAACAGAATGTTCCGATTAAGTTACTGCCCGTTGCTGGAATAGCGGCAACCACAGAAAATGTTCAAAACGGCACTTTCCCGCTATCTCGTTCCCTGACGTTAGTAACCAAAACTATTCCGATTGGGTTAGATAAAGCATTTATTGAGTTTTCGCGATCGCAAAAGGTACAAGACATTGTTAAAGAGCAAAACTTTGTCCCTCTCTCGGAGTGATACTCTCCTGATCTCGACCCTACAAGGCTGTGCTGTGGTGGCTGGTGCTATCGTGGTGCTGATTCTTTTGTTCTTAATCACGGAAGCCTTGCCAGTATTGGGACAAGTGGGATTACTCCGCTTTTTTACCGATCCATCCTGGCATCCTGCCGAGACTCTGTACAACTTCACCCCGATGCTTTGGGGTACCCTATTCGTTACGGCTGGGGCGATGCTAGTAGCCACACCCCTGGGCATTGTATCTGCAGTCTTTTGTCAGTATTACGCACCTCCAACGATTGCTGGACTTTATCGACGGCTAATTGAATTGTTGGCAGGGATGCCCTCAGTTGTTTACGGCTTCTGGGGTTTGGTGGAGCTAGTTCCCCTAATCGGACGCTTCCAACCACCAGGAGCCAGTCTTCTAGCTGGAATTGCAATTGTGACCCTGATGATTTTGCCAACTATTGCTTTGACCGCAGACGCTAGCTTTGCCAAAGTCCCCCCAGAATACCTACAGGGAGCAGCAGCCCTGGGACTATCCCGCTGGGGAACAGTCAGAGGTGTTGTGTTTCCGGCTGCTAAGTCGGGGTTGTTTACTGGCTTGATTTTAGGAACAGGACGGGCGATTGGAGAAACCATGGCGGTGCTGATGGTGTGTGGCAATGTGGTGCAAACTCCCAAAAGCCTATTTGAGCCGATGCGAACTCTTACTGCCAATATCGCCTTGGAAATGGCTTACGCTATGGGCAATCACCGCTCAGCACTTTTTGTCAGTGGCTTGCTGCTGATGGCAATAATTTTGGTACTGGTAGCAATTGCAGAAATCATCAGCAAGGAAGGAATTTATGAGTAAGAATCCTACCAAAACCAAGCCACAAGCCACAATCGACAACCTGCAACCAACAACCGATAACCTCGAAGTTTCAACAGTGATGATTTGGGCGATCGCACTGTTCGTAACTGCTGTATTCCTCTGGATTTTGAGTGATATCGTCTGGCACGGTGTCGGGCAAATTAACTGGGAATTCCTGACTACTGCACCAAAGAATGCTGGACGGGAAGGAGGGATTGCTCCAATTCTGGTTTCCACTCTCCTAATTTTGGGTGTATGTATGACCGTTTCTGTTCCGATTGGAGTAGGTACAGCAATACTACTAGCTGAGTTCACAGATACTAAGAGTATTTTCGGGCGTCTGGTTCGTCGTAGCTTAGATGTACTGGCAGGAGTACCCTCGATTGTGTTTGGACTATTTGGCAATGCCTTTTTCTGCAAAACCCTAGGGCTAGGCTTTTCAATTTTGTCTGGGGGGTTGACATTAGCCTGTATGGTGTTGCCAATCCTAATTCGATCAACAGAGGAAGGGTTTCGTGCCGTTAGTGATGATTATCGGCTTTCTGCCACTGCCCTTGGTTTATCCCGCACTACCACTCTCTGGAATTTACTGTTACCAGCCGCAGTACCCGGACTAGTGGTGGGATTAGTGTTAGGGATAGGGCGAGCGATCGCTGAAACCGCAGCACTGATCTTTACTAGTGGTTATGTGGATCGGATGCCAGAGTCTTTGCTGGATTCTGGGCGATCCCTCTCGATTCATATTTTTGATTTGTCGATGAATGTAACAGGGGGAAATGCTAATGCTTATGCCTCAGCTTTAGTGTTGCTGATGTTGTTGTTGATGATTAATAGTACAGCAGCATGGATGACTCAATATTGGTTGCATCGGAAGGTGGAGTCTGTTTGTAAGCTATCAGCTTAAGCTGATAGCTTTTGAATAAAATAAGCTGATTGCTGATTGCTGCGGTGCGACCCCGGTCGGGTTTCCCGACCATGGGAAAGCGCACCAAGACAGACGCCTTACCTAATTACTAATTAATAATTCACATTAACAATTAAAAAAACAATGGTTAACCCTTTAGAAACAATAGAGAAATTATCCCTAAGCCAGTCTAGAAGCGACCCATTTATTCAGACCGAGCGGCTATGTTTACATTACTGTACAAAACCAGCCTTTGCTGATGTATCGTTGCCAATTTATAAAGGTTCCATTACCGCACTAGTTGGACCATCTGGTTGTGGCAAGACTAGTTTTTTAAGTTGCCTCAACCGCTTGACAGATTTAATTCCTAATGCTAAAGTTACCGGTAGGATTAGGATTGGTTCCGTAGATGTACTGAGTCCTCGGATGGATGCGATCGCAAAGCGTGGTGCTATGGAGCTAATTGCACTTCGCCGTCGTGTTGGAATGATTTTCCAAAAGCCAAGTCCCTTCCCCTTCTCAATCTGGAAGAATCTGGCCTTTCCGTTACGGGAACATGGTGTTAAAAACCGGGATAACATTGCTCAGCTCATTGAAACCGCACTCCGGGATGTGGGTTTGTGGGAAGAAGTAAAAGACCGACTCCACACCTCGGCTCTTGCTCTGTCTGGTGGTCAAAAGCAGCGCCTGTGCATTGCCCGTGCCTTGGTGTTGCAACCGGAAGTACTCCTGTTAGATGAACCCTGTAGTGCCCTGGATCCCATATCCAGCGGTGTGGTCGAAGATTTGATAGCTAGGCTCAGGGGACGCTACACCCTGGTGATTGTTACCCATAATCTAGCTCAAGCCAGACGAATTGCTGACTATACTGCCGTCTTCTGGGTTAAGGAAGCAGTGGGACGATTGATTGAATACGGCTGTGTGGAGCAGATTTTTGAATCACCTCAACAAGCCTTAACAGCTGCCTATGTCAATGGAATTAGAGGTTGACATCCTCCCGCCACTAAGCTAACGCGCTTTGTGGGGGATTCCCAAACCTCACGATTTAGGTTTCTGTTTCCTTCCCGAACGGGATTTTCGCAACTGCCCTTCAACCCTATGGTTGTCAGGTCTTCTGTTCGCTCCACAGACAAGCCAGCGCGGTCTTGGGGAGGCAGCGCGGTCTTGGGGGTCTCCCCCATGAGCGACTGCCGTGGTTTCCCCCATGAGCGACTGGCGCTGACACGGCAAGCCCTGCCGCCAAAATATTCTGACTCGCGTTGACATCACGGTCATGGTTGATCCCACATTTAGGACACTTCCACTCCCTGATGTTCAACGGCATTTTATCAACGATATACCCACAGTTTCCACACCTTTTAGAGCTAGGGCACCATCGGTCAATTTTAATCAATTTTCGACCATACCACTGGCATTTATAATCCAGCTGTCTAGTCAATTCACCCCAACTAGCGTCGCTAATAGCAAGGGCAAGCTTATGGTTTTTAACCATGTTTTTGATAGCTAGATCCTCAACGACAATCGTTTGATTTTCACGTACCAGTTGAGTAGTCAGCTTATGCAAAAAATCTTTACGGGTATCAGTTATTTGTCCATGTACTCTAGCGACTTCAAGTCGGGCTTTTTTTCGGTTATTAGAACCTTTTTGCTTACGAGATAGTGCTTTTTGAGCACGTCTCAATTTTTTGTGTAAACGCTTAAAGTGCTTGGGATTAGCAATCTTGTCGCCGTTACTAGTAGCAATCAAGCTAGTTATGCCCAAATCCAAACCGATAGACGTATCAGTTTCTGGAAAAGGCTTAATAGTATGATCGTCTACCAGTAAAGAGACATACCAACGTCCTCTGGCATCCAAGTTGACAGTAATGGTAGAAGGAGTGCAATTTGCCGGGATTTGTCTACTCCATCGGATTGGCAATGATTGAGAGCATTTAGCCAAAAAAACTTCTCCATTCTTCCAACGAAAAGCCGACTTAGTAAACTCAGCGCTACCGCCATGATGCTTCTTTTTGAATTTGGGGTATTTAGTAAGTCCTGCCCAGAAATTCGTAAACGCTTTTTGGAGATTTCTCAAGCCTTGTTGAAGCGGTACACAGCTAACCTCATTGAGAAAACTAAACTCTTCTTGTTTTTTCCAACTTGTTAGCATTGAGGATGTTTGTGCATACCCAACTCGTTCTTCATTCTCATACCAAGCTTGACTTCTAGCAGCTAAAGCCATGTTGTAAACCAACCGAGTACAACCCAATGTCCGTCGCAAGAGACTTTCTTGCTCGGTCGTTGGGTAAAAGCGATAGCGATAGGCACGTTGGTTCATGGTCAAATTATACAACACTTACTGTGAACAAAACAGCATGGACAAAGGTCGGCGTTTCCTCTCGCTGTTAAGCTTCGCGCTTAACGGCAGTCTCCAAGCCGAAGACTGATAAAGCTCTGTCTGGATGCAAAGCGCGAGTGGCGAAACCACGGCAGTTGCTCATGGGGGTTCGCCCCTTTTGCGGCACTAGCTCACCAATCGCACCTCTGCATCGCTTCAAAGCATTGCTAGGATTTAGATATCACCTCATTAACTAAATTTCCCTTCATCTGTTTGTAGTCTTCAAGTTGCTTTTCCAGCTCAATATGCAGGTGATTAATTTCCTCTTTTTCCAGGATTTCTAATAGGGCTATATTCAAGGATTGCTGGGCAGCAGTGTAGAGGTTGATATCAATCACATATACTATAATTTGAATTACCCTAGCATTCTCTTCAATGTGGGAAAACAAAACTTTCATTTTTTGCTTGTGCAAGCCATCGATCGTCGGTATTGTTTCTTTAATAGCCTGACAAATTCGGGAAGTTTTATCAGCTGAAGTTCCATCAATTTTCAGAGTTAAATTTATGCCCCACTGAAACGTCTTAGCAGTCTTCTGGGACCAATTTTCCACAACGCCAGCAATCATTTTAGAATTGGGAACTTTTTTGACAGAACCCCACTCGATAATACAAAGTGTTGTACTTCTGAGACCAATACTGACGATCTGAACAAAACCATTGACTCCGTCCACTACTACCCAGTCACCGGGTTTATAAAGACCATCAGCGTAGATAATCACTGTACAACACCAGTCATAGATAATGTCTTTGAATAACAAACCTAAGGCGACACCGGCACCACCCAGTAGACCGATCAGTGCACCAGCAGATGCCCCCAACAAAATCTCACTGGCTTTAATGGCCGCAATCATCACTGCTGCGATCTGAAAAAGCCTTGGGAAGTAAGGCACGAACAAATCGTCAAGTTCAGTTTCAGTCAGGACTTACGCAACTGGCACAACTAATGGTGGGGCGCTTAGCACGGCGAGAGT
>WTKN01000138.1 GCA_011524395.1 Moorena sp. SS36440bin_2
TGCGCCGACCGGTTGACCTATGTGTAAACAAATATTAATTTGGCCAGCGGTATCAGAATTGGGGGATTTAGGGGGCTTTCATAAAACCAGGTGCTCGCCCTCACCGTAATGTGTAAATCTGAAAAAATTGGAGAATCTCAGTAATGAGTATTTATCAAGAATTCCGCACCACCTTTACCGACAAAGACTACAAATACACCACCACAGTTCTCCATAGTGGGTTTGTGGTCGCTTTTGCTATGGATGATGAGCGCAAAATCTACTACACAGTCCTAGACTCCATGCAAGCACCTGTGGAACTCCCCGAACCTCGTCTCCTCTTTTTCCCGGAAGAGATAACGACAGTCGGTTATGGCGTGTTTTATCCCACTCCCATGCCCATTGTTAAAGAGAATAGTAGTGAAGAAGTAGAAGAAGGTCGCATCGACAAACAAGACCAAGACCCATTCTTGTCAACTACAGCTTGTTTAACCGCTGACCAACCCTTCCAAATCTTTTCCGATGGTAGCTATATCTATCTGTTCCGGCAAGCGATCGATAAAGACCATGAGGACATGGTATATCCCACCGGACAGCGAAGAGGAGAACGAGGAACTCGAGATAAAGACCGCGAGGATATCTTCAAAGATCCAGATGGCAATCCAGTACCAGTTGCTAATCAAACCCTTTTAGTAGACCGCTTTGTTTTCTCATTGGGAGGAGAACAAGGGCCAACTCTCCAACCCAAACTAGAAATTCGCTACCAACGCAGCAAACACAAGACCCTACGCCAGAGTAACAAAGATACTTTGGGTACTCAGGATATGGCGGAAAACAAATTCTACGAACCGACTCAAGAATTGAGTTTAGTCGGGAAAATGCACAACGGAATGTTTTCTGTGCTGCAACTGCCAACCCAAGTAAACCAGCAGAAACGCTGGCAAATCTTTTGCTACAACAACACCACAAAGTTGCTGGACTCCTACAATATTGAGGTAGCCAAGGATGGCCTATTCAATACCTTTGGCACCAGGCGTTATACCAGTCCCGACCCAGAATATCAGAGTGCAGTGTTTGAACGTCAACCGGGAATTTGTCCTTTTACTAAGAAACCCTTAATTCTGATTACTGACAAGGGAGGTGCTGCTGAAAGTGCTCTGCGGTTTTTGGGTAAAGAGGATAAATCCTATGTAACTGTTGACAACACTAACAATAGAATGAATATCTTCAATGATAAAAGTTTTACTGTTGAGTGTTGGGCTAAAGCAGAAAGAGTTGATGGCCATAATAGACTCTTTAGTCAACAAGGATTGCTAACAGCTGGGTTTGTCAATGGCAAACTTAATTTCCATTTCTCAAACGACAACAATATTACTTCTTCTGAGAGTTACACTGACTCAGACTGGCATCATTATACTTTTGTCTATAACAAAGACAACAAGAAAATGGAAATTTACCGGGATGGAGTCCAAGTAGCAGAAGGAACTGCTAACCATCACGCTAAATCAACAGGAAATTTTATAATTGGAAACTATGGTGACCAATATTTCCAAGGAACTATAGACGAGATGCGGGTCTGGAATTATCCACGTCTCCAAGTGCAGATTGAACAAGAAATGAACTACCGCTTGGTAGGTAACGAAACTGGATTGATTAATTATTGGCGCTTTGATGAGGGGTCAGGAAATACAGTCTATGATAAAACCAATCGGGCTTGTCATGGAACACGCGCAGGTGAGAATCAACCCCATTGGGTTGCGTCTGATGCCCCTGTGGGTGATAATCCAGGGGTGAGCCGTACTAGCCTTAAACTCTCCAGAGGTATCGAAGAAAGCAGCTTTTCTAGCCTCTTCTACTACGAACAAGAAACCAATGATACTGACGGCGACGGCATCAAAAATGATGGTCGTGTGATGTTGGCTATTCCTGGTAGCACTGAGGGTAAAATAATTATCTTGGATATGGGAGTAGGCAGCAATGGAAAACTTGCCCAAATTCCAGATGTGCTCAACTTAGAATTATTAGGGCCTCCTCCAAGGCAAGCACTCGAAGATGTAGACCCCAAGCAATCTAAACAAAGAGCTTACTCCATCTCCAACGACAAACAAGACCTGCAAGAAACTAAGAAACAAATTATCAAAATACGTCAACAGCTTCAAGAGCTAGACAAACTTCTCTCCAAAAAGGAACTAGAAGCAAAACAAACCGCATTAGCCACTATCGCCCAGGATTTGTTAAGCTTACCATTAATGGGGTCTCAGCCCAGTCAAATACTCGAAGATGTAAACCCCAAGCAACTCAAACAAAGAGCCTACTCCATCTCTAACCACAAACAAGACTTCCAAGAAACGAAGAAACAGATCCTCAAAATACGTCAACAACTCCAAGAACTAGATAAACTGCCCTCCAAAAAGGAACTAGAAGGCAAACAAACCGCATTAGCTACCATTGCCCAGGAATTGAAGCAAAACTATCGCCCAGAGCAACCGGAATACAAAAAACTGGTAAAGCACTGGCAAGAGTTAACCTCTCCGACTAAACCCCTCAGTTTTGGTATCCTCTCCCAAGTCAAAGACAAAATTGCCGCCCAACTCGAACAAGTTCTCAACAAAGAACAGGAATTGCCCCAGAAAAAGCAAGAGCTGGCAGAAAAACTCCAACAACTCGCTGAGTTAAAAGCAGCTATTTCCAGAAATCAAGCAGCCACATTCGCGCCCCTGCCCCTCCTGGCAATAGACCCTTACGGATTAACTGTCAAAGGCGCAGGACTAGATTTTGCTCGCACCACCATTCGCCCAGACATCCGGGAATGTGGACCAGACAAACTGGGACTTTATTTCCAGCGAGAGGATAATCAACAATTCTCCGAGGATAATCAACAATTCTCCGTGGCTTACTTCGATATCACTACTGCCAAAGCCAAATTCACTTCTGAAAGCGACAGTGAGAATACCCTGACTTGGTTAGCTTACAACGGTGAAGCTGAGATGAACGATGCGGAAATTTCTATTACAGATGGAAGCACCCCAGAAACTTGTGATATCACTATTAAAGCACTGGACTATGAAGAAACTTGGACAGATGCCCCCCGCAAAGTTGATTGGTTGCAGCAACTGATTAATCAAGGGGTGACTGAATTTGAGCAGGAAGAGGAAGAGGAAGATAAAGAGAAACAGACAAAAGAATCAACTATCACTGCGGTGAAAACCCTCAAATACCCAAAAAACCAAGACCCTGCGGTGGTCTACAGTGGTTCTATGTTGTTCAATATAAGCTTGGGTATTGCTCCGGGAACGAGTTCAATTGTCAATGGAGACGCAACTAAATCTGGGAACGGAAAAACTACAGGTTGGACTTCGCCTCGGGCTTCTGAGTCTCTTTTGTTTCATGAGGATGATTATATTAGCACCGACAACGAAGTTCAACTCAAAGGGTTTGATTCGGATACCGATGCTGTTACCCTGGAAACTTGGGTTAAGCCGACTGTGATTGAGCGCCCAGAGTTCTCTGAAAAACAACCTATGTCGGCTTTGAGATTCAATGGCGACACTTATATCAACTGTGGCTACAAAATTGACTTGAAGAACAAGAGCTTTACTATTGAATTTTGGGTAAGGCGTTTGGAGAAAGGTCGATCTGATTGGATAATCAGTCAAGGTTGGAAAAATACAAATAAGAACCTTCACATTGGCTTCCGAAATGATAATCGGTTTGCTTTCGCTTTCTATGATAATGATATCCACTATGATGCTTCTTCATTAGATAATAATTGGCATCATTGGGCTTGTGTCTACGACTATAATGCCAAAAGTCGGAAGATTTATTGTGATGGAATAGAAGTAGCATCTCAGAATAGTGATGTGGAATCCTATCAAGGGGATGGTAATTTATATATATGTCAACACGACAATTCTAAGGCAAAAGTCGAAATTATGGAAGTGCGAGTGTGGCATAGTGCTCGCACCAAAGAGCAAATCAACCAAAATATGAGGCAGCAACTTGATGGTAATGAAGAAAATCTAGTTGCCTACTGGAAGCTAGAACAGGATACAAGGACAGTGACGTGGGCAGATTTTAGCTCTGGAAAACATGATTATTACAACGACAACGTTCCTCAGTTAATCGACGACATGCGTGGTAATTTTACCGTCGAACTTTGGGTGAAGTTAAAAACTAAAGACCAAGAATATACCTTTATAAGGTGTGGACAAATAGAGGACAACGAGAGAAATTTTGAGTTGATTAGAGGTAAACACGATCACAAATACTCTGGTGCAAAAAACCGATTGATATTTCGCACTGGTAAGGGCCAGCATAATGACTTTGGTACGAGTGCTAAAAAATACGACAAGACTGAATGGGCACATATTGCTTTTACCATGGATAAAGACTCACCAAAGGCGACGTATTTCGTTAACGGAGTAGAATGTTGTAACAAAGAGGACTTTAATACTTGGACTGAAGCAGGACATGAAATATCGATTGGTCGATCCTGGGAACATCCATATTTGGAAGGTGAAATAGCAGATGTGCTGCTCTGGAAGCGTTGCCTAAGCCTTGATGAGATTCAAGATTACGCAAATCGAGAAAGGTGGCTAGAAGTAGAAGGTAATGGAAAGGATTTACTAGCCCATTGGAAGCTTGATGGTCAGTCTGAAGTTACGAATCGAGTGTCGGGGGGGCCATCTTTGAAAAGTCGAAGTACTGAAGGTATTAAACCGAAGTCTACAAAACTGAACCTGTATCCAGATTCTTGCGGAAAGGGGATACATAAAGGAACTCTTCCTTTTGTTTTTTACGATAAAAACGAGATAGTGCCAGAAGTAATACCTGCCCCAGATATTTCCCAGGATGCTCGAAATATTCCCTCAAATTGTCTCATCTATCACCACAATGACAAACCCCGTAATCCTTTAAACATCTCTGAGTACGGCATCTCAATGTTGCCCAAATATGCCTTTCGTTTTAATGGCGAAAATCGGATCAATTGTGGTGACAAAATTGATCTGACAAAGGGAAGCTTTACTATAGAATTTTGGGCACAGCGTCTTGAAAGTGGTCGAGATGATTGGTTGTTGAATCACGGTGATGCAAAAGTTTCCTACAAACATCTTCACATAGGATTCCGATCTAATAATCAGTTTGGTTTCGATTTCTGGGATGGAGGCGTCAACTGCGATGCTTCTTACTCAGACACAAATTGGCATCATTGGGCTTGCGTCTATGATGACTCAGCAGAAAGTCGGAAAATTTATCGTGATGGAGAGTTAGTAGCATCTCAGGATAGTGGTGCGGTGTCATACCAAGGAACAGGTAGTTTATATTTAGGTTTCAGGAAAGATCAAAAGATTAAAGCTAAAGCTGACTTAGTAGAAGTCCGAATCTGGAATTCAGCCCGCACCCAAGAACAAATCCGTGAATCTATGGGAGTGCAGATCAACCCACAAGAAGGTTTGATTGCCTACTGGCGCTTAGACACAACTAATACCCAGGATTATTCTGGTAACGGACATCATGGTAATGTAGAAGGGGATCGAATATTAGGGGCAGCACCTGCGTTTTCCGTGACTGCTACATTTGACAACCATACTTATCGCAGTCAGCAAGCAATATTTCAAAGCAGTTGGACTAATCTGGCCTTCGCCTATCTTCAATCCTACGGAATTCAATTCCAAAATGGTGATGTTCTGAAAGCACCTGATGCAAGTGCCCTGAACATTACTAAAGATCTAACCCTAGAGCTTTTCTGTCAGCCCAATGAAATTCAAGCCTCGACTCTACTGGCTAAGACAGGTGTTAGCTCTAACAACACTCAACTAACTCCCTATAAGTTAGAGATGAATACAAATGGAAACCTAGTCTTCTCCTGCCAAAACCAAGACGGAAAGTGGAAAAAAGAGACGTCCGATAAAGCCCTTGTCGCCAATAAATTACAGAAGGTGGCAGTCGTCCGCAAAACGGAATTAGTTGACAAAACTTATACCGAGACCATACAAATTGGAGATCAACAAGAGACCGTAGAGGTACAGATTCCTGAAGCTCATACACGGATCATTTTTTACATTGATGGGGAAGCTGGAGAATCCGATCTGATCAAAGACATAGACCCTGGTATTGGCAACTTCCCTGTGAAGATAGGAGAAAGTTTCAATGGCATGATCTCCGATGTGCGAATTTGGAATGTAGCTCTTGAACCGGAATCCTTGGGACAGTTGCTATACGGACAAGAAACAGGAGGACTGGTTGCTTGGTGGCCATTGAACGAAAAAGAAGGCAACATTGCTTACGATAGCGTCGGAGAAAACCATGCCAAAATCACAGGCACAAATTGGCAGTGGGTGAAGAACACCGATCCTGATGCCAATATCTGCTCTGCCTATCTCAATGGTCAACCTGTTGAGTTGAGGTATGAAGGGAATTCCTCTGACAATAAACCCCAATTTTCTTTGGGTGCTGCCAAAGAAAATGAAGATGACTTCGCTAATTTCCTTCATGGAGAAATCGATGAAATTCGGATCTGGAAAACCTTCCGTCTACACCAGCAAATTCAAGAGAATCTCTTTACCTATGTCAAGGGAGAGAAAAAAGACCTGATTGCTTATTTCTCTTGTAATCTTACCGAAAATGCCAATCTGCTCAAAGATGAATCTTTCACAGGCAACGACTTGACATTACCCACAGAAGATGGTAAAAATCCTACCAGAAAAGCTTCCAACGCGCCCATTGGGGATGACATTGCCCTGGTGCGTTCGGTTATTGATGGCTATACCCAACAATATCAAACTGTGATTCATGGCTTACCTTCTGTAGTTGACTATGGGGTGATGTTCAACGATCCCAGTCAGGGAACCTCTGGCAGCCTGCAACGCCTATATACCTACATTTACAACAATCAGTGGCATCTGGTTCATGGCTTCAAAGTTGCCAACCTCAAAACCCAGTGGATGGCTCAAGTACAGTTCGAGCCTCAAATTATGGGCTTCATTGAAGGTGCGCCGCCTGTTCCTAGTGAAAACCTGACTGTGGGGCCTGAAAATTATCAAGCAAGTTACGATGGCACCACTGCTGTAGAAGTGACAGAAGTGAATTCTTACAACTACTCTTATTCTCACTCTCGTAACAATTCAGCCCAAAATGGCTTTGAGCAGGAAGCAAAGAATGGAGGCGAGATCGATCTGAGCTTTGTTCTAGCACCATTGGGTGTAGGTAAAACCATTGATATAGACCTGGCAGGAGCCGGAACAGGTGCAACTCAACTGGATAGTGAGAATAGTTACACCAGCGAGAAAGCGATCGAGGTTGGCAAGACTACTACTGAAAATACCACACAGCAACTCAAAGGTTACTGGCAACCATTACCAGATCCAGAGCAGAATTATGAACCTCCTGCTTATAACCCAATTTTAGGTCCTCGTTATGTGCCAGAAAATATAGGGTTAGCTCTGGTTATCTCCAAGACAGCGGATATTTTTGCCCTGCGGTTTGAGCATAACAACGTCTTGTTTAGTTACTCTGTTCGCCCAAATCAAGATATTCCGCCAGATTTTAACCTCATCCCCTTCAAGATTAATCCCCAATATACCAAGCAAGGTACTCTTGATGGCAAGATTGGTTATAACGAACAGGGTGCAATTTTCCTTGACCCAGATTATCCCACAGCTAGTGATTATGGGGAATACAGTTACTTCAAACCGAAGGAAGCTTATAACCTCAAGGAAGAGATTAACCGAAAAGAGAAAGACCTCGCCGCCTATTATGAAAACTTTAATGTTGGCTATGGCGAGGGTTGGGCAACAGATGTTGGGATTGATTATGCTGCTAATCTTGGTGCTAGTCTTATTGGGGGTGTTTTAGGCGACAGGCGTGGCAAGAAAATTGGAACGAATACAAGGTCTGAGGGCGATTTCGGAGTGGTTACGCCGAAAAAAAAGCGTACAGGCTTTGGCGCTTGGTTTAGCTCACAGCTATCTGCTCTTGCATCTCTGGCATCAACTCTTAGTGATATTGGAATGGCTTTTGACCGTGAAAATAGCAAAGATCAGGCACTTCCAGATAAATTTGCCAAACAGAACATTGTCAATACTTATGTTTGGTCTGCCGATGGCGGTTTTTATTCTCAGTCTTCTGAAACTACTCAGAGTCGTACAGAAAGTTATGAGGGGTCCTTTAATTTCTCTTTTGAAAGTGGTGCCACATCAGAACTGGAAATGAAATTTGAGTTTTCGGCTTCAGAATTTAAGTCAACTGGCTTTACGAACCTAGGAGTAAGTCTGACCAGGAGTCGTGCTAAGGAACAACAAGAAACTTTCGAGATCCAGACTACTTTTGACCTTTCCAATAACATTCAGCAATATGACTATTCCGGAGATCCTTCTAAACCCGATCCGGTTTATGACGGTGATAGCAACCCGGTATTATGTCCAGGGAAAGTCGATGCTTACCGTTTTATGACCTTCTTCCTGCAAGAAGACAATGAAAACTACAACCAGTTGTTTAACAAAGTGATTGACCCCATGTGGTTGAATAACAGCAATGACAAAAATGCTATTGCTCTACGGGGAGCCTATGACCCTGCAAACACTCCTCCTTGTTGGCGAGTCATGCACCGAGTTACTTTCGTCAGTCGCATTCTGCCAGAAATTGGGGCTGAGACTCCACCTCTTGAGAAAGAATTGAAGGAGTTGGATATCTCTAGCTACTACGAGTTAATTAAGCGTCTTGAACCCTTTGTGGTTAGCTCTGCCGATAGCTATGATAATTTGTTGAGAGCGGTTAATAATACCTTAGCCAAGTACGCTCCTAGCTTAATGTCTTACAATAAAGATATCACTCTCATTCTCTGCTACTATTATGGGGTTGATCTTCCTTCCGAGCTGGAGGATGATTTAGCTGCTCTGAATCAGGGATACTCCTCAGTAGTAGACTATTCCCTGCCAGAAGCTAATCCAGTTGAAGCTCAGACTGAAGATTAAGTTGTAGTTTGACCAGGTATAGCAGAAGTCAGAAGTCAGAAGTCAGAAGTCAGAAGTCAGAAGTCAAACTCTTGCGCTTACTTAGAGGTTGTCTGAGAAGTCTCATTTGCTACACCTAAGCCCCCGTTGGTCCCCCAAGCGAGCAATCCCTCGCTTGGGGGACTTTTACCAGCAAATAAATTCTTGTTCCCCCCAGAATTGGGGGGCTAGGGGGGCAAAATTCAGTATCAAAAAACTTTTCAGATATCCTCTTAGGTTTAAGACTTTTGTGATGTCCTAACTGCCCTGGCGACTGCTATAATTCCGAGATTGAAAGTCCCCGTCTCTTTAGAGGCGGGGACTTTCAATTAGTGTTGATTGTGTGGTTGCTCGGGTGCTCTGGAGAAGGTTTTTGATTACTAATTATCCGGACATGATATGAGATTACAAAAATCGACTTAAATCAAACTCCTGTTGCTCATTTGCTATAGATTCTTTCTTCTTATACCTATCATTATTTAAAATTAACAAAAGTCGCTCGGAATAGTCTACTGCTCCTCGCAACTCATTGCGCAAAATATCAAGCCCTCCATTGGCATACTCCTCAAAAATATGGATGCGTTTTTCCTCAGACTCTTTATCGATAGAGGAAAGAATTTTTGTATCCTTAATCTCAGCGATCGCAATTAATTTAATTACTACCTCATATCCCCTTGAGACAAAAATTTCTAATCCAATCGGACCAGGTTCTCGTTTAGAAATTACCTTCAGGGGCGATCGCTTTTTACGCTTTACACCTAAAGCAGCTGCAAACACCATCACATCAGCATAAGTCTGAAACGGTCCAGTTTTTCCATCGGAAGCGGTTAGGTCTTTCACCAAAGCCGCCTTATCTTTAGCAACCCTGATTCTGTTTCCAGCCATTCTATTGGTATCTAGTTTTAATAAATCTTATGAACAATCCTAATCGCAAAAACCGTAAAGTGCGGTAGTCTATGAATTATACCATACAGCGGTTGGCAATTGGCTGAGGGACAAATTCTTAGGTTTTAGGGAACAGCGGATCTGGGAACAGGGAATAGGTAAAAAATCCTGTGTACCTTATAGTTATGAAAAACGCTGTATTTCCCCCGAAAACTCTCTTAGCTAGCCAGAAGCTAACCTTTTACCAACCATGAAGCCCAGTAAGCTGTCAAGGAAACTAAACATGAAGAAACGTAAACCAATAGCCTCTTTAGGGATGCGTGTAGGAATTGTGATAATTTTTGATGCCATATTGCCTGTTCCCTATTCCCAGATCCGCTGTTCCCTTTGCTATTAGAGATCTATTGCTTGATGTTTCATAGATTAACGTAATTTTGAGTTAATTCAGTTCAATGATGAAGACTTGTAAACAACCAGTTTATGTGAGTGCGATCGCAATCCTAATCTTACTGACTAACCTCTCCTGTTCTTACCCCGACCGACAAGACTCCCCGAAAACCAAGGATCGTGCAACGGTAGTCGTGAAAACGATTCAGGAAGCAAACAGTGACATTTCCAAGCAAGATCGAGAAACTAAATATTGCAAAATGGCTTGTTCTGAATTTGTCTTCTACCGTGGCACTAACCAACTATTTTGGAAAGATTTTGCTGGCGATAGCCGCCTCAAGGATTTTGGAAATGCCAAAACCAAGATTTGGTTATCGGGAGATATGCATGCCGAGAACTTTGGGGCATATGAAAATAATCGAGGGGAAATCGTTTACGCACTCGATGACTTTGATGATGGCATTATCGCCGATTACCAATATGATGTCTGGCGCATGGCAGCTAGTTTAGCATTGGTCGGTCGTCAGAATGGTTTGTCTGCTGACGAACAGAACAAAGGGATTGATGCTTTCAGTGAGTCCTATCTTGATACTATGGCTTCCTATCGCGGTAATGATCGTGAACTGGAGACTTACTTCACTAAAGACAATACTTATGGGAAGTTGGA
Source organism: Moorena sp. SS36440bin_2 (assembly GCA_011524395.1). Lineage (GTDB taxonomy): Bacteria > Cyanobacteriota > Cyanobacteriia > Cyanobacteriales > Coleofasciculaceae > Moorena. The sequence goes on from WTKN01000138.1 coordinate 10,909, forward strand.
TGACTTCCTAGAAGAAGTGGAAGCCAGCGAAAGCCGCCAAAAAATGTTGAAAAAATGGACAGAACTGGATGGAAATCAGCGTCGCTTTGATCTATCCAAGGTTAAGTTAGGCAAACCTACTGCTTCCGAGCGACAGGATATTCAGAATGCGATCGCAGATTATCAGAAAACGTTGACAAAAAAGTTTAAATATGATCCAAACTACTTCCGAGTCAAAGATATTGCGCAACGTTTACTGGCTGGCACTGGTTCCTTAGGAATACCACGCTATTATCTCCTGATTGAAGGCGAGACGTCTTCCCAGAAGGATGACCGGATCTTGGACATTAAATTCCAATCTTCCCCTACTGGCTATGATTACCTGAGTCAGCAGGAACGGGAAAAGTATGATAGAAATTTTAACAATGAGGGTCAACGTCATGCTTTAGCTTATCGAGCCTTAACCAAGGACACCGATAATCACCTGGGCTGGATGAAACTTGGGGATGGGTATTACTCAGTGCGAGAGCGATCGCCATTTAAGGAAACCTTTGATATCACTGAGCTAACCAAAGACAAACGCTTTGTTAAGCTAGCTGAACAATGGGGTCAAGTGTTGGCAACAGCTCATGCACGAGCTGACAAAGATTTTGATGCCACAAGGGTGCCTTATTCCATAGACAAACAGGTGGATGAGTTGACTGACGGTCGCCACAAAGAGTTTCGGCAATTGGTAACAGAAGTGGCTTTGACTTATGCTGATAAAGTTAAGAAAGACTATGGTTACTTTCTCGAAAAGCTGAAACCCAATAACTGCTCTAGCGGCACTTGTGACTAATTCTTTTAGTTGAATTGGCTTTGGTAGAATGTAATGCGTTGATATGGCACAGGGGAAAGGTTGAAAACATCTAACCTCTAACTTAGAAACAAAACAGCTAGATACCTTAGATTTAATCACATGAACGGTAAGAGAGACGGTTTTTTAAGCGGGCTTCAAATTTTGGTGTTTTTTATCTTAGCCCTTGCCTTGCTGGGATACGATATCCAATTCAGCTTACTATTTGGTGGCATTGGCGCTTTAGCCGGTGGTTTGATAGTTGACTGGTGGCAGCACCCAGACAAATCTAGGGACTTACAACCTGAGCAGGCAGAGTATCCTGAGGAAGATTCTTCTGACTTAACTGGCATCCGTTTAGCTGTACAGCAACGACAAGCTAGAGAAAAGAACCGCTCAGAAGGGTCACTCAATCCTATTAGTAGATTTTTTAGACGTTAAGCAATAGGAATTAGTTATTGCTTATTGGTCACAGGTAAATACCAAGATATTTAAGTTAACGTCAGTTAGACGGACTGGACAAAGCCATAAAAAAAACCTGAGACGAGCTTTGAATGCTTCAAAGCTCGTCTCAGCTAACTATGCAAACTATTGGATCACGTCTGGATATCACCAAGATATTTTGTGAGGTAGACGACTTTTGCCAACAGTTCGAGCATTATTTGGATCCGACTAAAGTAAGTGGTACAGATGGTTCGGTAAAGCTGATTTCCTGTTCAAAAAACTCAAGAAGTTTTTGAGCATAACTGCTTTGGAACTGACTATAGTCAGACTGATCGATGAATTCTAGGCAGCGAATTACAGATTTTTCACCGGGATGTTGGTTTGGTCGCCAATCGTTCTCTAAATGCTCAGTAATATGCTGTTCGTATAGTAGAGAATTATTACTAAAGCGTCGAACAACTGGATGTAGATGAGCACTTAAATATGCTTTATTATGGTCTTTCTCTCGTTTGACACTGAATGGATCCCCTTTAATTTCACCAAACTCCATCGTAATTGTATAGTACTGGTCGTTCTCAACTAAATCCCGATTGGCAAAGCCAATGCCCTTTGCCTGATCGCGCACATAATCCATAGGTAAACCTTCATAGTAATGTGCTGTTTGATTTGATTTTGAGATAACAATCACATCACAGAGAAAACCTTGCTGGAGAAAAAGCCCTGCACTAGTACTTACCCTTTTAATTACTTTCTCTACAATTCCTTGCGGCTGAAGCGGTAGAGTATGGTAAGGCAATGGCTTGCTATGATATTTCTGTTCTAGGATTTGACTGAGGGCTTTAATATTAAAGCGAAAGCCATGAATCACATTGGAATTAGTTTTGTACAAATCTCGCATCTGCATTAAAGCCCCAGCAAAGTACATATCGGGAATCTCGGTGGATTCCCATTCGCTGGTCATTGCCGGAAACTTGTCGTGAATAACTAATTCTGGCTTGCAGGTATCATCAAAGATAGCACTATCGAACTGAAAACCAGTGCAGCAAAGGACACGGTCATAAGCTAGTACGGCTTTTTGTCCATCAGCATGAGAGAAACAGAGATCGACCAGATACTCTCCGTTTCTATATTCGATTTTCTCAACGCTGGCATCAAGTAAAGAGTTCTGACCTTTGAGTATATACGTATCTAAAAACGGCGTATTAATTGCTCGCAAATCGCCAGAAAAGTGTGTCTTCCAGGCCAACTTAATGGAATTGGGACTACACAAATGAATGACTCTGGCTGTCTCGATTAGATGGTTGGCAGTTTCAAAACCCGATGCTCCCTTCCCGATAATTAACACTCTCTGATTAACATAGTCTTCAGGATCAAAGGGAAAATCAAAGTAGTTCTCGGTCAGTTCAATACCCGGGATGTTAGGAATATAGGGTTTGGAGAGTCCTGTTGCTATAATTAGACAACGGGATTTATAAACATAGCCTTGATCATCAAAAACAAAGAATTGATTATTTTTGGAGATTTTAACTATCTTAGTTTGGCATTTTATCTTAAGCTGAAAGTGCTTACTAAAATCTTCAAGATATCGAGCATAATCTCCAGCATCTGGGAAATAACGTTTGGTGTAGTTGGTAAATGAGAATTGATCATCATCACAAAGCAGTGAATTCCAATCCCATCTGAGTTGTGAATCTCTCTCCTCGTAACCAGTGTAGACTTTATTAATTGAGATTAGCTTTCGATGTCTGGGAAATTTTTGCCAAAAACTTCCAGGCTTTTCAGCCGCATCTAGAACCAAGTAATCTCTGTTTTTTTGTTGTAAAAAGTAGGCCAGTTGTAACCCAGCTGCACCAGCACCAATAATCAAATAATCAACTTCTGCTTTGACTTTCATAGAAGGTTAAATTACTTTACTTTGAAAGAAACTTCTGAGCTATCGCACTTTCGGTCAGGGTAATCCTACCACCTGGTTTGAGTACAGAGTAAGCTTCCTTTATAATTGTTTTATAATTGTTTTATAATTCTTTACAGAACCGATACTGGTTGGTGGAAAATTAGGTATTGTCCAAGTAGTAGCTTAAAATCAGATCCTTCAAATAGGTCTGTGTTTTTTTCCTTGGTTTCAAGTTTCAAGAGGGAGCATGTGGGAGCATGTCAAATTCATTGAATCCCCAAAAACACTGTAGTTCAAGGGTTTGTAGTTCAAGTGTTCTTACAGAATTGACCTGCTCCCGAGCATGTTACTTATGCAGAACATTTGTAATAAATACCTAGCACCTTCATGGGTTCAAGCTTGCTCTGATGGTAGATACTTCATCTGTTTTGCAACGCAAGACCTGCTCCCTTTCAAGAGCTATAAGGTAGACCATCAGGAAATAAAAGTTTAACTCGTTTTTCTTGAAGTATTTTTTCTTCAAGACACATGGCTTCTAACTGACTCACTTCCTCTTCCGATACACCGATTAAATCAGCCATTTTACGAACATAAGCTTGCTCCCCTTCATGATATTCAGCATCCGCTGAGCAAGCTTTAATCGCATAATATATAGCGGCTCTTTTTGCCTTAATTGCTTGAGATGTACGACTAATAACTTCTTCTATATCTTCTGTGGCTTCATACTTTTTTATTTCCTCAATCAGGGGGAGTGACATTCCTCGAACTGCAGAGAAACCTATAATCCAGTCTCTTTCTTCTGGGGCAAGAACCCCATCTCCTTTTGCACAAATAAGCATTGCTTTCGTAAGTGCTTCATAGGTATCATTGGGAGGAAGATCACTCAAGTGCCACCCAAAAGTATCTTGAAAAAACCACAGACCAACAATTTTATAAACTTCTTCAATAGATATTGACATATTATTTTTCTCCTGTACTGTTGATAGTTTTGAAAATTGTTATCCAAAAGCTGTGAGTGGAGCCTCTGGAAATCTTAGTTCCGGCTAGAGCCTCCTTGATTCTACTAAGTACCTGGACATAAATAAATATAACTATGTTAAATTTTGTTAATTTAACATAGTTAATACAGTTCCCTGTTACGATATCCGCTGTTACCTATCTCGACAGTTAAACCTAATTTTGTCCGACTACTGATGCACTTGGATTCGAGTCAAGGAAATATCAGAATACAAACATGGAAAATGCTAATTTCACCTGAGTTCGACAGGGTCACTCAATCCTATTAGTAGCTTTTTTAGACGATGAGCATCAGTAATTAGTCATTCCTCATCGGTTAAAGGTAAATACCGAGATATTTAAGTTACATTAGTGGCAACTCCCACACCACTCTATGGAATAGATGTGGTTTGATCGTCACTAAAATCTAATATGTTTTTATTTCTCTCAAAGCTATTGCCACTCTTTCTGTACCCCTTGGGCCTGGCTTGTGTGCTACTGGTAGTAGCTTTGGTAATGTCGTGGCGCAACCCTCGCTGGGTTCCGATACCCGTGGCTTTGGCATTAATTGTGTTGTTGGTCTCAAGTAATACTTGGGTAACTAACAGCTTAATACGCTCCCTGGAGTGGCAATATCTTCCTAGGTCAGAATTACCTGAGGCTGATGCAATCGTGATCTTAGGGGGAGCGACCAAACCGCCTTTTCCACCACGACCTACTCCAGAAGTGGATGAAGCAGGCGATCGCGTTCTCTATGGTGCTCAGCTATACCGTGAAGGGAAAGCTCCCTGGGTGATTCCTGCTGGTGGTCGGATTGTTTGGGGTTCCAGTAGTAATAACTCTAGCCAACGACTTTCTTCCCAGACTGGTCAATCCTCACAACGGTTGGCCTCTGAATCAGAAGACATGGCACAGATTCTAGAAGACCTTGGTGTTCCGAGAAGCGCTATCATCCAAGAGTCTCGGTCTTTAAACACTCACCAAAATGCGGTTAATGTGCGGAAAATTTTAGATCAGCGGGATTTGGGCAAGGTATTATTGGTAACTTCGGCCATGCATATGCCTCGTTCTGTGCTAGTGTTCCGGCGTCAACGTATTGATGTGATCCCAGCACCCACAGATTTTCTAGTGTCCCAACATGAACTGGATGAACCTAGCAGCAGTAGTCAAGCTGCTTTGCTACATTCTCTGCCAAATGCTGATCAATTGTCTAGGATTACTCGTGCTATCAAGGAATACATTGGAATAGTAGCTTATCGCATTCGCGGTTGGGTATGACATTATTGCTGAATTATTATGCTTGATGATTTTTATAGTTACTATGCCAGAAGAATACCAACGGATTGTCCCAGCACCACCACCAGCAACCGATATGTTTGCTACTTACCAGCTAGCTTATGAGTTTAGGGAGGAAGTAGAGCATCGACAAGAATTTGAAGACTATTGTCAGTGGTATTATTTGACAGCACAAAGCCATCGAGAGGAATTAGAAAAAATGCGGGGTGACATCAACCTTTTTGGTTGGTTCAGTCGCCGCCACTCATAGGTCGATTAGAATACACGGATAGCTTATTATCTTCAAAAACTGAAGTTAACCCGTTCATTTGTACTACTATACTAGTTAAAGGTTCTCCCTATAAGCGATAAGCGTGATTGATCCGAAAAATTGTTTACCTATGTTGCTTCTTGAAGTATGTCTGCAATTGGAATATAATCCAACCATAGGCACTGGTCGCATTTTTATTTGAGAACCAAATCGCTTCTTGATGCAAAGCGCGACTGCCGTGGTTTCCCCCACTAGCGCTTTGCATCAAGACAATGTATTTTGATTTTATTGAATCCTTTGCTATTTAAGGGGTAACCGCTCATTTAAACTACTAATTTACTATAACCAGTCTAGGAGAGCCCTACTAATTTACTATAATCAGTCTAGGAGAGCCTCTTTTTTCAGTTCTTCCTCCAATTTTTATGGATGATACCCGTTGTCAAGAAGAATAGTAATTAGACCTCTTGCAAAAATAAATATGAAATCAAAATCTATCCCTTTTGCCTTTTGCCTTTTGCCTTTTGCCTTGTCTTCACCAAGGTTTATGAGACTTATGCAAGAGGTCTATTTTAGGAATGTTCACAGGCTTAGATTTGAAATAATCAATTCACTCTAGACAGCTTGAATCACTTGGTTATCCTTGAGATATTGTAAAGCTTCAATAGGCCTGTAGGCAGAAAGCTTTCTATTGGTCTGCCTGAGAAATTCTCTGACAACCTCGCTAGCCGGTTTCGATAGCTGACATAATTGACACAGGAGATATAAGTCTTTGCTCGAAAAATATTGATTCAAACGTTTTAAACGAGTTGTGACTTGGGGAGATGATTGGAAGGAGAGAATGGTTGTAGGAGAAAGAGTAAGATATCCTTGACGACGTTGCCAAAAAGGAGACAAGGGCCAACGAAATTCCTGAGTATAATATTGGCGGCGTTCTTCTAAGTATTTTTCAAAGTAATGTTGAGTGTGTTGCTGATACAAAACAAAAGCATTGTCCTGTCCATCCTTGAATTTTTTAATAGTATCAGCAGCTTGTATGCCCGAAGATAATGCCTTATAAATACCAGAGGACGACAGGGGATCAAATTTACACGCAGCATCTCCAACCGCCAGCCAATTTTTGCCACTGGTTTGATCTAAATACTGGGAAAAGGCCGGGAATATTTGTAGTTTTTTCGGGGGAATTAACCCTTTGAGCAAACGTTGAACATGATGGGTTTGTTCTAGTGCTGTTGTCCAATTTTCATGACTCGATAATTGATACTTTTGAACAATATCACGATCACACATCAAAGTAATAATAACCCGATTCTTTGGCAAACGAGCCGCATACCACCAACCGAATTCTACGGCTTCAATTAAAGTATAATGAGTTTTAAACGCCTCAGTGGCATCTAGAGAAAAGACCGAAGCTAATCCTAATAAGTTATCCATGGGAATGGGACTAGAGCCTTGCCAATGTGAAAAAATACTACGGGAACCACTAGCATCTACCACAATTGAAGCATTAACTTGGGTTTGATTTCTTTGTTGATCCTTTACCCTCAGATTCCACTCCCCGTTTGTCGTGGGACTGCATCCCACCACTTGCCTCCCTCGCATTACCGTTGCACCTCGTTTAGCGGCTTCCCCTAACAGCCATGTATCAAACCGAGAGCGATCAAGATGCCATCCTTGTCCTCCCATAGAAGTCCAAAAATCATTAAAAGCGAGTGTGTCTCCTCCCCAAGCTGAAGCATTGCCCAAAGACGGTAAATGGCCTTCTTGTTTAAAAGAGTCTAACACCCCTAGTTTAGCTAACAAGAATTGGTTACTAGGAGGGAGACTTTCCCCAATCCGAAAGATGGGTTGAGTGGATTTATCAAAAATGCCTATCCGACAATTTCCTTGGTTTAGTAGTGCCAGTGCAGTTGCAGCCCCGGCTGGACCTCCTCCAATAATTGCAATATCTAGTTCCATCGGTTTTGTTGGTTAAAAGTACAAAGCAGAAATTAGTCCCGTTTCGAGAATGATCTCAGACAAGGGAGATACTAGAGACAAAAAGCAGATGTCTTTGCTGTCTCTAGTATCTCCCTTGTTCTTCCCTAGAAGGTTGCTACACTCAAGGCAAGGTCCGAGGCTTTATGGGCGATGTGAGGCAACTTTGGGATTAGGTTTAGATGGACGACCTGATTTGTTTGCATCATCTTCTAGAGTGCGTTGAACTTCAACAAAATCGGGGGTTTCCGCCGTTCCCATATTAAGAACAAATCCCAGTTCATTCCAGTCGTCAACCATATTGGTGTTGTACTGAAATCGTAAATGAGTAGTTAGTTCGCTTGCACCATTATCAACGCCAATCCAAGGAACATTTTTTGAACCATTGCGATTGACTTGGAGGGGACGTTGAGCCGGCCACCAATTCACATATTGTTTTGTGTTATTGGGATTGTCGAGGGGACTTTGTACAGCACACTCATTAAAATCAGCTTGCCAGGGAATAGCCATAAATTTGGTGAAATCTCCTGGTTCGAGTCCTTCCGCGAGGGGGGTAGCATCTACACTGAGGGGATAACCATAATTGCGCTTTTTTAACCGCAAGGGTTCAGCATAGATTTCGGGTCGTCGGGCAAACCAGGTCATTTCAATACCAGGGGCAAAGGCTGCTCCTGAACAGTTTTCCAACGCTGCACGGGTTAAGCTATCTGGTTCCGTTTCTGGGGGTTCAGTGGTTGTGGTTTTACCCTGATTGTACTGTGTGGCGAAGAACATCTGGGTTTCGGTAAAGGTAACATACTTGCTTTCTTTTGGCGTCCCGACGACACTATTTGCTGAACCATCCCCTGCCAGCATGGGCATAAGGCCAGGCCAATCACCGGTAACATTGTCCTGTTCAGGCGATCGCATCAAGCCATAATATCTATCCGATAAGGTATCACCATAATTAAACTTATGCGCTGAAACATCGCTACTGACTGCTCCATAGGGATAAGCTCGATCAAGGATGCGTTGAACTTCTGACTCAGGGTGAGTCTGGTATGTGGTTTGATATTCCCCACTGCTGTGGATATCTGGACGATAATCGGGGAAAGTTCGCACCGCTACATCAAATATCACATCATACATGGTGATTTGAGGCACAATTTCCGGGGCAAACCGGGGAGGCGTGACGACTACCCAAGCTGTAGCAGCGTCTGCTGAAGGTGTAACACAATCGCTAAAGACCACTTTTGCAGAAACAGGACCATCGGACGTATCATCCCACCAATTGTTATTGTTGACATAATCAATATCGTCGGCTGGGGGATAGGTTTGATCTGTTCCAGAATTTCCATAACCACCCACAACAATTAACTGTCCCATATTATCTGTATGAATTTCTCCTAGGGAATCAATTTGATTAGGAGACAGGGTTGTGGGAGGAAACGTCATGGGCTTTCCGTCTGGACGGGTGGAAGTCCGACTAAACTCCGCAGTTTGATTAGCACCTGTTAAGGTTCTTGGTCCAGGATCGGTAATGAATTTCTTTGCTCTTTCGGCAGGATCGGTAATACTACTATTACGTAATGGGGAAGTGGGGGGATAGGTTCCTTCTCCCTTGACTGGTTCAAACTTGTGCCAAACCGCCTTTTTATTGGCAAGGTGAACAGTCCACTCAATGCTGTCTACACCATTTTCTCCTGGGATTACTTCATAAGGATCACCCCCGGCTTCTGGGTAGCAATAAACTCGGAATTTTACCCCTTGACGCTTCATCAGTTGATTAGCATCTCGGAAATCGTCTGGAAAGGTTCCACTGGGTAATCCCCCAGTGGTTTCAGGAGCGAGGTAGTATTCGGGGCTATTCCCGACACGGGCCACCCCAATCGCTGGAAAAATTTTGTAAGTATTTGCCATCTTTTAATCCCTAACAGAAATTTTTTAGATTGAGAGCAGGTCAGTTTTGTAAGAACAAAAGTACTATTAAGCCCTGAGACTTGGAAGTTTCTAGTTTCAGAACTCACATTCTTTGGGAGCATGTCACAAATGCCGAACATTTGTACATTAGCTATAGCCCCCTCATGGGTAAAAGCCAAGCTCATATGGTATATAGTTCATTTGTTCTGGAACATAGACTTGCTTGCGATCAATTTGTGAGAACAATTTAATAGTAGCCCTGTTTTATATCTCTGAACCTCATAAAACTCATAGAAAAACTCATAGAAAAACTCATATCTCACGAAAAACTCAGGGAGCATGTCACTGAGAGCTGATTCGTAAAGAAAATCTAAAGAGAGAAAAAGTTAAGATCAGTAGATGCTAAACTTATAACCGTCGAAAGGCTTTGGACATCCCTTGAACAGTTGATTTAAGAGAAATCCTCAATAGTATTTTTTATGTTCAAAGGAAAGGTTGTCAGTGGGAAATGTTGCCTCATGACTTACCTCCCGTTTGCCTCTGTATATAGTTATTTCCAGAAGTGGCAGCCACGAAGAATATGGCAGCAAATTCATGACCAGTTACGCTCACAAATCAGATTTTGTCAAGGCAGAGAATTACAATCAACTGTTGGGATAGCGGACTCTCAATCAGTCAAGACGACTGAACAAAGGGGGCAGTCTGCGGCGCATGATGGTGGTAAAAAAGCGATGCAGCGCGCGCTGCATCAAGACAAGTTAAAGGGCGTAAACGTCACATAGTAGTCGATTCTCAAGGATTACTCATTGGGGTATTAGTAACGGAAGCCAATAGTTCTGAAAGGCTCGGAGCAGTAGTCGTTTTGTCTGAAGAACTGGATAAACTGAAGTTATTAGAAGTGCTCTGGGTGGCTATGGGGTTATTCAGGAAAGAATTTTGCGCTTTGCAGTAAAATAAGTATGTGGCGATTCGGTTCGAGTCGAAGTAATAGAAAGGAAATCAAAAGAGTTTGAAATACGACCGTTGCGATGGATTGTAGAAAGAACATTTGGCGGGTTTTATCGATTTAGACGGTTGAGTAAAGACTATGAGCTATATACACAGATGAGTACAGGAATGATATATGGTTCATTAATTCGTTTGATGACAAGAAGATTAGCTTCTTAATTTTTTGTTTACAAATGAGCTCTAAAACTTTGCTTGCAAGCTCGGCAGTAATATCGTTGACTTCCCTTACTAGTTTTCCCATGCTTATATGTCTTGTGATGACCGCACAGAGTGCATTCGATAGATAGTGATGATTAGTTTTTCCCTTAGAATCATATCATTCCCACACTTCTTTGATAGACCTCTCCAATAAATAAATTTATGGTAAAATAAGAGGATAATAACAAATTAATTTTAGGAATATTATCCATGAGTTATACTTGGGATTATATCCAGAAAAATCCTAAACAAACCAAAGGATTGCTAGGGATAAATCATGAACAACTCTCTCAACTGATAGAACAAGCTAAGTTATTACATCGTCAACATCAAGAAAAAACTCAAAATCAAAAAGTCCGGCTAATTAAGCCTGGGGGAGGTGCTTCACAAAAATTATCACTTGAAGATCAAATAGTTTTGACGTTAATTTACTTACGACATCACATAAATTTTAAACTTATAGGACTACAGTTTCAGGTGAGTGAATCTACAGCAAACTCTACTTTTAACTACTGGCAATCTCTTTTCAGGGAAGCTCTACCAGCTTCTTTATTAGAACAAGTAAAAAAGTGCGAAGAAGAGTCGGAGATAATTCGGGAAGCTTTGACTGAGTATGAGTTAATAGTAGATAGCGCTGAACAAGTCAGGGAAAGACCTTCAAATTATCATCATCAAAAAAAATTCTATTCTGGGAAGAAGAAAAGTCATACATTTAAAAACCAATTTATTGTGTTGCCAAAAGGGGAAGATATTGTGGACGTAGTCGTGGGCAAACCTGGCCCCAAAAGTGATATAAATATTTGTCGGGAAAGTTTAAAAAAATTTGATGATAAACAACGACTGAGTGGAGACAAAGCTTATGTAGGAGAAGAACAAATAAAAACTCCCCATAAAAAACAAAAAAATGGTGAATTAACCTCACAGCAAAAGAAATATAACAAGCTATTATCTTCAAACAGAATATTTGTAGAACACGTAATTAGATTGGTGAAAATTTTTAAAATAGCAGGAGAAAGGTTTCGCCTAAATTCTAGTAAATATTCTGAGGTGATTTTGACAATATGCGGTTTAGTAAGATTGAGAACAGGAGCCTTAGTATTACAAGTAACAAAAGCGTCTGAAAGTGCTGAAACAATTGAGGTTGTATCTGCTCATACTTTTGGTGCTAAATTAACATCAATAGCTTCGTAAAGCCTATTATAGCGTTAATTCAACGTAAAATTGACTTGGTCAATTTGAGGGCTGAAAAGCAGTTACTGAGATACTTTCAAGTTTTTGGAGAGGTCTGATGCACTACCATAAAACTTATCCCTTATGGGGATAGCCTTTCTGTGATCTAGT
>WTKN01000208.1 GCA_011524395.1 Moorena sp. SS36440bin_2
TTCAGCGGTTTGGTTTGGGGAGCAGATTTCCTGGACACGGACACAACTACGTTCTGTTCGTTGTCCTGATCGCTCAGTTAGATAAGTATGGCATGGTGGAAAACTTGTCTAAAGTCAAAACCGTGATCCAACAAGAGGTCACCAGCCAACTTGACTACGCTTATCTCAATGAGGTTTGGTCAGAATTTCAGCAAACCTTACCTACTACCGAAAACATAGCACGAGTAATTTGGCAACGCTTGGTTACCTATCTACCACTACTGAAGATTCAGCTATTTGAACATCCAAAACTCTGGGCTGACTATCAAGGAAACGGTATGGAAGTATATCTGACTATCAGTAACCACTTTAGCGCTGCTCACCGACTAGCTCATCCTGACCTCAGTGACCAGGAAAACTACCAGATTTACGGTAAGTGTGCTCGTCCCAACGGACATGGACATAACTATCACATAGAAGTGACGGTTAAGGGTGAAATGGATCCGCGCACTGGCATGATTGTTGATCTAGGCTCCTTGCAGCAAGTCATGGATGAGTATGTCGTGGAAGCTTTTGACCATACTTTCCTCAATAAAGACATTCCATACTTTGCCCGGGTTGTTCCTACTGCCGAAAATATTGCCATCTATATTTGTCAGTTGTTGCAACAACCAATTCTTGAATTGGATGTCCAACTTCATAAGGTGAAGTTGATTGAAAGTCCCAATAACTCTTGTGAAGTCTACTGCACACCAGACACTACCAAGTCAGCAGCAACATCATCTACAGAAACTCTGCTGACTGTGATGTAGTTGAACAGATGTAGTTGAACAGATGTAGTTCTCTAGGTTTAGACAGATTGTTGTGTTGATGGTTGGCTTTTACTAGGTGTTGCACTGATCATGAACAGCGATTTTAGCTGGCAAGGGTAGTATTCCCTAAGCCCATTAGCCCTAGGCTGAATGCTGACCTGCTGAATGCTGACCTAGGAATTTTTATTTGCTGAGATTAAATCATCCATAAGTTAGAGTTAGTATATCATTTGTTATGATATAGGTAAAGTTGCCGTAACCAGCATTGATGCGGTTATGATGGTAGTCAAGTACCCGCACTCGTACTGTTAGGTCGAGCTGCGCTAAATCCAAAAGCCTTTATATCCTCGCATTTTGCCCCGTGGTATCTCACTCAAGGGATGAGATACGACCTTAAGCAATTCAAAACAACGGAATATATGGCAAAGGATTTTACTCGGTTGCGCAAACTTAGAAAACTACAAAACTCTTGATGATCCGTAAGAGGCAATAGGAATGGAGAGCCGGTTGCCGTGTGATGACAGCCAATATAGGGAGCGTCTAGCAGAGGCAACACGCCAAACTTTCGTTCCTAAATTACCAAACAACATTTCAGATAATGTTAATGACCTTGCGTGTTCCGATCGCGCCGGTGAAGCTGCTCAACTTTTAGAGAAAGGGATAGAGCAGCACCAGCGATGTCAATTCTCCGCAGCAAGACAGTCGTTCCAAGAGGCACTAGCAATGTATGCGCAATTGGCAAATAGACGGGGTCAAGGAAAAGCTCTGAGTGGTATGGCACTGACTGCTTATTCCTTGGACAACTTTCCACAAGCCATAAAATATAGTAACAAAAGTCTTGCGATCGCAAAAGACATCAAAGACCAGCGTCTTGAGGGTCAGGTTTTGGGAATTTTGGGAAATGCCTACCGTCACCAAGGAAATCACCTTAAGGCTATTGACTATGGTCAAAAAAGCCTAACTATTATGCGGCAACTCCAAGACCCACTGGGAGAGGTGACTGCCTTGAACAATCTAGGATTGGCCCATAAGGCACTAGGAGATTTTCCCCGAGCAATGGCTTGCCAGCAACAGAGCCTCTATGTTGCCCAGACTCTTGAGTTACCTGAGCTAGAGGAGCGAATTCTGAGAAATCTCAGTAACTCCTGCTACTCCATCGGTGATTATGCTCAAGCTATTGACTATTACGAGCAGCGTTTTGCGATCGCACAGCAGATGGGTGATCGTCCCCTACAAGGACAGATTCTGGGCAAGCTGGGTAATGCTTGCTTGGCACTAGGAGATTATATTCAAGGGATTTACTATATTCAGCAGCAATTGCTTAAAGCTCAACAAATAGGTAATCGCCGTCTAGAGCAACAAGCCTTAGGTCGCTTGGGAAAGGCTTATGATGCCTTAGACAATTATGGTCAAGCGGTTGAATACTATGAACAACGCTTGAGTATTGCCCAAGCCATCGGTGACCGGAAGGCAGCAAAAAAAGCCATAGCTAGTCTGAAAGCTGCTTATTACTCTCAAGGAAACTACACCAAAGCTATGGAGTACCATCATAAAAATTTAGCAGTGACTAATTCCTAATCGGAATGGTAGTTTTGGTGGGGATAAGCCTCGTACCTATTAGCCATTCCCACAAAACCGACACTAATCTCTATCAAAATACCGATAACATAGGGGTCACTTACTTATTTTCCTGTATATACTTGCGCTGGCTGGGAGGGGCGACCCACAGTAGACAATAGCCGCTAGTCGCTTTTTTGCCCCCAAAGTTTAACCGGATTCCTGCCTCTATGGCATCCTTTTGACACTGTAAGTTATCCAAATAGCCCGCATTCCACTTGGTTATATTTCTGGCTAATTTGCCCTCTTTACTGATTGCCCAATTTAAGGTAGCTGCTTCGTCTAGGGTTAGGTGTCTAGAACCATTGGGGTCTAATTTGGGCTGACTTAACTCAGATAGCCCCCAACCCGCTCCTAGTCCACAAAGCAATGACAAAACCACAGCTCCACAGATGGCTGTAATGTTTGTCATTGGAGATGCCTTAACAACCGGAAAATCCATTGACCCTTTGGGTGGATAGGAACAGGGCTGTCTTTGTGACTTGGATTCTAGGGTTACCTTTGATTGCTCTATGGCAGACGCTATCGCTTTAGAAATTTCTTGGCGGTGAATATCCACGGTGGATTGCCCCACGACATCAATCATTTGCTGGATATCCTTTTCCCAACTTCGGAATAACTGCTCTAAGGATTTAGGAGTATCTGCTAACATTTTTTCCAAACTGGACGTTGCTACCAAAAATAAGAATAGCGGGTCATTAGCGTCCAATTCTGTCACAACAACTAAATCTAAAATTTTTGCCTTAAAGCTATCAGAACGTCCTTCTAACAGCTTTTCCAATAGAGAGTAATCCGTCTTATCCCTCTCGTCAATTAAATCTGACATACTTTCAGGTTGCTTGATGTGGGAGAGGTGTTCTTGAGAAAGATTACTTCCTACCATTTCCCTAATTCCTTGTTTGCTTACTTCTTTATAAATAGCCATAAAATTCGAGAATAACAATAATTGTAAATATTTGTGACATAAAGACGTTAAAATCCTGAAACGATAAAAATTCTCTGAAAAAAGGAACGTTACTATAAGGGGTTATATGTACATAATCAATCCGTTGCTCTGCGCACGATAGTACTACCAATAAACAGAAACATTCAAAAACTTGAACACGTTAAATCAGTAAGCATTCAGCAGTTAGCTAACGTGCTACGCCCATGTGCTTATTAAATCAAGGGATTTAGAAGAAGGAATTTATGGCTATGACCCACCTAAGTGCTGAAACTCATCACACTGATCCTCAGATAATTGATGATGACTTTTTGGATTATCCCCACGTAGATCATATTTGTCTTCAATTAGAGGAAGTTACCCTAGGAGCTTATAGCCTTGATAACCAAATTGTTTTTAGCTTACGGCAAATGTCTATACCGATTAGACAGTCTCCAAGACAAGCTCAACAATTTATTGAAGAAAATGGCTATCCAAAATTATGGGTTACTGCTCCTTCCCAGAGAAAATTGACTGTTTATCCTCTCAACAGCTTACTGGCTTATTGGAAATATTTAGTTTCAGACAATCTCATCCCTAGCTACCTGGATAAAAATCAAACAGTTTGCTTAACGCAACTCATTGAACAATTAGAGAAAGACCCAAATCAATTAATCCAACCAAGGGTAAACTTAATTAACAAAGATTCAGATTGGCTACAAGCAACCCCGACTAGGATTACAATTGGTCAATCCCAATTAGAAATATTAAAGACAGAAGATGATCAGGAGTTTCGAGTTAGTTTATCTGCTGCAATGGATGCCATTGGCTCATCAGTTGCCTTACTAGTGGGAATCATTAACTCAAGGAGAAAAATAAAAAAATTGAAAGCCAAAGGTTTTTCGGGTAAGATACTATACTGTTATACAGAAACTCAAGGGATAATGAAAACTATGAGTTTAGGAGATTGTCTTCAAATTTGGGAATATTTTGCCCTTAAAGGCAATACCAAAGCTGTCTATCTTCTATCGTCTTGCAGCAAACTGGGGATAAATTCTCTGCTGAAATTTAAGTCTTAATCTGCAGTTATTGACACCTAATCAAGGGATAAACATCCTTGATTAAACTGGCTGGTCATCGGTAAGGCTTAATCAGTAATGGGTAATGGTAGTAGAGTAATCACAATTACCCATTACCCATTACCCATTACCCATTACCCTTAACTAGATATCATATCAAGTCTGGATGGGGAGATGCTAACCAGTGGAATTCATGATAATTATCCGGAGATAATATCACTTAAGAGCCAACATTTAATCGTTCTCCCCACAAGGTAGTTATTTCCCTAGCAAAAATTGATTTATCTGGTGAAGAGGAAGGCTTACAAACCCCTTCTGCTCGATTTTCCATTGCTAAAACTCTCTCTGTATCCTGAGAATACAAGGGAGTCATTGCCTCTCGCTGCTGTAATAAATTTTCCAATTCAATTTTAAAAGGAGTTCTCTGACCTTGATGGAACACTCGCTGCACTGCTGATTCTACAATGGCACGAATTTCTGCTCCAGTACATTTTCGTGTTGCACTCAATAATCGACGCCATTGTTTTTCTGTTAATGGTCCATTTCCCTCCCGATAACGAGGATCAAATCGGCTAGCATGGAGTTTAAAAATCTCAAACCGCTCAATCTCTTTGGGAAAACCCACATAAAACAGTTTGTCAAATCTGCCAGCACGAGTTAATTCTGGAGGCAAAGCATCTAATCGGTTGAGAGTTCCAATCACAAATGTGGGAGTTGTCTTCTCTTGCAACCAGGTTAATAGAATTCCTAGAATTTGTTTGGTGTTATTTGTTTGGGAATCAAAAAACTTGTCCAATTCATCGAGAAATAAAACACAAGGACTCGCGGCCTCAACTCGATGCAAGAGTCGTTTTAAATGGGTTGGACTACTACCAATTACTAAATCCACTCCCATGCTAATTAAAGGAAATCCTAAGGTTTGAGCACAGACTTTGGCCGCAAAGGTTTTTCCTGTTCCTGGAGGACCAATCAATAGCCATCCCTTGGGCAATGGAATTCCATAAGCTCTGGCTTGATCAGAAAAATCTTGTTTCACCCATTCCAAGGCTTGTTTCAGTTTATCTAATCCCCCAAATTCCCCAACATCAGGTTTGAGGAACTCTAAACCAAATCCTTTGAGTCTGTGAATTTTGTAATTGATTAATTGCTTGGCTAAGTCTGATTGAGATTGGGCTTTGTTGAGTGCTATATGAAATTGTTTGCGTTCGCCTTTGGCGCGCTCTTGAGAGCGTTCGCTGAAAGCGGGGCTGAGGCCTTTGGCCACGCTTCGCGAACGCGAAGCGTCGGCTTTGCCGAAACGCCCATCGCTTAACAGGCGAGACACTATGGGAGCGCATTTATTTTTTTTCGCCGCCAGTTTAACTGCCATCCGAATTTCTTCTGGAGTCAATCCCCCGATAGACCGAGCTAGTCTATCGTCTAGAGGGGTTTCCTCGTCAGCCAAACCATATTCTACTAAATGAGTTTTTAATAATGCTGTGACTTGCTTGGGCTCTGGAAAAGGAAATTCGGCAGCAGGAATAATTGAGTTTAAAATTCGAGGTAACTCATTCTCCCCCGTATCCAAAAGAATTAGAAACTTATCCCTTGATAGACCAAAGTTGTAGAGAATATTAGACAATGAGGTTCTGATGGTTATGGTTTGCCCACTGTCAGCACTATCGAGTAAAGACGGTAAATCTTCTAAGATAAATAAGGCTTTACCAGAATAGGCTTCGCAAAAATTAAATACTTCAACAACCTGTGAAAATGGCTCACGCTCTTCTAGGACATTAACCATTGAACTTTCTAAGGTTTGAGAATTTCCATCCCATTCAATTTTCTGAAATCCACAACTAGCTAAATTCCAGAGGTAAACTAGGAATACTCCATCCTGGGTAAGACTCTGACAAATCCACCTGAGTACATTATGTCTTTCAATCAAGGGAATTCCTATAGATACTGCTCTATAGCATTCTAATAATGTACCAAATTCGGGTATTTTCATTCTCAAGCAAACGTTATTGATTCAAAATGAAACTATAGCATTTTCCAAATAGGTTATGTCCCAAAAATTTCGATAAAATTAAAAATGCTATAGTTCAGGTGGTTTATTGTTGAGGGTTAACAGTTAACAAAAAGCCTTACAAAGATAGCTCCTTTGATTTCTGTTTGAGATTAATCGGTTGGGATATAGGTGTTTTAGCTGGCGGTTGAAAAGCCTGTCCATTGCTTGAAGCCAGTGCTGTTAGACTGGAGTGAGCAAAGGGGTTAGGAGCACCTAGGCTTTGAGATTTTAGAGACTGCACTGATGATCGAGAGGGCTGAACTAGTCGTTGTGGCGCTTGGCTCATTAAGGGTTTTAAGGCTTGCTCAAAGTAGGATAAATCCCGTTGTGTCATCTGGGACATGAATTGTCCTTTCTGCTGTGAAAAGATGGTTCCTCGTCTGTCCTTAGCCGCAATTGTGATATCGCCATTGGGAGTTGCTCTCCAGTTGTAGTTGAGTTTACCTTCAACCTGGATAGTATTTCCTTGTGATTGGGCATATTCGACCAATGTATCTGCAACTGCCTTGACACGACTAAAGTAGTCAGCCTCAGACGCTCCTAATTGCTGAAATTTTCCCTCAGGTTTCTGTCCCCAATCTAACTGCTTTTTAACCTGTGAAATTTCTTGATATTGCTGTTCATTTAGTTTGGGTTCTCCCTGTACAGTGACCCCCATAGCACCAGCGCGAAACTTGATCAATTCCTTACCTTTTTTGTCCCTCATTGCATAAGAATTATCCTTGCGATGAATCGTATAATCTGCTGATTCATAGGTATCTTGTCCTGGTGAGGCTTGGGAATTGATTAAGCGCACTAAGGTAGCAGCAGCTTCTTTTTGACGGGATGTCTCATGGTAGTTAGACACAGCATTTTTGACTTTTTCTACTTTTTCTGAAATCGGTGAAACAACCTTTTCCCACCAACTGGGCTGTTTTGATTCAAGCATTCGCGCTTCAATCAATTCAGATAGAAACTCCGATTGCATAGCTTCTTGTTTTTGTTTTTGAGCCCTACGAAGCATACGCATCTCATTAACCTGGGACTGCAAAAACTTCTTTAGTGGTGTATCCTCTAAAGCCTGCACTGACCGTCGTACTGAATATAATCCACCTCTGTTTTCAGTATTAGATTTTACGGGTTGGACTTTTGGTTTTAAAGCTTGGTTTTGTGCTTGAATTGGACTATATACCTTTTGTTGTTGCCCCTGTAGTTGTTGTTCATCAAAAGCGTTAACCTTTACAACACCTTCATCATTGGTTTGTAAAATAACGATTCCATCCAATTCTACTTTTTTATTGGTCACCCCAACCATCTCTCCTACAGATGACTCTTTGGCTAAAGTCAACTGACCAATGATGTCTGAGTTTAAGTCATTGACCAACCTATCTCCATCTTTACCATAGACTACTTGATCACCGTCGGTAATTTTAATTTCAGGCTCTTGATTACTATTGTATACCTGACCATTGAGTTGTTGACCCTGTCGATTTTGTTCTTGCTTTTGCTGCTGCTTTTGCCTAAAGGCTGCCAGTCCACTTGACCATTTGGAAATGACACCTTGGTATTGTCCTTGTAAAGATGATACATAGGACTCACTGACTATTGTTACTTTTGCCATGGTTTTAAACTCCTAACGCTCCCAACCCTAAGGCTCCAAAAATTGCTGCTCGGTGCTGTAAGTTCTGAGTGCGATCAAGCAAAATATTTTTTCCTCGATAAAACACGCAAAGCTGTCCATCGAAATACCAAGCATTGTAGTCACTGATCTGATCGTTGTGCCTAGGCATTTCATAGGGTATGCCTTTGGACACCACTACGCCAGCTAATAATCCATATTGATCAAAAATTTCAATCACATTAGGAAAATAGTCGATGGGTAATGAAGGTAAATCCGATAAGTTATTTGTTGCCCTATCTAAATCCTCTACAGGATTTATTTTATTGTTAGAAAACATGGCTTCCTCCAATTACACAATTTTCCAGTTATCAGATGGCAACCTGTAACCTGCAACCTGTAACCTGTAACCTGTAACCTGTAACCTTTAATCTCTACGAAAGCAATTCATTAAAAACTTCCTTCGAGAAGGTCTGGTGAGACATCTTGATCAGATAGACGTGGAGGCCAATGAGAAGTTGCCGTGGATGAGCTAGATCCAGAGTTTGGTATTAATGCTGGGGTAGGAGAAAATGATGCTGGTGCTTGTCTAGGGCCATCTGTTGGCAATGGAAATAATTGCTCGACTAATGCCATTCTCTCCTTAAGTTGACGCACCCTTTGCTGATTAGAAACTCGGTGAGATGCTCTTTTGACTTTAATTAAATGCTCTCGAATACTCTCCCATAAATTTTCTGACCACTCCTGCTCTTTAAGATCAGACTCAGGAATTTGAATTTGTTCTAACAAAGGCACATAGCTTTCTTTGGCTCTTTGATACGCGGGATTGATGATGACTGCTTTACCAGTAGGTAATTTAATAAACTGAGCGGGCTCTAAAAGTGGTCGCTTGTTT
Source organism: Moorena sp. SS36440bin_2 (assembly GCA_011524395.1). Taxonomy (GTDB): domain Bacteria; phylum Cyanobacteriota; class Cyanobacteriia; order Cyanobacteriales; family Coleofasciculaceae; genus Moorena. The sequence goes on from WTKN01000208.1 coordinate 8,949, forward strand.
TTTTGATCGGATTTAGAGTGAGAACTGCCCCCTGTACCACTACTCTTGGATTTGGATTTGAAATGAATTTGAAACTCTCCTAATAGGTCAGAGAAGGTTTTAGCGGAGTCTGGATCTTGGGGATTAAAGATGAACTTTGTAGCTGTACCTCCTAGAATAGCTCTGGTCAGCTCTTTGCCATACCTATTTTCTAATTGTCCTAAGTTTTGATAGCCTAGAATACCACAAAACCCATCTTCTCGGTTTTCATTTAACCAGTTTACTAGCTGGGGTAAGTACAAACTTGGTAGCTCATCTAGGGAAACAACTAGAGGGTCTCTTCGAGGTTTAATTCGGGAGACATTTCGGTTAATAACCATATGGAGGATTGTTGCTAATAGTGGTCCGACAATATCCCGGTTATTTCGATCTAACCCAAAGACGATGAGTTGTTTTCCTTCTAAATCTAAAGGTAAGGTTGTTTTTCCACAAAATGCTCCCATAAAGTCTTTTTTCAAGAATTTTTGGAAGGTTCTCTGAGCAATTCCGATAATACCGGCTACGGTTTTTTCACTTTCTTTGATACTAATGATTTGGGATAGGGGGCGAGTTGTCCAGACATTTAATTTCTCCTGGGAAGCAAATTCCAATCGGCTAACTAGGTCAGGCAAACTTAAAATTGCCTGTGCTGTCATTATATCACAATATCGCTGATTTTCGACTAAGGTGCCAACTGCCTTGGTTAACAAAAATATTCCTTCGACTAAACTATCACCCGCATCTTCAAAGAACTTATCCCCACTGGCTTTTCCACCAGTTAAATCTGTATTTCGGTTAATGACTTGGGCGATTTGACCGGCTGCGATCGCATCTTCTTCATCTTTGAGTAAATCCAAGGGATTACAGACATCTGACTCGGGAAAACCAGGGGCAAAAATATGTACCTTATAGCCTCTTTTTAAAGCATAACCCACGGCTCGTTTTGCTTGCGCTGGATATTTGAAGTCATATATAATTGTAGGAAATCCTTGGTCAAGGGATGAACGAATTAAAGGGTCACAAACTGAAAAGGATTTGCCTGAACCACTGGCTCCAATGGCGGAAATCCCGCGTTGGGCATCGGGAAGATATAAGGACTCGGCAGCAGGCTTAAACCAATTGAAAGCTTCAGGTTTCCGTGGCTTTTTCAATTTTCCCTGCTTTATCCATTCTTGCTCCTGACGCTTCTGAATGTCTTCGGGAGTGCCGACGTAGAGAGCAACGGAGTTTCTGGAAATATTAGCCATCTGTTCCTGAGCTTTTTTACGAGCAGCTTTTTTCTCATTTTTACCTCCCCAATAGCCTGTCGCTAATTGACCTTTCTTGCCATCGGGTATTATCACTAGCAAACCCAAAGCTATCAAACAGCTGGTGATGGTGATTCCCTGATTAGTTTGGGCAAAATCTATAAGATTTTCTTTAGTAAGTTGCTGATAAATTAATCCCGGAGGTAGACTAATAACGTGATTTGTATTCTGGTTCATTTTTCTTTGAAAATCGAAAATTGAAGACAACTATAGCTGTTTTAAATTGGTTGAGGTACAGAGTCTTGGGTTTTAGGGAACAGGGAACAGGGAATAGGGAATAGGGAATAGCGATGCAGCGCGGTCTTGGGGGTCTCCCCCATGAGCGACTGCATCAAGACGGGAATAGGGTAAAAATCCTGTGTACCTCACCACATTAATAAATGCTATATCGTATTTTTAGCCTAGTTTTGCGTAAGTCCTGTAAGCTGCTGATCTGCATTTAAATTGGTGATTACCTGTTCCCTATTCCCTTTGATTAATTTAGGTATACCAATCTAAATGCTGAACAGCTTAACAATTAACAATTTTCAAATTAATGACTAAAGTAAGCCTAAAAAGATCGGGTCTTGCTCTTGGTAGGACAGAAATGGTACAGGACCGATGAAATAGGGTGTACACCCTAAATCCACAAACATATTACGGACACAATAGCGGAAAAACAAGGCTGTACCAGCAGAGCCTTCTGTTTCTGATGTATCCCAAACTACTACCTTAAAGGCATCCCCAAAGGGATGTCTACCAGTGGGTTCCATCCCATCATTTATTTGTCCTAAAAAACCGGAACCTCCTTCAACTTCTTGATATTTACCACTAATCCACTGCTTACCTTTGATACTTGGCTGACCAGCTAATTCGATATGAGCGCATTCACTTTCACAGGGAACTTTAAATCCTTCTTGATCACTACCGGAAATGGTATTATTGCGTTGAGATTCAGCTATGCCAAAGGCGATATCTAAAATACCAATGGCGCTCCCTTGTGCTTGAATCGGATTGGGAAATTGGGAAAATGGTACTTGGGATAAGCCAGGAACTTGAGCGATATTGGTATTCTGCCAATCCTTAAATGCAGCGAGGGGAGCAACATCAATACCAGGTAGGGAATCTAAGCCATAAACCGATAGGTCAAGGGTGTCAAAGGAAAGGTCTCTGAGGTGGGGTGAGAATGCTAAAAAGTCTCCTAAGGTTTCTGTTGGGTCAAAGCTACTCGCCAAATTGATGGATAGTAAACCAAAGACTGGTTGCAGCTGTTCTATAGTATATCTTTCTAAATCAGGGATGGCGTCTACTAAGCTACCTAAGGTTTGGGAGCTCATTAACCCAAAATCTGCTAAGGACAAATTTCCTAAGTCGAATCCGGTTAGGGACATAATACTATTCAAGCTAAAATTTTGTAGCTCAAATATCTGCTGAAAGTCTCCTAATTTCATATATTGGTCTGGTGTTTGACCAGCTAACCATGTCCTTGATGGGTCATAACCTACGGCTTGAATCACGTCTGAAGACGCTTGAAAAGAACCCCCTTGAGAAATACCGGGAAAACTTCCGAAGGTGACTTGATTCCAATTTGGTAATTTAGTTCCCTCCCAAGCTGTGGTTGGCACATAGTCTTGCAGAGGATAACTTGCAGCATTTAATGCTACCTTGGGTTTTACGTTTGGTTTTACGTGTGGTTTTACTTGTGCTTGTACCTTGGGTTCAATTTTCGTTTCTTTTACTGGTAGTTTACTGTTTTGAACAGGAGTAAGAGTTGCGACTGCTGTTGGCATTCTTAATCCAGAAGCAATAAGAATACCAGAAAGGACAAAGCAAAGACCTAAGCCAGTGACGAACCAATAAAGTAGAATAAACCCTTTTTGCCCATGCTTATATATTTGCCACCAAGGTTTATTTTTATGGGATTTTATCTGATGCTTACTGCTCATTATTTTTCTCCTGGGTTACGACTTCTTTAGTTAGGACTTCAATGGTGTCTTTTTTTTCATTTATTTGTGAAATGGCTGTTGGAACAGTTGGACGACGACCCATTTTTTGCAATTTATCTGCCAATTCTAAAGAAATACCGGCTTGAGTAGCGGCAGTTGAAATAGTCTCACCGTCTTTGATAAAAACGACGAAATTATCTAACTTTCTATGGAGTTCTGAACCCTTGACTAAAAGTCCTTGTAAGGTTGCTCGAAATATCCCCCGCTCTATGGCATCGACGACGATAAAGTCTACGGAAGGCGTAGGTTTATTAAACTCAATGACTACTTCGCTAGGTTGGTCAGCTGGAGTCACTTTAAATAGATAAATCTGCCTACCTTTAATAGAACGAGTAACTACTGTTAAAAGTGTGCTATTTGTCTTTGGGATACCAGGAATATCAAGTTCTTCAATGCGGCGCAAATGAATTACAGTTGCCTGATTATACTCACAGTTTTTTTTAGCAACTAAGTTATCTAAGCAACCATCGACATCAACAGCAACGAATGAGGGATTATCAATCCAGAGCTTTTCAATAACTTCCCCAGTAGAAATGAAACTGATATTTACTCCATATCCTGGAGCCAATGCTACTGGAATTGGGTTATTTTGAGGTACTGAAGATTGCCCATAAGAGGTTAGACTTACCCGTCTGACTGCTATGGCTGAGTTACCAGGATCTGCACAAGCTGGCTTAGCTAGAAAAAGGGATAAAGCAAATAGTAAAAAAATTTGAGTTTTGGCTGGTTTAATTTTTAACTCTTGACCTAATTGTATTTGCAAGGCTGAAAAGAAATTATTCATGGCTAGTTATAAGCTCCTTAAATTAAACATTGAAACGTCAAAATTTATAGCAATTGAAGTATAGTTTAGGACATACTATTTTTGTTTAAAGGGAACAGGGAACAGGGAACAGGGAAGAGAGAAGAGGGTAAAATCCTGTTTACCTCATTAGGCTATAAACCGCTATATTTTGCTTTAAAGGGAACAAGGAAGAGAAATATGTCTTAACTTTTACTTCGACTGCTATAAGTATTGTCTTGATCTAGTCCCTCAGCTATCAGCTAAGTCTGTCTTGTGAATTCATCACCCTGAATTCACAAGACAGGCTACTACAACTCAAAGGGTGTGTTGACAAAAATTTGTACGGAACTCCCGGCACCCATGTACCACAATTTGGGCAAATTTTGTAGTCGGCGTGTTGCTGAAGCATTACGCTCGACAATGTCCTGAGCAAGAGGTTTAAACCCTCCCTCAAGCACTGCTCCCCAGAGGTTGCGGTCTCGACTAGTGAAGGTGCTAGACTGGCTTGAGCCAAAACCACTGGAGGTGATAATTTGACTCCGTTCAGGTTGATTGAGTACTTCTCCGACTTTGGCAGCAGAACCAAACAAGAAGGCGATCATGTCATTTTTGGCGATATCACCAGAACCCCGATCCCAGACATTCGCCACCATGGGATTACCTTTATCTCCTCTGAGACTAATCACTCCTGGGGGTAACTGATATTCTTGGTCATCGATGATTAATGCGATCGCATCACTATTCACTAGTCCACTATCATCAACCATGTGACAGAGAAAGACAATTTTGCTACCAGCTTTGAGCAAAACTTGGTTATTTTCATCCACTAGAGGCTCACTCAGACTTACCACAAATCGTTCATCCAAATTTGGTTGTTGAGAATTTCGAGATAGGTTCGACTTTGTCCAAACAATTGGTGTTACTAATTCCCCAGCTGCTTCTTGACCAAAGGAAAATAGCTTCCGTCTAATCGTTCTGCCAGCTAAAATACTCGCTTCTTCTGAGATAGCAACTTGATCAGCAAAGATAACGGGAGATCCATTGAGGGGTTGGGGAGGATTGGGAGAGTGGGAAACTCTCTGTACAGTTGGGATTGAGTGTGTACTAGCAATAGTAGAGCGTCCCCTGAGCCCATTGTTTCGTTGGGCTACTGGTTGTGTTTTTGGGCTTGGTTCCATCATCGCCACATTTTCCTCTGGCGCTTCTGGAGTATTCCCTGAACTCAAACCATAACTTCCCAGTTGACTCAAAGCCAGCCATTGCTCCATGGGATCTATCTTTGCTGCTGGGGCTGGAGGAGGTGGCGGAGGTGTTGGTGCTTTTGCCACAGGGGGTGGTGTTGGTGCTGTGCGCACTGGTGCTGTGCGCACTGGACGGGGTGGGGGAGCTTGACGAATTACTACTGGTTGCCGCACTGGACGGGGTGGGGGAGCTTGACGAATTACCACCGGTTGCCGTACTGGACGGGGTGCTGGACGGGGTGCTGGACGGGTTGATGCTCTTACCACAGGAGGGGGCGCTGCTGAACGCACTCCTGGCCTAGGACGAGGTGGTGCAGGTGTTTTCGGTAATGGGGGTTCTTCTGACTTGGCCAGCTCTATGGTTGTTTTTGGTCTTTTTTTCTCTTGAATGGCTTGAATCTGTTTTTGTTGCTTGGCTAGGGCTAATTCAGTCTTCAGTCGTCCGATTTCAGAATCGGTCGCGTTTTCCGATTCCTTCTCAACACTGGTGGGAATCGGAGTAACTTTTTCGACTAATTTCTTCTTAGAAGACAAGGAGGTCATCCCTGTAAAAACTAATCCGGCGACTACAGCAATTGACCCAGTTACTGCACCAACGGAAGCACCTTTTGCCCAACCGGATTTTGCGAATTCCGCTTGGGTAACATTTAAGTCTGGATCTAAATCAGCGGTACCATCAGTCGATGGTATTACTCCCTGAGTGCTAGGATTTTTTTCTTGGTCATAACTAGTATCAAATTTTAGCAACTCAGCTAATGATTCTTCTGTCCATGTCGGGGCGGTATTTTCTGCACCATTGTTCTGCTGAATCAGAGTTTTTTTACTCATTTCTTCTTCAGATTTATGTTCGAGACTTTGGACATCAAAGTCTTTGAGATCTGATAGCTTCATAATTTCTCCCAGTTGCTGTAATTATTCCAGTTGATGTAGTCATGATTCGCACAGCACGGATGTATTAACACCGATGAATGCCCGGATTATTGGACTTTTGTAATCAAGACTATTCGACTCATAATTCATGTTTATTTCGAGTCTAAATCTTTGATACTGACTACCTCCAAACCTTTCTCTCTAGCTTTAGCAATAATTGGAGGTAGACTATCCTCTGCCAGACCTGGTGAATACTTAGGAGGTTCCACTGCCCGTACATGAATCTGTTTGTTGAAGGGAATATAGGTGGGCAAATTATTGGTAGTATCTAGAACGGTTAACGTGCCAACCAAATCGAGTGTCCATTCCCCTTCTTTTATTTTAATAGGTTCTCTGACAAATTGGGGAACAAAAGCAAATTGTGTTTTGCCTTTAAATACGTTTGATGGCGTTAAGTCTACTAACTTTAAGAGAAACGGATCACGAAAATCATCGGCTAAGGCAAAGCTAGCTTTCCAGGCTTGAGTAGATATTTTACCTCGACGCCTACCTTTGCCATGAATTTCTACTCCTGGATCAGAGTCTAAGTTAGAAAAGGGAACGCCATCTTTTCCAGGTAATCGCCCTGTCCAAGTAAACAGGTCACTCATGGTTTTAATGGTAAATGCTTTAATTACCTCTGGTGTCCGTTCTTTATTACCAATGGTTGTTACCGCAGTGGTTTCACCAGTATTCAATTGCACCAAGGAAGGAGCTGGCTTATTAGCTAGCCTTGCTTGAGCGCCATACAACAGGGCTAGGAAAAACAGAATTAAGGTATTGTAAGCAAAGTTGCTGATTAAGATAATCCCCAGACTATCCGTCACATTGAAACTGGATAACCAAGTACTCTTCTTACCTCTTTGGAGAAATTTTAGCTTATTCTGAGGAGAACTAGTCGTGCTGTCCATTTATTTCAAGCCTCCTAATACAAAAGCACTGAAGGAGTTTAAGCTATTAAAAATAGCTAGACCTCCTCCAGCGGCTAATACTAACGCTAGGATGGGGGCAATTAATCCAGCGACAAAAGCAAAAACTAATGGGTTATAACTCTCAGCATTAACAATTAATGTGGCGACTAAACCAACAATAATGTTGTAGCATATTTTAACTAAACCGATGGAAAAAAAGCTAATTAACCAAGCGTAAATTGCCTTAGCTCCCACAGGTAATAATGTGGCACCAACCGCTAATGGACCTAATAGCCCGGTTAGCAACATCGAAACTTCTGCTACCCACTGAAATGCCATCCCAATCGACATTAACCAACCCGTTACTGCGGTTTGTAACGCAAAGCCGACTCGTTCAGTAACATTCAGAGGATTCAGCAATGAACCAATTTGAGATAGTAATGCCTGAGATGATGGTTGTAATGTTCTAGAAAACTCCTGTGCTTGTTGCTCTGCATTTGTTAAACAATCCACCTGTTGTTGAACATCGACGATAGAATCACATTGAGAAACCAAGGAATCAATAACTGCTTTTGCCCCAATATTTTCTGTTACTATTTGGTAGGATTCTTGCAAAGAAATTCTGGCAGATGTGTTTTGCAGTAGTGAATTAGACGTATTGTTGATTACACTTCTGAGTCCTTGGGTGCCATTGGCTAACATTGCTCCATCATTGGCTAACAAAACCGCGACTAATAAGGGCCAGATGATCTCAGACCACATAATTGGCTCATCGTATTCTATTAAAGCTTTTGCCCATTGAGTCATGAATAGAACTAAGCTTCCCACGGCAAAAAACACCCCCAGTGTAGCGATCACAGCATACAACCCACCTCCGAGGACTTCACTCCAGAGCTCATTCATGGCTTCTGCGATCGCAATTTGTCCGGTACGACCATTTTGGATAATCTGAGAGGCTCCATTACTAAATTGAGCCATTAAGTTGGGGGTGACTATCATTTAATGATTACCTCTTTAGGTGATTAGTGATGGGATCAGCAAAGTTGAAACAATGGCGAGAGTGGGTAGATGAGGAATTCACAGAGATCGGCAGACGGAGGAAATCCGGAATATAAGGACAAACAGACATGGCGATCGCTACACATGGGGATAAACAAAGAAGGTAGGAATAGGGACAAGCAGGTAAGCTAGACCAAGGAGACATCAGAGAAATAGTTGTGAGTGAGGAGTAATAAGTGTTAAGTGCTAAGTGTGTCATTTCAGAATCGATAAATAATTGAATAATTCTGGATCCAGATAACTGTTGACAGTCAACAGTTAACGATTAACAATTAACGATCAACAGTCAACAGTTAACTCTTTAGCTAACTAAAACAAGCCACTTAACGAGGTAATTCTCAAAGTTTCCATACCAGCACCCAGTTTTTGGTATTGATCTGCCTGAGTTTGTCCATCCAAAGCACGAGAGATATTGCTTTGGAGCATGTTAGAAATTTCTTGTCGTTGCGCTTCTTCAACGGTAGCCGCTTGCAAGGAGCCGAGTATGGCGGCTTGACGAGCATTCTGAAGAGCGACTTCTTTGATCACATTCTGAGTAACTGTCTGATTTTGAGCTGTTTGTGCTGATTTCTGTACCTGTGAAACAGTATCCTGCATTTGCTGTAGCTCTTGGATTGACTGCTGCTGTCCTTCTTGACTAAGAACACGAGAGGCTGATGCTCTAGCAACTTGCCTTTCTACTTCATTAGCAAGTTTGTCTCCTTCATAAATTGGGTAATCGCTTTCTTGGAGACTTTCCTCAATTGACGCTCTGACGTCTTCCACATCGGGGATACCTAAAACTCCCATGGAATCTTCCAATGCTGATTTCAAATCGTTGTCTATGGTTTGTGGTAGATTGGTAAATTCATCGAAGAAATTTGTAAAGTAAGACTTAACCTTCTGAAATTCCTCAACAAACGAGCCAACAAAACTATCAACAATTCCACCAGAAGCATAGGCGGGTTTAGGAACTGTTGTAATTAGGGTACTAATAATTAACAACTGCATCCAAGTTTTGGTGATATTTTTCGCCATGATTGAACTCCTTGATTGAATAGTTACGAAAGCTGAAGGCTGAAAACTGAAAGCTAAACGATAAAAGCGTATCCCTGACTCACCTAGATCATCTTCTATTTTGAAGGCTTAATTATGAAGTCCAACTTCTGCTCTCGGATCGGGTGAATTTGAATTCACGACTTGGACTTCTGAATTACGCATTTCTGCCATTTTTTTACTAGCATAATGCATAGCCATAATTTTATCCTTGGGATGTAAGCGCATTGCTGTCTGACGAATTGCTGATTCTTCAGGATTATTAGCAACAGCTGTTAACAGTGCTGAACCGGGATAAAATCGACAGTAGGTGTAAATGCCATTGTCATCGAGTAACCATTGAGAATACATTCCTTCTTGTTTAGGAAAAAATCCTTCTGTGGCATTTTTGTTAATAATCTCTGAAGGATATTTTAGAATATTGACAAAGCTATCAACTGCCGTTGGTTGAATTCTCCCTACTAAGCGAGTTGTTATATTCTGAAAAATTTTCGCTGCACTGGGAGACTTGGAAATTGTATCTGGATCTTGAGCGGATAAAATTACCCGAATTCCGGCTTTGGCTCCATTAGCACACAATCTGCCAATTAATTCAGCAATGGAATTATACTGGAACAGAATGGGACTTTCATCGATGAAAAATATACTCACCGGCGAGGCTAAAGAACGTCTTAAGGCTGCTGAATAAATCCCTAAGGAGAGTAGTGCAGCATCTTCGTCACTACTAATATTCCGTAAGGCAAAGACTAATAACTGAGCATCACTTCTAAAGGTAGAAGGACGGCTAATTGCTTGTCCTACTCGGCTATTGATCCAATACCTCAGTCGCAATTTGACTTGATCTAAGGCTTGAAGGATATCCCCAGATACAGAGGTAACTCGCAATCTTTCTAAGGAACAAAAATCAATAAAATCTGCCAGGGTAGGCATTAATTGCCATTCTTGAGAGTCTAAGCCATTGATATTTGCTGCTACATAACGGTCATGGATTTGATCATCATCAAAAAAGGCTTTGATTGCTAAGCTTAACATGGCTCTGATGTTATCCGTATAAGTCCGGTCATGAAACGTCGTGGAGCCAAGAACCATTAGCATTAGTGCTTCGACTAAGAATTCTTTGTATTCTGTAAGTCTCTCTTGTTGTAGTTTACCATCTAATCCCTTTAAATTGGGCAACTCGAAAAGATTAACTGCCTCTCGACCAATATCAAAATAAGCTCCTTTATCCCCGAGAAAAGCAGTGTAGTCACTAAAGGTAGAACTGCCATCGGGTTTTGGATAATCCATAGCTGAGATGGGGATACCATGAGCCAAGGCTTGGGTAATAATTCCTGATGCTAAAACAGATTTTCCACTGCGGGTGGTTCCGAAAATACCGAGGTTTTTATGCTGTTTAAATAAGTCAATAAAAACTGGCGTACCCCCTTCCGCAGAGATTAATTCAAATCCCGTTTTATCCACTGTCCGGGTTTTGACTACTGGCATTAACCCTGGTGCAATATGGCTTAAATAGGTATGCGATCGCTTAAACGGACGCATTAATAGTCTGCTCCAGGAAATCGGTAAGGTTTCTAGCCATATTTTCCAAGGATATTCGGTCTCTCTTACCATCCAAGCTGGTGGCGGAAAATAAGATTTTAACGTATAACACGCCTGATCTAACTCTTGTGGAGAATCACGATGGACTAAGAAAACAACCGAGACATTAAATGGCACAGCTCCTTCATAGATAGCCGCCTGAGCCTCGACATTTTTCTGAATATTTAATTGTGCTTTAACATTAATCGTATTTTTCTCTTCTGCATATTTTGAGGAGACATTTGCCTGTTTCGTCAGCGAATGCATTTTGCTGGTTACTGTTTTAATATTCGCTTTGGAAATCTCGCAAAAACAATCGGTGTCATAGACTTCATCTTTTGCCATCACTTGCCAGAGATAGCGCATTTGGGATTCTTTATTTCTCCACCCCTCAGGCTTATCTAAAAAGAGCATGACTGCCGTATACTGGTCTTTGAGATTAATCCAACGTCGATCAGCAAATGGAATAGCGGTATAGTCTTCCATTAACAGAGAAACCGGGTGGATTTCTGAGTAAACCTCCTCGGTAACTCCAGTTTCAGTTAAGGAAAGCAACTGGGGAACTGAGCGAGGTGGTGTATTATTAAATCGCTTCCACACATAATTCCAACACTCTTGAGCAGAAAGGGGGCGAATCGATAGACCCATTTGATTACTCAACAGCCTTTCCCAAAATTGATAGCCATTATTAAAGGCAATCTCTATCACTCTCTCGATCTGCTGTTTTTCATACTCATCCAGCTTGCCAATGAATCCGTTCCACCACTTAGTAGCTGTCATCAAAAATTCTTCGATTTTATCAGATGCTCCCTCTCGACCTGATTCTACGGTATAGGTAGCAAATAAATACAATGTTTTTGGCTTTCTAATTCCCCCTTTGGTCAAGTCTTGAATTCGCTTTTTTTCTCCCATGATTAGGTACTTTAACTCATTAGATTCTGTACCCTTTATCAGCTGACTCAATGTATTTTGTCTATCAGTGTCATCAGTGAAAGACGTTAGGTGAATTGTGAGGGTTTCTTGCTCTGGGAAATCTTTTAACCCAGCTTCGATGGCATCAAAAACCGGATCAATTAACTCCTGGCGTAAGGTGGTGTGTATGCCTCGACATTCAAAACCAAACACAAATTTATAGGAAGCTTCTCCTTTTCTGAGAATGTATGCCCCAACATCAGACCCATCAATTCTGACTTCTAGGAAACTCGCTAATTTACAGTCATCCTCGAACGGCTTTAAGGTTTTCTTTTTACCATTTCCTACATCAACCCGCTTCTTTCCCATCTTTTGTTTAGCTTGATCGTGAGCTTGAGTTGTTGTCATACTTTTTAGCCTTTGCCCTTTGCCTTTTCCCGTTTAACATCTAAAAGTCTTTGGTATCTACCCATTCCTCTTGTCCATTGAGGTACAGGTATAAACTTAGAAAGAAATTTCCAATGGCTAGAGGAAGTTAGCACCCACCAAGTAGACATACCCCAAACTCCGAAACAAGATGTCCATACCCAACTAGCTCCTAGTACTCCCTTGATGATGTAATAGGCAATTGCCCAAATTACTGCCCAGGGGATAAACTGATCGGCTGGAATAGGACCAATTCTCGGTTTTTCATCAAGAGTTCGGTTAACACGACGGAATTTTTGCTCTGAGTTATTTGCCATAGGTCAAGCTATTTTGGATCAGACTTGCGTTCCTATCAGTGATTGAAAAAAACTTCAATCTCAATAAAACCCTGACTACTCATCCCTTCAGCTAGATAAAACTCAACAGGCAAATTAGATAAGCGCGTAGTTTATGCTCCTGTGCCAGTGATATAGCCTGCTAAAAGATCACCCAATGTAACTACAATCAAAATGATGATTGGAGTACGGGCTAGGGTTTTCCAGTCATCATCTTGTTGGGCAGCATTGACTACTTTTACCAATGAAATACCCAAATAAATGAGGAATAGTGCTCGTAAAACGTTAAAAACCAGGGACACCAAATCTGCGTCTACTTCTGGAATAGCACTAGTTAGCCAATCTTCTGCGACTTGGAAAAACTGGGCATGGGCTGGCGCAGCGGTAAAGTCCAACATAAACCACAGAAAAGCGAATAGGAAAAGACAGGCTCCTAAACCATATTTCCTAACTAGCCGTTGAATTTGATTCCCAGAATTACTAGGTTGGACTCCAATCCACTTCACTCCCACAACTAGACACATCAAAAATGATACACCCATCAAAGGAGTGAGGGAGGTACTGATATAGAGATCCAATGCCATTGCGATCGCAGCCATGCCCATTAAATAGCCCAAGGGCACTTGCTTCAACTGAGCAAACAACTGAGCAAACAACTGAGCAAACATAGTTTCTTTACGTTTCCAGCGCTGTTGTTGACGAGGTGACATCGCAAAAGAGGACTTGTTGACCATGGTGGATTTTTCTTCCCGTAAATTTTCTGACTCTTATTGTGATACAGAAAATTTTGAAATCGCAAAAGCGATCCCAGAGGAATAGTTCAATTTATCTTGATTAATAAATGTTACTGATTTAAAGAGCATTTTTAATAGCCTAAATGATTGTAATTGTTTTACCGCAGGGATTACAGTTACAGGACTTACGCATTTGCCCCCTAAATCCCCCGAGCGAGGGATTGCTCGCTCGGGGGACTTTGACATCATTACCCCCCAGAATTGGGGGGCTAGGGGGGCGAAATCAAGTTAACCGCATAAGTCCTGAATTACTTAACCTCTCGGTATCATTGGCACAGCTCCGCAAAAGTATCAAAATGTTACTCGTCCAAAAGGAATAGATAAATAAACTTAATTTTAAGAAAACTCTGATAAAAGAAAAAAAACTTAACAAAAAAAACGCTGAAACTCAACCTATAGGTAGAGGCGTTACTGGTTAGTGGTTAATAAGCTATTTGGCTTAATTTTAAACTTAAACAATTAAACTGTTACAGCTAAAGCTTAATTACTAATTGCTAACCACTAACCGAATATTGGTATAGCACTAAGCATTAAGGTGTTTGACATTGATACAAGCAGCAAAAGCTGTCGCAGTTAACTTTTAGGTGCGACCCGTGGCGAATTTAATTCTTAATACGGAAAGCGCACCTTTGCCTCTTGCCTCTTGCCTAAAGCCCTTGCGCGTAGCGCTATATCTACTTCACCAAACCACTGCGAAGTGCTTGCACTGCTGCTTGTGTTCTATCGTCACAGCACAGTTTCCAAAGCAGAGACCGAATGT
>WTKN01000185.1 GCA_011524395.1 Moorena sp. SS36440bin_2
TAGAGCAATCAAGGATTAATAAATAGTAGATGCACCCTGACTCATCCCTCAGCTACCGGCTGGGGATTTTTTTTGTTTAATCTTGTCTCAACCAATCTATCAGTTATATTTGGCTTACCCATTTCTAATTTGTTCCGGATCTAGATAGAGGAATGAAGGATTAAGAAATAGTAGATGCACCCTGACTCATCCCTCAGCTACCCGCTGGGGATTTTTTTTGTTCAATTTTGTCTCAAGCAATCTATCAGTTCTATTTGGCGTAAGCGTTTCTAATTTATTCCGGATCGAGACAGAGCAATGAAGGATTAAGAAATAGTAGATGCACCCTGACTCATCCCTCAGCTACTCGCTGGGGATTTTTTTTTGTTCAATTTTGTCTCAAGTAATCTATCAGTTTTATTTGCCTTACCCATTTCTAATTTATTCCGGATCTAGATAGAGCAATCAGGGTGCATCTCATCTTTGTAAAAAAAGAAGGCAAGTGCCGGAAGTGTTGGAAGTGTGGGGATTTTAGGCAGGGTGGGCAGTGTAGGCAGTGTGATAATTTTATTAGAATTTTTGTTTAATTGCAAAAGTGAGATGCACCCAGCAATCAAGGATTAAGAAATAGTAGATGCACCCTGACTCATCCCTCAGCTACCCGCTGGGGATTTTTTTTTGTTTAATCTTGTCTCAACCAATCTATCAGTTCTATTTGGCTTAATCATTTCTAATTTATTCCGGATCTAGATAGACTAATCAAGGAATAAGAAATAGTAGATGCAACGTGACTTGTCCCTCAGCTACCGGCTGGGGATTTTTTTTTATAGACCTCTTGCAAAATTCCAAAAATATCGATCAAGAGCACTGTCTTGATGCAGTCGCTCATGGGGGTTTCCCCCAAGACCGCGCTGCATCGCTTACTAAGTGCCCTTGGCAGTATAATTATACTCAAAGCATTACTAAACAATACTTTCGGAATTTAAAACTTTTATATATCCCGATGGGTAAAAGGCTTAGCATTCTCACCAACATAAGTAGCCGCAATGTGACCATTACCTGTAACCTTGTATTTGTAAGTCACCAATCCCTCTAAGCCGACTGGACCACGGGGGGGCATTTGTTGAGTGCTAATTCCTACTTCTGCTCCAAAACCATAACGGAAACCATCGGCAAAGCGAGTAGAACAGTTGTGGAAAACATTAGCAGCATCTACTTGATTTCCGAAGCTATCTGCTACCTCTTGGTCTTCAGTAACAATTCCATCCGTATGTCTGGAACCATAAGTATTGATATGGTTAATCGCTTCTTCTACAGAGTCTACTACTTTGATAGAAAGAATTAAATCACTGTATTCTTTAGACCAATCCTCATCGGTTGCTACCGAGATTGGGATAATCTGGCGGCTAGCTTCATCCCCTCGCAATTCTACATTACGCTTTTTTAAAGCTTCTGCTGCTAGGGGCAGGAAACGAGGAGCAATTGCTGAATGCACCAGCAGGGTTTCAATGGCATTACAAACCGCTGGATATTGCGTTTTAGCATCAACGGTGATAGTTACCGCTTTCTCCAAGTCAGCTGCTGCATCAATATAAAGGTGGCAAATTCCATCAGCATGACCGAGTACTGGAATACGAGTATTCTCCTGCACAAACCGAACAAAAGCATTAGACCCTCTGGGAATAATCAAATCCACATAGTTGTCTAGTTGTAACAGCTCTTTGATTTCTTCTCTAGTGGTTAACAACTGTACCGTTGCTGGGTCAACTGCTGTGGTAGATAATCCTTTATGAATTGCTTTGACTAGGGTTTCACAGGAGCGAATTGCTTCTTTACCGCCTTTGAGGATCACACCATTACCGGATTTAATCGCAAGAGACGTAATTTGAATTAAGGCATCGGGACGAGCTTCAAAGATAATTCCTAAAACTCCTAAGGAACAAGTGACTCGTTTGAGGATTAGTCCTTGATCCAGTTCTCGATGAATTTGGACATTGCCCACAGGATCACCAAGGTTTCCCACATCTCGCACCCCCTGAATAGCCCCCTTGAGCTTCGTTTCGTTCAACTTCAGGCGATTGTAAAGGGGTTTGGGAATGTTATCTGCCTCAGCTGCTTGGCAGTCTGCAGCATTCGCCGCTAGGATTTCTGGTGCTGCAGCTTCCAAGGCTTGGGCTATTGCCTCAATAGCTTCATTTTTAGCCTTTGTTGAGAGAACGGCTAACTTCTGTGCAGCTTGACGGGTTTTTTTAGCGATCGCACTTAGGGGTATGGATGCAAGTGGTGTAGCTGTCATGGTTTTGATTTTGGAGGCAATACCAATATGTGATCAGAAGTGTAGCAAATTGACGCTCCCACAGGGTGCAGGCACTGGTCTTGTTGGGTATTCTTGCTTGCCGGAAATCCTGATCATTGGCTAAACCATCAACATATACATAAGGTTAACTCTTTGGTTAACGTTGGGAAAACGCGATCGCATACAGCGGCTGTGGATAGTAGTAAATAGCTTACGCAATTCAGCCATCGATACCCCTTAGTTGGTCGAGCTGTGATCTAACAGCAAGAGACTCAGAGGGTATTTTTTTTGGAACAGCTCAAAGGCTTGTCCCAGCTAAATACTAGTTGTCTGAGGTCTGAGCAACTCGTCTTACCGTGAAGTTATACATAAGGTTAACTCTTTGGTTAATGTTGGGAAAACGCGTATCCATACAGCCGCTGTGGATAGTAGTAAATAGCTTACGCAATTCAGTCATCGATACCCCTTCATTCCTCTGTCTGTTATCTAAGGAGTTGCGCAGTAATAAGTCTCCCATTTCTGCATACTAATTGAGAGGTGTAACTCTTGCTGATCAAGGAATAGGGTTCCTAAATCCTTGTCAAAATTAGCCTGTAATAGGTAAGTTATTTTTGCGCGACTCCTAACCCGGGAAGAAACAGCGGCATTCCCGGCTGGTTACGATTGCACACTATCCAAAACTAACAAGAGATTGAGTGAAATGGAACAAGCACAGATTATCCAAGCGGTAACAGCCATGGCACAGGCGATGGCAAAGCCCATTCGTACTCCCGTGTATAGACGTCCTGATGAGTATGGGATGGAGTATGAGGACATTTTCTTTAATGCGATTGACGGAACCCGGTTAGAGGGATGGTTTATACCCGCAAACTCCGATAGGTTAATCATCTGTAGCCACTTTGGGCCGGGCAATCGTTACGGGTTTGCTGGTCACCTGGAAGAATTTAGCTTTCGTGGTGGTTTCGAAGTTAACTTTTTGCCCAAATACAAAGCACTGCATGAGGCAGGCTATAACATCATTGCCTATGACATTCGAGATCATGGATTGAGTGCATCGTCGGGAACCAATGGATTTAGTCAGCTAGAATGGCGCGATATTATCGGTGCGGTGAAATACGCCAAGAGTCGTCCAGAGACTCGGGATTTGAAGACATCTCTGCATACGATGTGCTTGGGTTGCAATTCAACCTTAATCGCCATGGCCAAGCAACCACAGGAGTTTGAGCACATCATCTCCATGACTGCGCTGCAGCCAGTATTGGGGCGGGCCATGATTGAAAAATCTTGCCAGAGCATGGGCATTGACCCTAAACAGGGCGCTGAACTCTATGACGAACAGCAACGTAAAATCTATGGATTTCGATTAGATGACTATGACATTATGAAGCAGGTGTCTGCCATTAAGATCCCGACCTTAGTGCTACAGGTCAGAAACGATGCGTCGATGCAGGCTGAGGCCATTCAAGGATTCTATGATGCCTTGCCCAACCCGGATAAGCAAATCATTTGGGTAGAAGAGACTACGGAGCGTTTTCGAGGGTATGCCTATTTTTCAGAGCATCCTGAACAGCTCGTGGCTTGGTTTGATTCCCATATGAAATAGGGAGCTGTCAATTGATCTCTGACACTGCACCATAAATACCCTGAGGTGGACGATTGGGAAATTTATCGATTTTATCTTAACTCCGCTGTAACTCTTGCTGATCAAGGAATTGTGTTCCTAAATCCTTGTCAAAATTAGCCTGTAATAGGTAAGTTATTTTTGCGCGACTCCTAAGAGCAAGACAGGGGTATTTTTTTTGCGTAACAGCTCAAAGGCAAGTCCCAGCTACATACTAGTTGCCTCACGTCTTAGCAACTGGTATAACCCTGAAGTTATACATAAGGTTAACTCTTTGGTTAACGTTGCGAAAACGCGATCGCAAACAGCCGCTGTGGATAGTAGTAAATAGCTTACGCAATTCAGTCATCGATACCCCTTAATTCCTCTGTCTGTGATCTCAGAACAAGACAGGGGTATTTTTTTTGTGTAACAGCTCAAAGGCAAGTCCCAGCTAGATACTAGTTGCCTCACGTCTTAGCAACTGGTATAACCGCTGAAGTTATACATAAGGTTAACTCTTTGGTTAACGTTGCGAAAACGCGATCGCAAACAGCCGCTGTGGATAGTAGTAAATAGCTTACGCAATTCAGTCATCGATACCCCTTCATTCCTCTGTCTGTGATCTCAGAGCAAGACAGGGGTATTTTTTTGGTGTAACAACTCAAAGGCAAGTCCCAGCTACATACTAGTTGTCTGACGTCTGAGCAACTGATCTTACCCTGAAGTTATACCATTGGTTAACTATAAGGTTAACGTTGGGAAAACGCATCTAATATTTTTTTTAGTGCTACGATATAGTATTTTATAAATTAAAAAAACACTATATTTGGAAAGTATATTCTCAACAAGCACGATAAGCCAGGATTTATTGATAACTATCCCCGGTTACTCAACAAGATGCGTTTGCCCTGAGCTTGTTTGTCACCCTTTCGTTGTCACACAAGGCGATATTTGTATAATTCTCTGTAGATTTCATTGCACTGGGAAAGAAGGTCATCAAAGCGCTCCGGGATGGCATCGCTTTTGGGTTTGTAGGGGTGAAACCCGGTTGAGTTTCTCACCGTGTCATACCACTGATATTTAGACCAAATATCATCGGTTGGATTGCCTTTAGACCAACTTAACATCGCATCTGTAAATTCAACCTCTACCGCTTCGCAGAGCAAGGACAAAGTATGGCGTGGGTTTTCCTGTAGGTCACGGGCATCGATTACCGGCGGAATGACACCTGAATAGTCACGGACTATTTCAAACAATTGCTTAAGTCGTGGCATCCCTATGGTTTCCAATGTCGGATTAGGCCATAGCCGAAGATAAGATAGGAGCATCTCCCGAGGTTCACGAATCAGAAAGCAGTTGGTCAATTGGGGAACCCAACTAATGTCGATATGGGGTAGGAGTCGATAGATCATAAACTTTTGGTAATAGATCGATTTGTCGTTTGGTATTGACCCGGTCGTCACTTGCTCTACAATCTTGACCCAGTCTGTTTCATAAAGGTTGAGCACTTCCTCCATTCCCGGGTCTTTCCGACCAGTGACTGAAAGATAATGTGGATAAAACGGCTCGTCTTGCACAAATGTATCTGGGCGATTTCCCCAAGAACGTAGTAGAACTGTCGAAAGACATCGTGGACTAGCCCACATGGCGATGCGTTTCAGTTGATTTGCCACTAAATTAATCTCCTTTCCTGGAATCAAGCAATGCTAAGATTTAGCAATTATCAAGCGTCAATCATCAATAATTAAGAAGCATACCATTTTTGTACATAACACTTTTAATTATGGTTTTCAACCCTAAGGGATAGATTGACCAAATTGGGATGTTCCGATCAATATATATATTACTTACGGCTTGTCACCAAAAATTATGGTAATAAAATTATGCCAAGGATTCAAATATCAGAGCCGGAGTAATCACATAAGGAGCCAAAAGATTCATAGCGTGCAAGTGTTGGGAGGGTCAGGAGGGTAACAAAACCATCCACAAGCAACACGAACAACTAAATCTGTTGATGAACCGCCTAGATGAAAAGTAACGGCCACTATCTCCAATGCTGAAGTGTACCAGCCTGTCAGGTCTAACTGGTTGATTTGGACGGTGATGTTGCTAATTTCGCTAGATTGGGATGTAATAATAGGGTCAACTAATGTATCATATACATAAATTGATTGTTAAAAATTATCAATTGGAAATAATCAATGATTGAAGTCAAAAACATTCCTACTAAAGGAAGGGGCATTATTGCGACACAGCATATTCCCCAAGGAACATTAATTGAAGTTGCTCCTGTTGGTATTTTTTCTAGAGAAAAAATACCAAACATAAATGAAACAGAAATATTCAAGTATTACTTCGTCAAGCCGTTAGAATATGGCAAAAGTAAAAATTTGAATGGATATATTGTTTTTGGTTTAGCTTCTCTTTGTAATCACGCAGAAAACCCAAATGCTCGTGTGGACTGGATCGAAGATGAAATTGGTTTATGGTCACATTTGATCGCAGATAAAACTATTAATAAAAATCAAGAAATTACATTATTATACACCAACATTGATGAGTATGCTGATGCCAAGAAATTTGTTTAATAATTGTTAGCAATTCCTGGGATATAATTCATGAATCATGATCTAATTTTCTGAGTAACATATATTTAGTGTATTCTAAATTAACAAAACACGGAATATATGTGAAAAGTACTGTCGTGTCAAGCCTGAAATGTTGCTTTATAAAAATGGTACGATGCCGAGTTTTAAAGCCTTTTGCTAAAAAATTGCACTATTCTAAGCTTGACACGCCACTCTGAAGTGGTTACAAGCACAATAAGCCAGGATTGATTGAGAACTATCTCGGATTAGACAACAAGATGCGTTTGCCCTGCTTGTCCCAGCTACATATTAATCGCATCACCTATTACCAACTCGGCTTACCGTGAAGTTATACCATTGGTTAACCTTCAAAAAACGCGATCGCATACAGCGGCTGTGGATAGTAGTAAATAGCTTACGCAATTCAGTCATCGATACCCCTTAGTTGGTCGAGCTGTGATATCACAGCAACAGACTCAGGGGTTATTTTTTTTGAACCTCACATGAGGTTCAACTTGAAGTGCGGAATGTGGGATAAATGTATATGCGTGAGCTTTCATTCCCTCCGCTTCCCTCCCTTCTCAGCCGGGGGAGCTTGTACCCAATCAATCCCAGTAGTGCTTGGGCGACTCGGATAAGCTTGGTTTTCAGTCTCCTTTTCTATATCGGACTCAGGTTTGGAAGGCCGAGTCAAAATCTTCGTTGGGCCAGTGGTGTCGCCAACGTGACAACAGCCAGAGATCGCTTTCCTCCCTGAGGAGGTTCAATCCAGGTTTGAGAGCTGTCCCCCCACGAACTACTTCTTCTAGTGCCAGCAAGTGTCCCGTCAGTGACGGATCAACGTAGCGATTAGCAGTCGGGCTTTCAAGATGAAAATTCAGGGGCTTACCTTTGCCTCCCAAAATTCGTTCTGATGGGATCTCGTCTCCAAATTCATCAACAGCGCTGAGAGACACTAGTAGGGGCTGAGAAGAATTGAGCCAGGCTACAGGTACACTGTGTGCAACAGCATTGGGAACACCGGTCGCAGCCAAGATTACATCAGCTTTAGCAATTGATGTCTCTAGAATCAAATCTTCCGAAGCCAGTACTGTGTCGAATCCCTCCAACATTGCTAGATCACGGTTCATACCAGGAAGTTCAACAACCGTCACACGTGCCTGCTCTTGTCGAAGTCGCCAGGCAACACCTCGCCCCACTTTGCCATAACCAAATTGGACAACCTGCAATCCTGCCAAGGGCATACTTGGATTCAGAAGCTGCCAGGCTC
The DNA here is from genome assembly GCA_011524395.1 of Moorena sp. SS36440bin_2. Taxonomy (GTDB): domain Bacteria; phylum Cyanobacteriota; class Cyanobacteriia; order Cyanobacteriales; family Coleofasciculaceae; genus Moorena. Next base: position 7,737 of record WTKN01000185.1, read on the forward strand.
GAACCATACCATCACCAGTACCGAAAAAACACTCGATTTTTTTAACCTGAGCCCCATCGATGCTCACTGTGACACATGCTTGATTCCTGTAAAAGAGATCGCCACTGCGGGAGATTTCAGCGGCACCGCTGGGTAGCCGATGCTTACCGAGAACAGCGGTTACATCAAGGAATAAATCAGCTGTGTAGACAGCTTCCTCAATGGGTAGTACTGGAATGCCACAGGCCCCTAATTGTTGGGCAACTCGCTGGGTTACTGGACTAGGGAAGGGATCGCAAAAAGTAACCTCTGCACCACCAATTGCAAGTACATGTGCTGCTGCTATGGAGTTAAATACCAACAAGTGACCCCAGACAACCCGTAAACCGGCAAAAGGGCGCTCATCTGCATAACGAATAGCCAGTTCATTCAGTAGCGGCAAATCGCACGTTCTGGTTTGGTAGTTAGGACTACGGCTGAGGGATGCAAGACTCGTAAGTATTGACATTATATTCTCTTAGATCAATATGGGTGGAATGATGGTTCCTATTTGATCAGTATTAGGGGGAGGCTATCGCCTGTTTGGAGGTGGGTAAGACTATCGGGAGGAAGCTCGCGGCCAGGGTAAAGGATTGTGCCACTGGCAGTCTTGGTGCGATTGCCGATCGCAGCTCCTAGAATCCAGTAACCGGAAGGAATAACGCTACCACGAAACTTGACTTTGACCTGTCGGCCTCCAAAGAGGATATCTTTTTCTGGTGGTGAGTTATCCAATATGCGATCGGTGATACAGGTAAAGGCACCGATGAAACAATCTTCGCCAACGACAGAGAAACGCATGTGGCTGTTAACCAAGCTCCCACGTCCTAGGAATGACCAGAGTATGATGTTAGTTGCTGGTGGCAGGATTACTCCATCCTCGAATACTGACAGCCGCACGTGGTTTCCCTGACCAACAACGCAATTGTTGCCCAGCACAGAGGCAACAATCGTAGCGCTAGGCCCAATTCTAACGTTTTTGCCCAAGAAGGTCGGACCTATAATAGTTGCTGATGGATCAATCTGGCATCCTTCGCTGATCACGACAAGATCCCGGATATTCTTGGGTAATTCTTGATTTGACAGCCAGGGGTAGAACAATAGATCGGTTCCTTCCCGGAAGCGCATAGCGTCGCTATAAATGCCAAAAGGAATATTTGTGCTGAGGAGGTGAACCCAATGTTCAATGGGTAGGGCAAGACGTGTTGAAGTGTTAATACGCAAAGGAGCAAAATCAGTAGCGGAGAAAATTTTGAGTGGTTCAAAAGCAATCTGACGATTGTCTGTATTTTGGGTACTGAGTGGAGGGAGTGCCAAATGTTCTAGAGGTTCGTCCAGAAGATCGAGGGGGATGGGTTTGGCGATGGATAGGTTAATTGGTATTCGGTGCTGGGTGATGCGAGCGTAGAATAGACCTAACAATAATAGATCGTCATTAACAGGACAGGAACATAACGGTTGCACGAAGTCGCGTACGATCTGAGTTGAAGTAAGGATTGCGGCACAGTAGATTTGATTGACCTGTTGCTTTCTAGCTGCGATGAGAAAAGTGTCAAGGAACTCAGGTGTCAGGAAAAGATTGTCGCTTAGCAGAAGGGTTTCACCTTCCGGAAGCTTTCCTATTTCCTCAGGAGTGATCACCTCCTGAATTTTTATTAGACTGCCTAGGGAACTTAAAATCGCCTGTTCTTGAAGTTTTTCAAGAGGGTTGCCCATCACCGTTAAATGACGGGGGGGGCGTTCGAGGATATCAATACGCTGATTAGTTGTATAACGAAATACATGCATACTATACGACTTAGCTTATAAACTTAATTTTTCACCAATGGATAGAAACTGATATCATACATTGGGATTTTATTATCGAATTAAAAATGACACCAGAAGACTTTTTGTCATCGAGTGCTTGGATTGTTAGGATGAAGACTTACTTCAAGCTTATGGATGTCAACGGAGATGGGGTTTTGTCGCTCTCGGACTACGAAACAATTGCGGATCGGTTTGTCAAACTTCAAGGTAATTCGTCGAATTACGAAGTAATCCGGACTCTGTTTCACGACCTATTTCAGTATGTAATCGCTGGAGGGGGTGCGGTCGATGCCAACACCATGATCGGGGAAGAAGAGTTTATTACCAATGCCGCAAAGGCTGTCACGGTAATCGAATCGTCATTAGAAGTGGGTCGGCAAAAGAACGAAGTCTTGTTTGATCTCATCGACACCGATCATTCCGGTCAGATTTCCCGTGAAGAGTACCGGAAGTATTTGGCAATATACTCCGGTGAAGACCAGCCCGAACGTGCTGACAAGGCTTTCAACAGCCTTGACACTGATGGTAATGGTTCCATCACCCGCGCCGAGTTCATAGAAGGTCATATGGGATACTGGTTTACACTTCCCAGCGACCAAACGGACGGTCCGCTTCCTTATGGATCGTTGATCGACACATAGGTAAGCCTATTGCTGATCGCTCCTAAATCTAAGATGCTCTATAACTATTAGATTATTGTCGGTGCTGGTTCAGCAGGTTGTGTCCTTGCTAACCGCCAACACCACTTAGGAATTAGCCCTTAAGTTTAGCCATCATTTCTGCTTCATTCCAGTAGGACAAAACCTGTTGAATCTTACCGTCATCATTGATTTCAAAAACACTGATGCCTTCAGCAGTAGCCTCACGACCATTCTTAGCAGACACCTGCATCCTCCACTTTACCGCTGCTCCATTGCCAGCAATAAAAATTTGCTCTTGTGAGATGTCAAAGCTATTAAAGAAGCTAGACAGTAGTCCAAAGAACTTCTCCGAGTCCTCAGAGACGTTGATTGGTGGCTTTCCCACTGGGTCATAAATCACTGCATCTTCAGCAAAAATCTCTACCCAGCCTCCTGGATTCATGGCTGCCATGTTAGCAAAATAGACATTGATTACTGATGCGATCGCTTCTGTTGACATAGTTTCCATCTCACTTCACCTCTCTATTATCGTTGAAATTCTGCCCTTAACGAATCATCCCAGCCAAAAGGGAAAAGGCAGATGAGAGACTAATCACTAATCACGGCAATAACCATGCCAGAATACGTTTAGCAATTTTCTTAGAACCAGGCTTGGCCGAGAGCAAACCGGACAATAGCTGACGCAACATCCAAGGGGCAATCCTGATTAAACATGAACGTAGCAGCCATTGTAGTATTACTAGAAGTAGACCACAGCTGACTATGCCCACTATAATTATCAACCATCTCCAGGGTTGAGCAAGTATTAGCTGTAATACACCAGGAATTACCAGCACTGCCAAAATCACCAGGATTATCATCAGCCCTGATAGTCCCCAAGCCAGCTTACGGAAATTAGGTGATGGTTTCAGCCGTAGCTGAGCCAAGATTTGAGTTATCAGCCAGTAGTGAGCGTCAGCAATTTGACAACAAAAGTCAGGATTCTCCAGACAGTCTCTCTTGATCTGGTGAAGGATTTCTCCATCAAGGGCAATCACACTCCGCATCAGTGCCTGTGACCGATCAACTGGTAGATAGTAGGTAGAAAAGGTCAATCCAGACTGGAGGCGGTTTTCCCAATCCAGCAGAGCTAAATGGCGTAAATCACTAAGCAACTCTCCGGAAATATCAAGGCCGTGACCAGTCTGTTGTGCTTGTTTAATTTTTGTAATAATGTCTTGATTTAAATCAAAGCGAATGCTATGAAACAGCACGCGGGAGCGTGTAATTTGTTCTTGCTCAACCTTGATGTATGACTCTATATTCATACTTTGCCCCTGGTCAAGGGTTTGAGAGTGCTGTTGGGATTGACGCCGCACAGGAGTAACCAGATTACACACCAAAGCACAATAAACGTTTTCAGGCTCCTAAATCAAGCCTTCTATTGCAGCAATTTCTTCCTAGCTTAGTTTTCGAAAGTAGCTGAATGCGTCAGGGAGTCAGTGCTCAGTCTAGATTATCGTTAATCTTTAAACGTAAGTTATAAACCATCAACTTTTGCGCTACGCGCACGCTACGCGAACAACTTTCAACTTTTGCGCTACGCGCACGCTACGCGAACAATTTTCAACCAAGCTGATAGCTGACTAAGCCACGATAAACTGAAAGAATATTAAGAAATGTTAAGAGCAGGAGTGTTGAGAATGCAGACGATCAGGTTAGGTCAGGATGGTCCGATGGTTACAGCCTTGGGAATTGGGACGTGGTCATGGGGAGACAAGCTGTTTTGGAACTATGGCAGTGACTACGGCACTACTCAGGTAAAAGAAGCGTTCGAGGCAACCTTGGATGCTGGAATTAACTTTTTTGACACCGCTGAGATATATGGACTAGGAGAATCCGAATCCCTGATCGGAGGGTTTATGAAGCAGCTGGGGCGGAAAGCCCAGATTGCCACTAAGTATTTTCCCTTACCCTGGCGATTTAGCGCTCAGTCAGTTTCTGATGCCTTGAGTGACAGTTTGAAACGTCTGCAAGTCGAGCAAGTGGAACTGTACCAAGTACATATGCCTTTTAGTTTCTTGATCAGCCAACAGACCTTGATGAATGCTCTAGCTGATGAAGTCAAGCGTGGTCGGATTGGCGCAGTTGGTGTTAGTAACTATTCCGCTAAGCAAATGGCAGAAGCTCATAGTTACTTAGCAGCCCGTGGCATACCCCTAGCGGTGAATCAGGTGCAATATTCTCTGTTGCATCGGAAAATTGAGAGCAACGGTATTCTTGATAAAGCGCGTGAGTTAGGTGTGACTATTCTGGCTTACTGTCCCTTAGCTCAAGGGTTACTCACTGGCAAGTATACCATAGATAACTATATCAAACCCACTGGAGCTAGGGCTATTGACCCCCGGTTTAGCAAAAGTGGTTTAGAAAAAATTGCCCCTGTGCTAAAGCTACTGAGTCAGTTAGGGGAAAAGTATGAGCGAAAACCAGCTCAAGTTGCCCTTAACTGGCTGATTGCTCAAGATGGAGTAATCCCGATTCCCGGTGCTAAAACCGCACAACAGGTGCAAGACAATGCAGGGGCTTTGGGTTGGGCTTTGAGTCAGGAGGATGTTAGTCAGTTGGAACAAGTGACTCGTCTTTGGTTAAAATGAAGGCCCAAGGGAAGCGCCCCTACCATTAGGATTGAGCAATATATTTCAGAAACGATAGCCTGCACCAAATTGCAATTTAACCGGAGACGTATCGTTGTTTTCATCACTAAGGCTTAATCTGCCACTGCCGTAGATTATGGTGTAGTCATTGACTGCTGCTTCTACACCAGCAGTCAGTACGGCTGAATTTTGATTACCTAAAGGAGTGGTGATCTCCTCGTTGTTCACAAAGGTATAGCCTCCACCAACGTAAATGTTAGTATTGTTGGCAACCGGTACATCGTAGGTAATTGTTGGCTCGACAGCACGACCTTTGTCCGAGAGAAACGCTGCACCACGCACTGAAATCGGTAAATTAGGCAGATCAATACGACCTTGATACATGCTACCAATCCTTTCATCGCTTGAGTTTGAGCCAATTCCCAGCAAATTTTCAAAGGGATTGAGGATATCATTACTGATTGTGCTGCCATCGTTACTAATTCCCACGTAGCTACCCTTTAATCCTTCAGGTTCCGCAGAGCCAGGGCTAGCAGATAGAACCATAGCAATCATTAAGATTAGGTAAGTAGCGGCAGATTTGAGTATTGGTTTCATCGGTTTCATGGTTATAATTAAAAAACCCCCCGCTTTTATTGCAGGGGGATGGCTATCAAGGTGCATCTACTATTCTTCTCTTTCTCAGCCGAGTTGAGTTATCCGGATAACTTACAGAAAAATATCCGATTGACTCCAGTGACGGCGTTGCTGAATATTAAAATAATTTTGTCGCCACCCCATTGAGAACTGGTATAGGAAAGGGAACAGGGAACAGGCAAAAGGCAAAAGGCAACAGTTTAGTACAAAAGCTTTTGAGCTTGTATCAATGTCAAACACCTTAATAGGTAGTGCTATATATTTAAACAAAAAGCGATCGCTTGTTGAGATAGCGATCGCTTTTTGAGATAACGATTTAGTCTAAGCCCCAGTAGCTAACTAATTGTCCCAAGTCTAGTTAGCCAGCTACTGAGCTAACCAGCTACTGAGCTAGCCAGAGAGTTAGTTCAAGTTAACCTTGACAACTTTGTTTTTTTCCTCTTCCGCTTTAGGCAAGGTCAGATTCAAGATACCGTCTTTGTACTCAGCCTCAACTTTGGTATTTTGAACCCGAACCGGTAACGGAATTATCCGCTGGAATTTACCATAACGGAATTCAGACCGCTTGACGCCTTTTTCGTCAGTATTGGTTTCCTCTTTCCGTTCTCCACTGATAGCAACAACAGTATCTGTGACTTCTACATTCAAGTCTTTAGTTTCTATTCCTGGAACTTCCAATTTCAGCGTAATAGCATCTTCAGTTTGGGTTATTTCAGCAGCAGGAACATTTTTAAAATGACCAAACTCTCGCAAAGTAGTGGGCACAAAACTATTTTCAAATAGCTGGTCAATTTCCCGTTGTAGGGTGTTGATGTCTTTCCATGGGTTCCAACGAACTAGAGTCATAGCTCTTCCTCCAAGTTGTAATTTATTAATAGATTCAGCCTGGTTTTCTGGCCTGGAATTATTATGTTAGGACTTCAAACTAGCAGTGACAATTCGGTTTTTATCACTAACTTTATAGGGATTGCCGTTATGAATAAGTGTTGAATAGGGAACAGGGTTTCTGGGAATCGGGAATCGGGAATCGGGAATCGGGAATCGGGAATAGTAAGAAACTGCTATAGTTAAGATTGAAATAAATTACGGTAAACTGAATACAATTGGGTTCGGTAAACTCGAATTCAGTGGTCAGCTAATGCGCTAAGCGCACGCTACGCGAACAGGTATCAGGTAAGGCAATTAAGTTAAGTCCGATGATGGAATCCACAGATTTTACTCACTCAGTCAGCTACCAAAAAGAATTGATTCTGAAATTACAAGCACTGCTGAAAAAAGAAATTGAAGGGAAAGCTCACTCTGAGCGCATTGAAGAATTATCTTCTGCAATTGAAAGTGCTACAGAGGCGCTCAACAACCTAACCCAGTATTTTAGAGAAACTTAACCTCTACTTTTCTTGAGTAGACTCTAATAACTAGGTATTAATAACTGGGTATTAGGCGTTAACTACTAACTAACACCATTAACCTAACACTTAACACCATTAACCTAACACCTAATCCTCAACACTATAGCAATCTAAGGCAATAGGGAATAGGCATGCATGCAATAGTCAAGAGGGTTTGAAGCGATGCAGTGGCCTCACGGGGGTTACCCCCACTCGCGCTTTGCATGGCTGACAGTGATGCCCACAAATTGCTCAAATAAGCGAACGACTCTAGTCAAGATCAATCCTAGAACTAGGAAAACCTAGAGATGAAGTAAACACAGATGAAGTGAACACAGATGGAGTCTGGAAGGAAGCAAGTAGGGAATCAATGGGATTGGTAATAGTACCAACGATGCCCTCAAGGAGATTGTCAGGTTCATCGGTAACACCATCCGGATTACTAATCGGGTTGTCGTTACCAATGGTGACACTGGCGGCACCAGTAACCTGATAATTATTGGTGTTAGGGTTAATTATGGTGCTGGAAACCATGGCTGTGCCATGGATACTGGAAATGCGATTCCTTAAATCCCCTGAGGGATTGTCACTAATGGTGCTGGTAGATGTCCAAATTACCATTAGTAGCCAAATCTTCACCAGTTTCAAGGTCATCTAGGGGAGAAATCACCACAATCCCTTGACTAGTAGCACCAGTGTGGTGTTCTTGGTTTAGATTTGGTTGTAGATTGGTTTGGGAATCAAGCACAGAAAAGCTATTGTTTATCATCGAGGTTTCTACTCGAACGTCAACAAAGAAATGAGATGGAGATTCCCTGATTGACTTTTTCTGACTACCCAGGTCGAGTAGCTAGCACATGTTTCACATTGTCAGTCTAAATTCTATCTAGGTGATCACACTATTGCTCTCGAATGCAAAAAAAATTCACGTTTTTTGTTCGCGTAGCGGCTCGTACCGAGCATCGCGTAGCGTGGCCCAAAGGCCAATCACGACAGGGGGATGGTGCCCTTTACCCATCAATTTTATGTATACACCCCAAACCGCTAGAGGTTTAATTCCCGGAGCGTCCATTACCGCTTTGATTTAATAAATATTCCCAAATCCGTCGTATTTCCTCTTGATTTTGGCGAATCTCTGCTTGACTTTGACGAATTTCTTCTTGACTTTGACGTTGATAGGTGGCCAAATCGGAAAACAATCTTAAGGTCTCATTCAGAGAAACTCGTAATTGAGTAATTTCTGCTTGATTTTGCTCGATGGTCTGAGAGTGACGATTAATGTATCGTGCTGCTGTCTCTAACAAGTTCTCTACTTGAGTTAATCTTTCTTCTGGTGTCATGTCTGATCACTTTTAATTTGATATATTTATCTATTATATTCTTTTTTTTTTATTACTGAAGTCAATTATTACTCAAAAAATAGTGCGATCGCGAACGGAACATAGCGTTTGATTTTGGTCCGTTATTAACCGACAATATCAACTACTTCTTCTATCTACCCTCTCCCCCTTCTCCCCACACTATCCCCTCTCCCCAAACTATTCTCCCTACTCCCTACTCCTGATAACGAAAGTAACTAACCCAAGTCAAAACTGCTATAGTAATCAGAGTATTGCTAACTTTAAGCTAGGATAATGACAGATAAAAATTTTGTAGCTGATAACGCTACTACCACAGAAATACTGGAACAAGTGATTGATGAAATACACCAAACTCCCCAAGAATACTTACCCAATTTGTTGCAGATAGTTCGTTTGTTTCGTGAGAGTGTTACACAGGGTACGGCAGAAGAAAGCTTTCGTCAGGGATGGCAAGAAGCTATGGCAGGGAATACACTTCCTGTTTCACAGCTGTGGGATGGGATTGATGCAGAATGAACCAGCCAAAATCCAAATCAAGGTTACACCTGAGTTCAAGAGAAGCCTAAGCAATCTAGCCAAGCGGTATCGTAATATCCGCGCCTTTTGTCCAGCCGATTATTGATCAGTTACAGTCAGGTGAAATTATTGGGGATCAGATTCCAAGCATTCCCTACACGGTATTTAAGGTCAGGGTTAGGAATAGTAATATTCAAAAAGGGAAAAGTGGCGGTTACCGCTTTATTTACTACCTAAAAACTTCAACCAACATTATTTTGGTTACTATTTACTCAAAGTCAGATCAAGGAGATATTACAGCCGACAAAATCAGGAGAATCGTGGCTAATTTTGAATCCCAGTAATTCCCTTGCTTCAGTGCGTTCGCGTAGCGGCTCCAAACGCGCACGCGTGGCCCAAAGGCCAAGGAGCATCGCGTTCTAGTTTGGTACTTTATTAACCAACAAAACCAATTACTTCTACCCTTTCTCTGGGCCTGGCTACCACGTTTACAACACTTACCACGCTTACCACGCTGCACGCCACGCTAAAATGTGGTAAAATAGGGCAATACTTATTAGCAGGTGGACAAAAATAAACTACCATCAAAAAAGCTACTATATACACCATTGAGGCAAGTTAGCCCACCAGGCAGCAGGTGTTATCGTTAATTCCACCTATAAAATTATTTAGTAATCCAAAATTCCTCAGAATTTTGCCCTTGGCTGTGTTCGAACGTCTGGATCAGCGATTAGACGAAATGAATTCAAGCTTGGGGGAAGAAGCAATACTCCTAAAGTCTGATATTTTGGTGAATCAGAGGGTGATTACTGAGGCTCAGAGCCAAAGGTTTATCCTGATCGGATCAGAACAGTTCAGTTGTCTACTGTGGGGGGAAGCCCAACCGGAGAGCTTAACTGGGTATGAATCTCTGATGAGACTCTACCAAGTGGGATTGACCTTCGATCCGGATGCGATCGCAAACTTTCTTACCCATCTCAAAGACTCCTACCTAACCTCACCATCCGAATTTGAAACCTCTGAGGATGTTATCAACCTAATCAATAGGGCTCAAGCCTCCCTCAAACCCAATAATCCAGCTATCCAGAGCGAATTTACCCTATCATTAATTGATATTCTGTGTGACTACAACACCGATAACTACAACACCGATGTTGCAGAATTAGCAGATCCAGCTTATCCCTATGGCTCCATTTGTCAACCCGTAGCAGAAGCACTGCACCAGCAGGTTGAGCAAGAGCGATTGCTCAATCAGGTCACCAGTCAAATCCGTCAAAGCCAAGAGTTACCCCTTATCCTCACCACAGCAGTTGAACGGGTACGACACTTCCTAGAAGTAGACCGATTAGTAATCTATCAATTTGATTTCCCTTACACTTCTAGTCCCACAGCACTAGAGTCAGCACCTGCTGCTGCCACTGAATTAGGCTGGGGTTGTATTACCTACGAAGCTAAAGCCTCCGATGCTATCCCATCAGTGCTGAATGTGATTGAGCAGGAGGAATGCTTAACCCATGTACCGAACTGTACACATAAATATCAGCGAGGGTCAACGGTTGCTGTTGATGATGTTGATCGAACCTATAATACTCATAATTGCTTACTTAAACTGTTGCATCGACATCAAGTACGAGCCAAGTTAGTCGCACCAATTATTGTCGAAAACAACCTGTGGGGGCTACTAATTGCCCATCAATGTTTGGAGCCAAGGCGATGGCAGGACAGTGAAAAAAACTTTCTCCAAGCAATTGCTGAACACCTAGCCGTTGCCATCTATCAAGCGAAGTTATACACCCAAGTGCAGCAGCAAAACAACACCCTTGAACAACGGGTAATTGAACGCACCCAAGCACTCCGGGATGCCTTGCAAGCGGCTCAAGCAGCTAATCTTGCTAAGAGTGAGTTTCTAGCTACCATGAGTCATGAATTGCGCACCCCTCTGACCTGCGTAATTGGGATGGCAGCTACACTCTTGCGCTGGTGTTTTGGTCAGGACAGTTCCCAAAGATTACCTGTAGAAAAGCAACAGCGCTATTTAAAAACTATCCAGGACAATGGGCAACACCTGCTAGAACTAATCAACGATATTCTGGATTTGTCTCAGGTTGAAGCAGGAAAGTTAGTCCTGACTATCAGCAAATTTTCTTTAAGTAAGCTAGCCAATCAGGTGTTGAGTAGCCTAAACGAACAAGCCTACCAAAAGCAGGTGAATCTACAGCTAGATTGGCGAGTGCCACCAGAAAGGGACTGTTTTTCTGCAGACCAACGGCGGGTTAAACAGATTTTGTTTAACCTTTTAAGTAATGGGATTAAATTTACCCCAGAGGGGGGTAAAGTAATCCTACGGGTCTGGCCAGAAAAGCACTTAGTAGTGTTTCAAGTGGAAGATACAGGCATTGGTATTTCCCAAGACGAGTTACCATTACTGTTTCAAAAGTTTCAGCAGCTAGAAACCCCCTACCGTCGCAAGTATGAAGGAACTGGCTTGGGGTTAGCCTTAACCAAACAGCTAATCGAACTCCATAGGGGCAAAATTGAGGTGGAATCGGTAGTGGCAGAGGGGTCTTGTTTTACAGTTTGGCTACCCACTCAACTCATGGTACCAGCTACTTCAGGAAAATCCCTGCCAAAGTCGAACCTAACTCTCAAAGCTCAAGGCACTGTGGCCCTAGTGGAAAACCAAGAAGAGATTGCTACCCTAATTTGCGACATTTTGACCGCAGCAGGCTATAAAGTAATTTGGTTGATCGATGCTTCCACTGCCATCAAACAAATTGCTTTGCTTAAGCCCGAAACTATCATTATCGATTGGCAGTTACCAACTAGGGAGGGTTACGAAATGACTCAATGGCTGCGTCAATCCTCCACAACCGGTGGGGTAAAAATTTTGGCTTTAACGATTCCGAGCCTGCCAAACATAGAGCAACAAGAGATGATGGAGGTAGTGGATGATTACTTATATAAACCGATAGAACCGATGGATTTATTGTACAGGGTTATGGCTTTGGTGGAAAGTTATAGAGCTGCGCTATAGCTGCTAAACCTAGGAGTGTAAGTAAACCAAGGATGCTGCTAGGTTCCGGCACGTCTTCTGGGACAACGAAAGCATTATCTTGGATCTTGCTAATGCTTGAGTTTCGGCGAATAATGTCCGAGAGGCGAGTGCTTTCTAGATCTGGATCCAAAGCCAACAGATGCTCGAGATCGTTGAGGTAAAAGAAGCGATCACCATCCCGTACGCGGATGAACTGGTCTGAGATGAAGCTATTGAATAGTTCACCGACCAATCCACCGTTGAAGGAGTCCTCGGATATTCCTCCAATCCAGAAATCCACATCCTCTACAGACTGGTAGATTTGTTCAAATAGAGCTGCTATTTCTGGGTCAGAAGTAATGCCAAGTTCGGTATCGGTGGTCAAGAAGGCAGTGACCGGATCCAGACCAAGTTCCACACGAGCCTGATTGTAACCGGGAAGGCCAACTTCCCTTCCCCGGGCAATATTGAGTGAAGCGAGATCAAAGCCACCAGTAGCATTCGGGGCAAGGAAGTTCCGCACCCCTTCCACTAACTGATTGTCAACCTCTTCAGCCACCTGGGAAGCTAAACCCAAAAACAGTGAATCGACGCCGTTATCAATCACTTCTTGGGGATTGAAGAAGGCATCACCAAGGGAGATACTTCCGACGGAATCGCCGTTATTGTTAATGCGCTGAAGCTCTTCGGAGAGAAGAGTGTGCCCAACGCGGAAGTTAGCATTGGTAAATTCCTGACTGATACTGGGGTCAACGGTTGGATCGTAGCCAGAGTAATCGTCCAAAAGGCTATCGCCAATGAACAGCGGTAGGAATTCATTGTATGTGATGACCTGAATCTGAGCGCCGACGACCTTACGAGCTGATTCGTAGATAAAGTCACCTTTCTCAAGTCCTGACTGATCTAACTTCTCCAAAATCACCGGGTCGCCAGCGTCAATTTTTTCAGCAAGTTCTTGAGCCAGACGATTGTGCTCTCGCACCATCAAGGTGTGAGCTGCGGTTAAGCCAATTTGTTCGTTGGCACGAATATCCCCAGCGATGAACAACTCTTCTGGTGGTAATGCTCCAGCGCGGTTAGTGTTACCATTAGGCAATTCGGCAGTATTAAAGGGTAGTAGCTCTTCGCCATTGATAATCTGACTCTTGAGCTTTCCAGTACCGTCATTAGTACGTAGAAATTCCGCCCGCACTTGATCAGATCCGTAGACCTGTGAACCATCAAGAAAAGAAGTTAGCTCGTTAATCTGCTGGCGGGGATTGCCAAGGCCAGTGCCAGTGCCTTCAGCTGCAGGAACCCTAACAAAGGGTATAAAACCAGGAGATTCGGCAAGTGGATCTGGCTTACGAGTAGCAATGTCAATCGGGTTAACTGGGATGGGTATGAAATCCTCTGGTGGCCTATCTGCCCCTCCCTCATTCAGAGCAAAGTCGTGATCAATCAACTGCCCCCACTGCCAGATCCAGTCACTGGCCCGGAGGAAATTAGGCACGGATTTACTCTGGCGGACAATTGTATTGCTAATGTCACGGGGGTTAGGCAGAACATTTCCGGTCGGACCGGTTATTCTTGGTGCGTTGAAGCCATCTTCGTACTCAGGACTCAGGAGCCGAAGTAGTTCTGTTTCGGCTTCACCCAATGTCGGATCATTTAGGTTGTTACCAAATCCGTTAATGGTACGAAATTCTCCTGCAGCACCAGGCACAGACATGGAAAATCCTAGGGCAGCGAAAGTGGTTATTGCTAAACCAAGCTGACGAGGCTTGAAGTTTCTAACCACTTCCAAGTTAGATAAGTGATTTTTCATCAGGTGAGTACTTAGGTCAAGATTGCATCCCAACCGCTAATGTGGTAGATGCAGTAACATACTCTATCTCTTGTAATAAGGTGTTTGGAAAGTAGCTAGATGGTTTGGTAAAGCCGGGTAATTTACTTTAGTTATCCCCAATATTCACAGGTTTTCGTCTAAAGTAAGTCTTCACGTAAGTCGCTAATTTATCGCCAGTAAATAATTTTAAAAACAGGCTATTATAACGATTACGTATTTATTTAAGCTACATAATTTATTCCGTATTTCCCCCATATTCAAGATAAACAATTACTGCTATTTGCTAATTTAAAGATAGCTGTATTTAGGGTATATACCGCAAAAAAAATATAGTTTTACATAATCTTTAATTCTTTAATTAAAGATTATCTGGATATATGCGCACAATAAATCAATATCTTGTCAAGCCAATAAATCTTGATTGTAGATAAATATAGTGTAAGGATTTAGGTAGAGGGGTTTACAAAAGCATAAAAGTTAAAGTAGCCATTGATGAGTCAAGCCCATCTACCTCTTTTGGCTGAATAATCGCGCTAATTTATCAAATAAAAACTGGTATCCTTGGAAATAAAGCTTAATTAATTAGCTAATATTTTAAATATAAAGACTTAATAACAGCATAAAATTAGACTCAATACTATTAAAAAAATAGTTAAAAACTAAACAAATCAATAAATTAAAACAAAACACATACAAATATCAAGACGATCTCCGTAAGATTCCGTGGGGCTGCGAGATGATAGAGATAGGGAGATAGGGAGATAGGGAGATAGGGAGATAGGGAGATAGGGAGATAG
>WTKN01000308.1 GCA_011524395.1 Moorena sp. SS36440bin_2
CTTCTAACCATGAGCGACTGCCGTGGTTTCCCCCATGAGCGACTGCATCAAGACATGGGTAGTAGATAGGAGCTTGTTTACTCCCATCTCCCCATTCTGTTCAATTGAGCCCTTAAGCAATAAATAATAGGTTAAATAATAGGTTTGAGAGCAACTTGGTATCAGTAATGGGTAATTGGCAACTGGGCTTATTACCCATTACCCATTACCCATTACCTAATTTCTCCCATTACCTAATCTCTCCTCTAGCAGGCACCAGTTACCTCTAGTAAGCACCGTTATTTTTGGGAAAAATAACAACACCAATGGTTTTCACGATGATCCATAAATCCAGCCAAAAATTCCGGAAACTGACATAGTAAACATCAATTTGCACACGGCGGTGGTAAGGTATGTCATTGCGTCCAGAAACCTGCCATAAGCCAGTAATTCCGGGTCGAATTGTCAAGACTTTATCCATGTGACGCCCGTATTTGGGCAATTCCTCTGGCACTAACGGTCTTGGACCAACCACACTCATCTGTCCGTTGAGTACATTCCAGAACTGAGGAAACTCATCTAAGCTAGTCAGCCGTAGAAATTTTCCAATTCCAGTAATTCGAGGATCATCCTTGAGCTTGTAATTATCCTCAAATTCCTCCCGTATCTGAGGGGATTTTTCAATCATCTCTAGCAACATTTCGTCTGCATTTTCCACCATCGTTCTGAATTTCAAGCAAGCAAAAGGTTTGTAGTCTTTACCCACCCGCTCCTGAACATAAAAAATTGGTCCAGGTGAGCTGATCACAATTAGCAATGCCAGTAGCAGGTAAACGGGAAAAAACGAAATCAGAACTGATAGGGAAAAGGTCACATCAAACAGTCGCTTGGCAAAATTTCCGTCTAAGCGATAGCGAGTCAGATTCTTGTGTCTACGACGTGAAACGAGGGGCTGAAAACCTCGCTTCACGAATGCTCGCAATATCTTGACGGAGTTAAGTTGGCTTTCGGCAGTCATCTCACTCCTTCAATTCACACCACACGTCATAATCATAAAGCTACGAGACACTCGCTATAGCGCATAGCCAGCTAGGATATTTAATTTTTTACCAGAGAAATTAAAACTGGTAGTCTTGATAACACTTTTCCAGAAATGTCAGGTAGCGATCAGCAAAAATGTTGGGGGCAAATTTGGCAGCGTTTAACCGGCTCGCTTCCCGATTAAACTTTCCTGCCAAAGTCTCAAAGGTTTCCATGGCTTCAATCAAAGCCCCTGAGCTTTGCTCTGGAAACAATAGACCTGTACCGCTGTCTAAATGTTGCCGAATATCTAGAACGGTTTCTAGTGCCCCACCAGCACCATAGGCAATCACCGGCGTACCACAAGCTTGGGCTTCCACCAGGGCGATGCCGAAATCCTCACAGGCAGCATAGACAAACCCTTTCGCTTTAGCCATATACTGCTCAACCACCTCATTGGGTTGAAATCCCATAAATTCTACATTTTTGTGAGCCAAGTTGCGAATCCCTGCTAAATCTGAGCCATCACCAATCACCACTAGAGGGTATCCCAGTTGATTAAAAGCTTGAACAATTAAAGATACTTGTTTGTAACTTACTATCCGGGAAACGGTCAGATAAAAATCTTCCTTTTCTTCCTGGAAAGGAAAACGTTCAATATTAACCGGTGGGTAAATCACTTCAGCCCTACGCCGATAGCAGCGCCAGATCCGCCGTGCTGTGTGATGAGAGTTTGCAATAAAGTAATCCACCCGATTTGCTGTAATCACGTCCCACTGACGTAACCGATGAAGCAGATAGCGAGTGATCAATCCTGGAAGACCCTGTCCCATAGAACTACTGCGCAAGTAATCAAAGGTCAAGTCCCAGGCATAACGCATGGGCGTATGGCAGTAACAGATGTGCAGTTGTTGGGGACTAGTAAGGACACCCTTGGCAACAGCATGGGAAGAGGAGAGTATGACATTATACTCCCCTAGTTCCAGCTGTTCAATCGCTAAGGGTAGCAGCGGCAGATATTTCTGAACCCCGTTACGAGCGAAGGGTAAGTTCTGTAGGAAGGTTGTGCCAATAGAGCGCTGATATAGATAACTCTGGGGATTGGTTGATTCAAAATCAATCAGGGCGTACAGGTCGGCATCAATGTGTTTGAGTATTTCTTGCACTACCAGTTCTGAGCCACCAGTTGCTTTGGGAGTCAACCACTCATGAACCAAGGCATATTTCATTAGATATTTGGGGTTGGTAAGGGGGAAAATGGATACCCCTGTCATTGATGTATGGGGAGGAATTTTCCCCCTTACATAAACAGCAGCCCGACAGGGCTTCCTGGTTAGAAGTTGTATGAGTATCCATCTTTCCGGTGTACAGTGCTGCAATATTTATGACTGATTCCCTGAATCAGTCCGTTAACAGTCGAGATGTTGAATGATCCAGTTTTTCGAGTGGCAACCCGTCCCACATAAGTCCCGATTTTCTTGCCTTTGGTGACAATTGCTTTAACAATGTCACCGGTTTGAAATCCCTTATGAATCTTGGTTCTAGAACAATGGCGAGTGGGGAATCCGTATTTATTTGTTCTGCAACTTTGACGAGTCCCGTGACCTTTAGCAGCAATCAGTAAAGGTTTTTTAACTTCAACATAAAGGCTGTCTACAACCCCTACACAAGCGGCATCAAGCCAATGGGTTTTAGGTAAGTTGAACCGACAACGGTTGTACTTGGTCAATCCTCCTGAACCCTTTTCGACAGGCAGTCCTGTTAACTTCAGTTCCTCGTACAACGAACAGCGGGTAGAGTTAACCGCAGCGGCATCGGCTAAAGGCTTTTTAACCTGAGATAGAACTCGTTTCAAAACCTCTGGCTTCCCAGAGAGAAACTGTTCGATTTCTTGATTGCCTTTAGTTTGATTGCAGTCGTGACAGGCTATTGTTAAATTAGAAACTCGGTTAGAACCGCCTTTTGATTTAGGCGTGATATGATCGACTTCTAACGGGGTATCAATTGCACCACAATATCCGCATTTTCTACCCGATTTTTCTAACAGATATTCTCTGACCTCATAACCATGCAATTTCCCCTGTTGATACTCATAACCGTTGATTTGAGGGTTCTCTATTTTCTGCATATCGAACCGGACTAGCTCTTGAGAAAGGCCTGATATAGGACAGAATCTGATCAGCTTTTTAACCCAAGTGATTGTGGTGAGAACCCGATGCATGAGACTCGGTGGCAACCAACCATCGGGGCGGGTTCGGTTAAGAAACCTAGACTTTCTATAACGGGTTTTACGGTTTCGTCTACCGCGTCTTAACTGCCGTCTTGAGCTTAAAGCATCTCGGATTTGAAAGCCTCGGTGAGTGAGTTCAGCACCCCAAATAACAACGTTATTTTGTTCCCGTAGCCTGCCCCAAAGCGCAAGGATGGCAAATCCTGTCGTTTTGGCTCCAGGGTCAATCTTTAATTGATGTTTGTGAGTAACACAGTTTTCCTCCTCTAAATCTAAAATAATGATAGTAAACGGATACTTACGATAGACTTTTGCTCTACCGCGTCTTAGCAGTAATCTAGCTCTAGCAGGGCGGCAAGGGTCTAATGGTTTAAGGTTTTTGTCGATTACAAAAACACGCATAATCGTGTTTGTCTCCTATTTCTAGGGTTAAGTTAGCCAAGAAACATGTTTAAATCGTTTTTGACGCTCAAAGCACTGTCTTAATCTCGATACAACTGTTTAACCTTGAGCCACAGAGCAGAGGACTGGCTGCGTATCCAAGGGTGTGATGGCGATTTAAACGTAGCCCTGAGCGAAGTCATTCGCGTAGCGTGCTCCAAAGCCCAAGGACTCAGGCGGGTCAGCTATGAGTTTTTCAAGCCCCCGTTTTCAAACGTGGGGTTTGAAAAACTCCGAGATTACTGACTAGATCTCAAAGGCAGATTGTTTAAATATACTACTGACAGTACTTGACAAACGAAAAATACCATATAGTTGAATGGTAAATTTACTATAGACCTAACAGATACGGTATTTTGGGTATTGCCTAACCAGGATATAAAAATATAGGGTTTTTCAGCTGCGCTCTAGACGGCGATTCTATAGCGCAGTCAGCCCACCACAAGACATCTAAACAACCTATCTGGCAATAAAGACGTCGAGGTAATAATAGGGTTTTATTAACTGTTTCAACCCGCTAGTTAGCTGAGCAGTAGGTATTAATATCCGCCACTAATTTTGGTTCTGGGGTGGTGGCTTTCTGCAAATTGCTCAAAGCTTCCTCCGCAGCTGAGCGGTCTTGCTTCTTAAAAGCCTCTACAAAGTCACGAGTCGCCTTGCTGGTATTGCGATACATCTTAATAAAACCAGCTTGATAGTCTTGGAGCTGTTCGTCCTTAACTATTATAGATTCCATGTCTTGAGATGCCCCTTCCATAGCATCAGCTGCCTGGAGCATTGCCTCGGGATCACTTGATTCTCCACCATTAGTTAGGGTTTTAGCTTCTTCAACGGCCTGGTTCGCTACTTCAATAATCTTCTGACATTCAACTTTTTTACCACTACAGCTAACGGTCAATAAACTCATCAGTACAGTCACCGGAACAAGTAGGAAGTACCGCGTTGGAAAATGCATTAATGCTCTCCTAATCAGTTTTGGGTACTCTCGTTTTGGTAGCATATTTTTACCATGCTGAAAAGCTTTAGCTTTAATTCCACAACACTCCACTCTT
Source organism: Moorena sp. SS36440bin_2 (assembly GCA_011524395.1). Classification (GTDB taxonomy): domain Bacteria; phylum Cyanobacteriota; class Cyanobacteriia; order Cyanobacteriales; family Coleofasciculaceae; genus Moorena. The sequence continues at coordinate 4,723 of WTKN01000308.1, forward strand.
CAATGCACGGCATTCCGAGTCAGGATAGGGTGAGCGAGCCGGTTTAGGCTAACATTGACAGAACTTACCCAAAACTGGGCAACAAACGCCCTTATGGTGTATCGCCCTGAGTGAGACCCTACAAGTACAGTTGCTGCGTAAGTCAAGAGCGAGGAAAGTCAGTCTTCTCCTGCTTCAATAGCTGTAGCAAGCTGTTGCAAGGTTTGTGTGACTTGCTCGAGCTGTTTTAGAGACTCATTTTGACTTTCTGCCAAGGTTTGCACCGCATCACTTAGAGCAAAAAGCTGGTAGCCTTGTTGTTGAACTTGCTGCCCTTGGTTTTGTACTTGAATGACAAAGTTATCGACCCGGTCAGCCAGACGGTCTATGGTTTCGGTAGTGGCAAGGACTGCCTCTCCGATTTGTCCAACAATTAATTCCAAACGACTGATGCGGTTTTCCACCGTCAGAGACTCTTGTATGGTAGGAGTCGTGTTGTATGAAGTGTTTCCCATTTGAGCTGGTTTATCCACCGGCAACGTTTTCAATAAAACATCAATATCGGCCATCAATATCGGCCATCAATATCGGCCATCAATATCGGCCATCAATATCATCGGCGCGAGGCAAACAGGCATGGAGTATGAAGTCTGGCCTAGTCTACTATTAAATGGGGTCAGATCCGAATATGCCCTCTTAATTCGCTAAGAGTATTCTATGATTATTGGTTGAACTAGCAAAATTTAAACCCCTTTGACAGAAAACGTTTCCTAGTTTGATCCCACTCACAGCAATTTCAAAGTGACGCTTTTCTGCCAATGGCAAGTATAATGCCGGTGTTAAGGCAATTCAGACTGGGGTGATTTACCTGTTGAGAGATTCTTCAAACTGAGCATGTCGCCCCAATTTGAGGGATGTATGCCTATCAAATTACCACAGTTTATCAATTAGCCGAATACGACTAGCCGGATAGGACGTAATCGTTGTCGGATCAAACTTCCACAACAAACCGCTAACGGTCAAAAACTTACAAGGGTATTCACTTATGGATCTACTATTTCTAGTCCTGCTATGGGTAGTGCTTGGATTTTTGCTCGCCAAGCTGCTGCTCGAAATCATCCCTAAACAGTATTTCACCTGGCTTGGGGGTTTTTTGGTTTTTGCCATCATTGTCCTGCTGTTTTTCACCCCAACCAATGCCCTGGTTTCACCGATATGGACAATTCTCTCACTTCCCTTTCAACCATTGGGCTTAGCAATTCTGCTTTGGTTTCTAGGAGCAATGCGAATTAAAGGTGACAAGATCTCTAAACCAGGACCTACCTTGATTTGGACGGGATTTTTTGTCTTGCTTGTCGCCAGTACCCCTTTTCTATCTAATCGGCTGGATCAACTTCTCGGGACTGAAGTCTTTCAAGAGCAACCTAGAGTTCAAATGGCGAAAACAATTGGGTTGCAGGAGGAAACCCTCACTGCTTTTGTTCCCAATGGGGAATCAATTCAGCTTACTACTAGTGCTAGTCCTTTCCCTAGGGACGCTGTGTTGGCTCAACTTCTTCCACCCAATGAAGCCATTGGCATCCAAGCTTTTATCCCTTCTATCGGAGCCCTTGACCAAACTACCGACGTCATTAACAGCTTCTTTAGCAATATTTACTTCCAACTACGAGGAGGACGAGTTACCGGCACAGAAGTTGAATCGCCGACCACAAGAGATGTTTCTTGAAATATAGACCTTATTTTAACAAAACTCGCTATCCATCCCCACCTTCTTTCAAGGTGGGGATGGATAGCGAGACGACGACTTGTTGCGAATCGTGCTATAATTAATTTGGTCGATGACCCGCCTGACTGACTAAAAGGCTACCTAATAAAAGCTGCGCGTGTAAAAGCAGTAATGGTTTACAAAGTACGCTTCAGAGCTCAGGGTTTGAAGTTACCGTAAGTAGAGTGGAGCCTTAATCAAAAAGTTTTAACCCTTTTATGCATAGCCGACCAACCATAAAGGCGACCCTCTACTAAGGTTTCGTCTCCGGGAAGAGACTTGCCCCAGCTGGTTAGCCATCGAGCTGTAATTCCATGGTAAGTCTGTCGTAAAAGTTATACGTCTGCGGAAGGCGGACGTCTGCCTGTGGATGCTGAGTAAGACCAATTCTAGCGCGGCTTTTTGAGGCATCGGCGGATGAAGCGGGAAACCCTATTGACGAATAAGACCGTCCCTGATTTGAGTTGAGTATGGGAAGCCCCAACCTCAGCGTTCGCGTAGCGTGGCCTACGGCCAAAGCAGGTTGGGGTACTTCACCGACCCACATCAACCCCATCGTGTATAGTGTGGGTTTATGGTTTCATCGGAGGTAAACCGGTACCACCCTCGGCTCTCACCTTCAGTAAGGGTCGATGATTTATCCTGATCTGCGGTTACCTTGAGGGGAATTACTCCCCGATTTTTGGTGAAAGGTTAAGCCTATAGTAGGGGAATTTTTTAAATATTGTAAGCAGGACGGGAATTGTATAGTATTGTAACATGCTGAATTCCCGTCTGAAAAAACTGCTGCTTTACCTGCGCCCATACTGGCGACAGTCAGCCCTAGGTATTTTTGCCCTCCTTATTGTCAATGGACTTGGTGTTTATATCCCCTTACTGATCAGGGATACTATTGACCAGTTGAGTCAAACCCTGAGCTTCGACCAAGTCTGGATCTTTGTGCTGCTTATTTTGATACTCACCTCATTGATGTGGGGGATTCGGATGGCTTCGCGCATTCTATTGTTTGGGGTGGGGCGCAAAGTAGAATTTGACCTGAAGCAGCGGATTTTTAAGCATTTGCTGACATTGGAACCAGCCTATTTTTCTCAAAACACCATAGGTGATTTGATTAACCGAGCCACCAGCGATGTGGATAATATTCGGCGTCTATTGGGGTTTGCAGTTTTGAGTCTGGCGAATACGGTGTTTGCCTACTCTTTGACCGTGCCGGTTATGATTGCCATTGATCAGTGGTTGACGTTCTTAGCATTGGCGGTTTATCCGTTGATGTTGATTATTGTCAAGCTATTTAGTGAGAAACTGCGCAGCCAACAACAAGAAGTCCAGGAGAAACTTTCTAACCTCAGTGAGCTGATTCAGGAAGATATGAGTGGTATCGCCATGATTAAAATCTACGCTCAGGAAGAAAACGAGCGTCGTGCGTTCCATCAGCTCAATCAGCAGCTTTTGGGAGCAAATCTCAATTTGGCAAGAACACGAAACTTTCTGTTTCCAATAATTGAGGCTCTTACTTACCTCAGCTTACTGGTGCTGTTAAGTATTGGTCCTGGTTCCATTCAGTCTGGTGCTATCAGTATTGGTGACTTTGTTGCGCTGATTATTTACACTGAACGTTTAGTCTTCCCCACAGCACTACTAGGATTTACCATCACTGCTTATCAACGCGGTGAAGTGAGTATTGATCGTATTGAGTCGATTCTCTTGGCTCAGCCTCGGATTACAAATGCCCCAGATTCGGTTAGCCTGCCAACGCAAGTAAGGGGTAAACTCAAGGCTGTCAACTTGAGTTACACTTACCCCAGCAGTCAAACTCCTGCCCTGAAAAATGTTAGCTTCACGATTAATGCAGGTGAGACAGTAGCGATTGTGGGAGCCATTGGTTCTGGAAAATCTACCCTGGCTAATGCCTTGCCTCGTTTGCTGGATATTCAAGCTAGTCAACTATTTTTGGATGGATATGATACTACTAAGCTGCCCTTGCAGGACTTGCGGAATGCGATCGCATATGTTCCTCAAGATAGCTTCTTATTCAGCACTAGCATTAAAAACAATATCTGCTACGGTATACCAATCAGCAAACAATCAGAGGTAGAATACGCAGCTTCTCAATCCCAAATTCACCCTGAAATTATGAATTTCCCCCAGCAGTACCAAACAATTGTCGGGGAAAGGGGAATAACCCTCTCTGGAGGACAGCGACAACGTACTGCTTTAGCTAGAGCTCTGCTGATGGATGCACCAGTGCTGATTCTTGATGATGCACTTTCGAGTGTTGATAATCAGACAGCAACCCAAATTCTGGACAATCTCTCGGAAGGAGTCCAGCGCAAAACTGTAATTTTTATCTCCCATCAACTTTCAGCTGCTGCCAAGGCTGACCGGATTTTAGTAATGGACGCAGGGGAAATTGTCCAAACTGGTTCTCATGGTGAACTTCTACAACAAACCGGTATTTATCGCTTTCTTTGGGAGCAGCACCAATTAGAAGAAGTCTTGCAGTAGTTCATTAAGTAGTTAACCTACCTAATAACTAACAGCTTAAAAACGGGACTGGCCGGATTCGAACCGGCGACCTAGCGCTTCAGATTGGTGTGAGTTTCCCCACTCTCTGGACTATACCTTCACCCTAGGATAATACCCCTTAAGGATAATACCCCTTAGGTGGTGGCCGTCTAGTCTCTCCACCTTCCTGGATTTAACCAAGGGCGATGACTCGCACACAGATTCAGGCTTGGCTCGGTATTGCCTTAGAGTACTGAATAAGCTAAATACCCCTTAGGTTTCACCGAATTTGACCACATTCACTCACGAAATTTCTTCCATGGTGCCCGATTTTTCAGGAGGCGCTTGCTCTATCCAGCTGAGCCACAGCCCCAATCGCAATATACCCGTATATTATCACAAAAGCTGTTAATCAAGCATCGATAGCCATACCCGATCAGGGTTGAATACCCCCGTTAACCCAACTGGTAATAGGTAATGGGTAATCGAACCCAATTTTTAAGCAGTTTGTTGGTTGACGCTCTTCCCTAGAAAAGTGGGAACTATAAAACTAATCGCGATTAGATCCCATGTTGGCGAAGACTATGTTCCGGTCATGGCTAATAGTCAGCTAGTTATATTTAAATAATTAAAAATAACCGATTAATAACTAAGATGACAGAAATTGATGCGAGCCCAAGAACATTTCCTGGTAGTGATTGGACATAGATGATGAGCAAGCTAGGTAAGCTTCCCAAATCTATTCACTCTACTATCTGGTTAGGATTACTAACCTTTTTGATAGTGACTATGGTAGTTCCTGCTGTAGCCCATCCTGATCATTCGGTACTGGGGAGTAGAGCAAACGTCGGTGGAAATCAGGAAATCGTTAGTGCTATTTCTAATCCCCAAACCCTTGTGCTAGAACCCGCTGACCATGATTCAGAGTTGCTAGAGCAAGGCAAAACTCTCTATGAAGCCGGACGATTTGCTGAGGCGGCTGCGATCTGGCAACAGGCAGCTGTTGGTTTTGAGCAACAAGGTGATGAAGTGGGACAAGCTTTGAGCTTGAGCTATCTGTCCTTAGCTGACCAACGATTGGGAAAATGGGAGCAAGCCCAGAGTGCTATTGACAGAAGTTTGAAGATTTTGCAGGCTCCACAACTTAGGGAAGAAGGGTCGATTTTGGCTCAAGCGCTGACTATTCAGGGAAGTCTCAGAAATGCTATGGGACAAACGGAATCTGCTCTGGAAAGTTGGCAAAACTCAGAAGCTACCTATCAATCTGTAGGGGATGAGGTGGGCATCTTGGGTAGCCAGATTAACCAGGCTCAAGCCCTGCAAACTATGGGCTTCTACAGGCGATCGCGAAAACTATTAGAAGCTGTCAATGAAAAGCTCCAAGCTCAAGATGATTCCCTGCTAAAAGTCAAGGGATTGCGGAGTTTGGGAGTGGCTTTGCAAGTAGTGGGAGATGTACACGAATCCAGGAAAGTTTTAGAGCAAAGTTTGGCAATTGCCCAGAAGTTAGATTCTCCCACCGATACCAGTGACATTCTTTTCAGCTTGGGCAATAGTTCCAGGAACTTACAAGAGCCGGAAACCGCCTTGAATTATTACCAACAAGTGGTAATAAAAGCAACTAGCCCACAAATTAAAACTGAAGCCCAACTCAACCAACTCAGCCTTTATCTAGAACTAGACCAGCACCAGAAAGCGATCGCACTATTGCCTGCCATTGAATCTAATCTAGCTCAGCAGCCCCCCAGTCGAACCACAGTCTACGCTGCGGTCAACTTTGCTGAGAGTTTGTCAAAGTTGGCAGCTGCTTCCCCTAGACAGCTCACTTGGGTGCCTATACCCATCCAAAAAGCCGCAAAAATTCTGGCACGAGCAGTGCAACAAGCCATGGAATTGCGGGATCCAACAGCTCAAGCTTATGCCATGACTCAGTTAGGTTCATTGTATGAACAAACTCAGCAGTGGTCTCAGGCTTTGAGGTTAACAGAGAATGCTCTACAGATTGCCCAAGGTAATCATGCCTCAGATATTGCCGCTCGTGCAGCTTGGCAACTGGGGAGGCTGCACAAACAGCAGGGGCATATCAATGAAGCGATCGCAGCTTACGATTCAGCGGTAAAAACTCTCCAGTCACTGCGCTCAGACTTAGTCGCTATCAATCGAGATGTCCAATTTTCTTTCACTGAAACTGTTGAACCGATCTATCGAGAGCTCGTTGAATTACTACTGCAACCCTCTGTCAACCCCCCTGAGCCAGGAGGGGTATCCCAGGCAAAAGCCTCAGGGGAAATTAGTCAAGACCACCTGAAAAAGGCGATGGAAGTTATTGAATCGCTGCAATTAGCCGAATTAGAGAACTTTTTCCAGGAAGCCTGTTTAAAAGGTCAACCAAGGCAGATCGACCAGATTGACCAGAAAGCGGCAGTTATTTATCCTATTATTTTGCCAGAACGGTTAGAGGTGATCGTTTCTGTGCCAGGACAACCGCTCCGTCACTACCAAACTTATATACCTCAAGCTGAGCTAGAGCAGTTTTTCCGACGGATGCGACAATCGCTGAATAGAGCTTTTTCTGAGCCAGCACGTCTCAAACTCTATCAGCAAGCTTATGATTGGCTGATTAGACCTGTAGAATCTGAGTTAGAAGACCACGGCATCACCACTCTAGTATTTGTACTAGATGGTTATTTGCGGAATTTACCCATGTCCGCTCTGTATGATGGTCAACAGTATCTTATCGAGAAATATAGCATAGCTCTAAGTCCAGGATTGCAGCTTTTAGATCCACGTTCCCTTGAATCGAAACAGATCCAAGCTATAACTGCTGGTCTCAGTGAAGGTCGCCAAGGTTTTAAGCCTTTGCCAGCAGTAAAGCGAGAATTAGACCAGATTTCGTCAAAAATTTCCACAACAGTGCTTTTGAATCAGGAGTTTACTGATACCAACCTCCAAAACGCTGTTGATGCACAACCTTTCCCAGTATTGCATCTGGCAACCCACGGTCAGTTTAGTAGTACTGCCGATGAGACGTTTGTTTTAGCCTGGAACGATCGAATTAATGTCCGGCAATTCAATTCCCTACTGCGCTCAAGAGAAAGACAAGACACTAATCCCATTGAATTATTGGTACTCAGTGCTTGCCAAACTGCTAGAGGAGATAATCGTGCCGTCTTGGGTTTAGCTGGAGTAGCAGTACGTTCGGGAGCACGCAGTACCTTAGCCACCCTATGGGCAGTAAGGGATGAATCGACGGCTCAGTTAATGGCTAAATTTTACAAGTATTTGGCTGAAGCAGGTTTAAGTAAAGCTGAAGCGTTGCGCCGTGCTCAGTTAGCGCTATTAAAAGGGGAATACAACCATCCTGTCTACTGGGCTCCCTTTATTTTAGTGGGAAATTGGTTGTAATTGCTCTTGTAATTGCTCAAATTTCCCTGTAATGATTTTGGGTTTAGGGTGTAGTGAGGATTTTCTAGTCTCGAACCTGGATTACTCACAGAAGATTCTAACCTCGTCCATCTCACCCAGTCACTCTACACCGAGTCACCCCACGCCCAGTCACTCTACGCCTAGTAACCCCGCCTTAACCAGCAATCTTTATTTTTGTCCAGGTACTTAACACCTTCTCACCATCACCCCTGATCACACTAAACAACACAAGTTAAAAAAGATTATGGCAGCTTTGCCCTAGTTAACCTGAAACCTAATTTCAACTTCTGTTGTCTCTTAGGACTTCATATCTAATCGAAGAACTTTTCAAACACATTCTTAGAGGACAATTGGGCATAAAACATACTAGAAATAAAACAGAAAACAAACATAAACGCAAACATTAGGCGTTTATATTGAAATTTCTAGCAACCCTCAAATAAAAAATTAGAAAGCTGCAAATTATCTGCTTTGCTTTCTGTGCCCAGCATGATCATAAATAAAGTCCTGCAGCAATAGGAAAAATTTTATGAAATCAAACAAATTAGCCGTGAGATTACCACTTTTTTTTACCTTACTATTCCTAGGAATGAATCTCATCCACAGTTTGCCAACTCAGGCGATCGGATTCAGAAATACCCAGAATCCAACACCGGAGAGAGCAAGGGGAGGAGCTTCCCGGGGTGAAGATATTTGTTTCTCTGACGCTAAAACCACCACTTCATCAGTCACACCACTGATGCCAGCTACTAATGTGGGCTTAACGGTGGCAGAACGTCCAACTTTGCTGGTATATGTTCCTCAGACTTCAGCTAAAGAAGCTTTCTTAAGTTTCGAGGATGAACAGCGAAACCATCTTTACCAGACCTTCATACGTCTGCCTAATCAGCCAGGTGTAATGGCGGTTGAATTACCACCTGAGGCTCCACCACTAAAGGTCGGTAAGAATTACCAGTGGTCTTTGGTGATGATTTGTGGGGAGTATTTAGAACCAGATAGTCCTGAGGTAACTGGATGGATTCGTCGAGTTGAAGCCAATTCTACCTTGATGAATCAAAAGACATTAAAAGCCTCACTGAAAAAAGCCTCATTGTTGGCTGAATCAGGGATTTGGGTGGATACTATCTCTACCATGGCTGATTTAAGGCGAGCTGAACCAAAAAATTCAGTCTATCGCTCCCATTGGGAAGAACTGTTAGAATCACAAGGACTAAATGCGATCGCTAACCAGCCGTTGCTTAATAAATAAACTATAAATAACTGAAGATCAGACCATCAACTATTATCCTGCAATCCTTGGAAAGCCAGAATTTAATCCTATCTGGAGCAAGGGGTTAGTTAGCAGCTGATCTGTGATAACTCTAATAAATCTCGCTTCTTAAGCCCCTGTTTTAAAACCAGGGGCAAAAGAAGTGACTTAAAATAACTTAGGGAATTGATTCCGTCCTATCCTGTCATACCAAATCCGCTTTACTGAGACTCTATTCAAAATAATCAAAGTCCTTGCATAGACAGGATTTTAATATTTGTATCATTACTCTATGATAACCGGATTTGGTATCAATAGATAAACTAATAAACTCAATCAAATCAAGTATAGTTGAGTTAGTTAGCAATTACCGATTACCAATTAGCCTCAATCATTCCACAATTAGAAAAGGTCAATTTTTATCCCTTTTTTGTTTTTTTTACCAAGACTGTTACTTGGTCAGGATTTACTGGGAATTCTGTAGGTAAGTTATCGACAGGTTAGTGACTCTCCACAAAAGTAGTTCTACCGGTCGATGCTATTCCTGGAATCCTGCCAACCAATAGAAGCGCCCGCCTATAGGCTTCTCACCAAGGTTGGTAGATAACACACCTGACCTAGATTAGAGATTGACTAAAGGGAATGTGGCTTCACTTTAAAGAGCGTTTGAATCAATGGCGCTTTGTACTTATAATAGCTCCTGTTGTGGCTGCACTGGTCACTGTTTTGGATACGGCAGGATGGTTCCAGCTACTGGAGTGGGCTACCCTGGATCAATTTTTTCGCCTGCGTCCGGTGGAAGACATTGATAATCGCATTGCAATTATCACCATAGATGAATCGGATCTGACTCAACTTGGAGGATGGCCGATTTCTGATGCTGTTTTAGCTGAGTTAATCAAAAAAATTAAAGCACACAGGCCTCAAGGTATTGGTCTGGATATTTATCGAGATTTTCCAGTGGAACCTGGTTATCAGGAGTTCGTTGAGGTGATGGAATCCACACCGAACTTGATTGGAGTGAAGTCCCTCGTGAGGGATAAAAGAGTTGCCCCACCTCCGACCTTAGCAAAACTCGATCAAGTTGCTCTAGCAGATTTAGTGCTAGATGGGGATGGTAAAGTAAGGCGAAGCTTGATATCAGCAGCAGATGAATCCGGTCAGGATATACCTACCTTAGGCGTTAGATTGAGCTTGATGTATCTTCAAGCCAAAGGAATCAATCTCAAAAAAATCGATGGGAGGCGCGAGTCTTACCAATTAGGTCAAGCAAGATTTTTCAATCTAACCCAGAACAATGCTGGTTATCAAGGTGCAGATCTTGGAGGCTACCAAATATTGTTGAATTACCGTGGCACCCAGGAGCGCTTCAATACAGTTTCAATCAGTGATGTTCTGAACAATAGAATTTCGGCGGAGCAGTTGTACAATCGCATTGTTTTGATTGGTATGACTGCACCGAGCCTTAACGACATTTTTCCGACTCCCTATGATAGCAGTGTGAGCTCTACTGTTCAGGAAATGCCTGGTGTCGTTATTCATGCCAATATCGCCAGCCAGATGTTGAGTTCAGCACTTGATGGACGAGTTCTGCTGCGAGTATGGTCTGTTAACGCACAGGGGCTATGGATTTTTTGCTGTTCGTTGATCGGAGCCGTAGGAAGTTGGCTATTACCAGAGACTAAGTGGTTAAGAAAACATCTCCTGAGCAAATTAATTCTGAGTATTTTTATCACAGGGGGCATGATTGTCGGTGGTAGCTATTTAGTCTTTATAACAGGTTGGTGGATTCCTATAATTTCCCCATTAATGGCTCTAGTTTTATCGGCAATTTTAGGAACTAATACCCACAATCAATGGCAATTGAAAGAAGCTAACCAGCAATTGCAAGATTATTCTCGCACTTTGGAGTTCAAAGTTCAAGAGCGCACCCAAGAATTAGAAAAAGCCAAAGTAGCTGCTGATGTGGCTAACCAGGCAAAAAGCGAATTTTTGGCTAACATGAGCCATGAACTGCGCACTCCTCTCAATGGCATTTTGGGATACGCTCAAATTATCAAACGCTCATCGAATATAAGTAAATCAGACCTGGATGGCATTGGTATTATTCACCAGTGTGGCTCTCATTTGCTTACTTTAATCAATGATATTTTAGACCTATCGAAAATTGAAGCTCGGAAACTAGAGCTGCACAAAAGTGATATTCATTTTAATTCATTCTTGATGGGCGTGGTAGAAATTTGTCGGATTCGTGCCCAGGAAAAAAGTATATCGTTTATTTACAATGCCGATACTCAGCTTCCAGTGGCAATTTATGGGGATGAAAAACGACTGCGGCAAGTTTTAATTAATTTACTGGGTAATGCGATTAAATTTACCGATACTGGAAGTGTGACCTTTCAAGTAAGTTTAATCGGTTCATCCTTGAATGGGTACCATTCCCACACAATCAGATTTAAAATTGAAGATACTGGTGTAGGGATGACTCCAGAACAGTTGAAAAAGATTTTTTTGCCGTTTGAGCAGGTAGGAGATACTAAAAAACAGTCAGAAGGCACTGGCTTGGGATTGGCAATTAGTATGAAACTTATCTCCCTAATGGGGAGTGAAATCAAAGTGGAGAGTACCTTAGGTGAGGGAAGTAAGTTTTGGCTAGATTTGGAACTAACAACTGCTACGGAATCCCTGGAGAAAGAAACAGTCGTAGACAGCAGCAATATTGTTGGCATTAAAGGTAAACCTCCAACCACCTTAATAGTGGATGATCATCTCAACAATCGCTCGTTACTCATTAACCTACTAGAGTCGATTGGATTTCGTTGCTTTGAAGCAAGTAATGGTAAAGAAGGTTATGAGCAAGCAACAGAAATTAAGCCCGATTTAATTTTGACAGACATTGTGATGCCAATTATGGATGGATTGGAAATGATCGGTGCTATTAGAAAATCACAGCAACTGCAAAATGTAGTGATTATGGTTGTATCTGCTAGTGCTTTTCAAACGGACATAGAAAATAGTATAAATGCTGGAGCTGATGCATTTGTATCTAAGCCAATTAACATGGATTATCTTTTTAATCAGTTACAAAAGTTTTTAAAAATTGATTGGCTTTATGAAGCAAATAATCACCTGAAAAGTATAAATACAGAAAATTTGCCCCTGGAGACAGATGAAATTTTAGATCCACCAGCTGAGGTGATTGAAAAGCTATTTGAATTGGCAAAAAGAGGCAATATCCATGGCATAGAGAAAACCTTGGTTGAACTGGAACAGATAGATAAAAAATTTGGGCCTTTTGCCAATGAATTAAGGCAATTAGCAACTAGCTTTCAGGTTAAGCAAATTCGGGATTTTATCAAATCGTTCAGGGGGTAAATCCATGACTATCAATAAAGTTGAGCAAGCCACTATCTTGATCGTTGATGACAATCCCACCAATCTGAAAGTTTTGTCAGAAGCGATCGCCAATTCGGGATGGGAAATCTTGGTGGCAACTGATGGTGAAACGGCTATCGAGCAGAGCGAATATGCAACACCAGATTTGATTTTATTAGATGTCATGATGCCAGGAATGGATGGTTTTGAAACCTGCCGTCGACTGAAATCTAATCCGGCAACTAATGAAATCCCAGTGATTTTTATGACTGCTCTGAATGATACGGTTGATAAGATCAAAGGTTTGTCCCTGGGGGCTGTAGATTACATCACCAAGCCGTTTCAGACTGAAGAGGTGTTAGCCCGTCTCAAGGTGCATTTACAACTACATTTCCTGACCAAACAACTAGAAGACCAAAATCTTTACTTAGAGGAACGGGTAGCGGAACGCACTGCTGATCTACAACAGGCAAACCAGCAACTGCGAGAATTAGAAGCTCAGCTACGTAAAGCTCTAGCCCAAGAACAAGAATTCAATCATCTTAAATCTCGGATGATCATAGCCATTTCCCATGAGTACCGCACACCTTTGACCAGCATTCTCTCCAGTTCTGAACTCCTAGAAGCTTACTGTCATAGATGGGATAAATCTAAGCAAAGCCAACATTTTCAACGGATTCGAGAAGCTGTTCAACGGATAACGGACTTAATGGGTAATGTGATGTTCCTTAATAAGGCAGAATTTGAACAACTGGAGTTTCAGCCTACTCCTTTGGATTTAGGGGTATTTGTGGGTGATATAGTGGATGAAATGCAACATAACTATGGTGACCAACATCGCCTGATTTTAACAATTGATCAACAGTGTGGGCGACCGTTGTTTGATTCTAAGCTGCTACTACAAATCCTTACCCATCTGATTGACAATGCCATCAAGTATTCCCCTAATGGAGGTAAGGTTTTGATTAAGTTTGCTTGTCAAAATAACCAAGTTATTTTTGAGGTGAGTGATGACGGGATTGGCATTCCGAGGAAAGACCAAAATAATCTATTTAATGCTTTTCATCGAGGCTCGAATGTAGAAAATATTTCTGGTAGTGGACTCGGGTTAGCTATTGTCAAAAAATGTGTCGATATCCATGGCGGGACAATTAGTCTAAACAGTGATGTCAGTGTTGGCACTACCTTTACGGTAATGCTGCCTCGTAGAGTATTGGATGCGGATCAACTGCTCAAGGTAACTCGAAAGTCCATTCCTGATTACCAATCTGGATCACATTTCCTGCACTGAGCCAAAAGGGTTGATGGGAGGTAAGCCGCTGTTGCTCCACAAAAGTACCATTGGAACTACCTACATCAATGATTTGATAGCGCACTTTGTCCTGAGGCTCTGGAATTTGAAGAATTTGGGCATGGTTGCGAGAACACATCGCATCTTCTAACACTAGGGTGTTCGTGGGTTCTCTGCCAATAGTGAAAGGATTAGCAGACAAAACAATGATGGCACCGGATGAACGGTTTACTAAACGCCCCTTGCTTGCTGGCCTAGGATTGGAAAAAAGTACGGTTGGGGCAAGTACTGGTTGATCGCGAATGGGCAGACTGGGTGTAGCGGCTGATTCGTCTGGAATTGTAGCCCTAGGTATTTCCTGATTGACAATGGAGTGTTTAGAGTTAGCTTCTCCACCAGGGAGGATATTGACTTGCTGGATTGCTGGTGGGGAGAGTTCTGAGCGAGCAGCATTGGCAATCTGCATTTTTAGGACGGCTTCATGTTCTGCTTCCTGTCGAGCACTCATCCCTTCGACTTGACGAATTATCCCCCGTGTGTTAGGAAAGCTGATGTCACTGACTCTCACATCTTCGATGGAAAAGCCTACGGTATAGTAAACGTCAACATGGTCGAGAATGTATTGTCGGACTTCTACCCGTCCCTGATTGGTTAACTGTTCCATCCTTAGGTGACTAATTGCTACTCCTAAACTATCTTTAACGGCACTAGTTAAGGCAGCAATGGGGTCAGATATTTCTAGGGCAACTCGTTTGGCATCTACGACTTGATACATTACATTCAAAGAGACATTGACAAGATACTGATCGCGGGATAGAAAGTCTCCTTGAGAGGTAATGGGCAAGTGCCGGAGTTTGCTGTCTACTAGGAGCAGTTCACATTTTTCTAGCCAGGGTAGGGCGAAGCTGACATGACGCCCTGGCTTCCATACCCGCACACACCGACCATTTTTGACAAATAAAGCAATATAGCCTGCCCCGATAAAGTCCATGCTCCACCCTGCCCAACGCTCTGGGGTGACGGTTTGAATGAGTGGGGGTGAGTTACCAGACATTAGATTTTGTTTAGAGGAGTGATGGGAGTAGTGCTTTTTTTACCATTCCGCCGACAGGATGGTCCGATGGAATACTGCTTCATCAATGGCGAGATGAATCTCGGACAGAGATTTACCGGAACCGGCTGAATCTATTATAACGGTTTGTACTTGAGTACAATACATCGGTTTGTATAGAAGAGGGAAGATGCCTTTACCCTGGCTTTTACATAAAATGCCTGCTAATTTACTAGCTAATATTCATGGTGGTTGAGAAAATGCGATTAAAGCTAATGGAGATAGACACAGTCTTATGGAAAAAATTGATGATATGATTTACAGCGAACCTATAATTTAAATTCTGGCAATATCGATTTCTGTTGTGGTTCAAGAGGCGATCTCAGTGAAGTTCGGTCAATTTAATCGACGAAAATGACAATTTTGTGCTCAACCAGAACTAACAGCACTTCCTCAATGAATAGACTCAGCTTAATGCTTACATTAGACTTTTTGCAAAAGTCAGTTTTTGCGATGTAGTTATAGTACTTATCACCCTGTTGTTGGCTATTTATGCAAGACGTCGAGATTTTAAGTTAGTTTAAATAATTTTTATTTTTGTTAACTAAACAACTATCAAAAGGTATCAAAAAGTCAGAAGCGTTGAACGTTTTAAACATTCAACGCTTCTATGCTACACTTACTACGGATTAAGTAACTAACACAAATTCTTTTTCATTTGTAACCTTTGCTAATTGATTAATCAGGTTTGTTTAAGACAAAGCTGAAAATCCTTAAGCAAAACTGATTAATCAGTTATCGAATTCAAGTTTGTTTAAGACAAAGCTGGAAACCATTAAGGAAAGGTGATTGATCAGTTATCGAACTCAAGTTTTTTTAAGCCAAAGCTGAAAATTACTCAATAAAACTTATAGATCAGCTGACAAATCAAAATTAGCTTTTCCCTGACTTGGTGCATAATTTTGAGAGTTACTCACCATGGTACGAGATAACCGCAGTGCTTCTAAACGACTAATTTCTAGGTTTTGGGGTGGAATCTGCTGCCAGATATCCAAGCTTTGTAACCGCTTTCTGGTTTTGCCTTTTGCCCCTACAATAAATACTTCACGACCTTTATCTAAGGCTTCTTGAATGGCATTTTCCAAAGCGAGGGTAGCGGTAACACCTAAAATAGGTACATCACTGAAATCCAGAATCAGCACATCAAAACCTTCAATGGCATTGTGTTGACGGGAAATTGCCTTGGCAACCCCAAAAATCATCGGTCCACTGAGATGAAAGAGTACAATACGACCGTCACCTTGGTCCAATAGTACTTTTTCCTCCTGGGAAAGCTGAATTTCCTCATCGTCATAGGTAATCGCTTTAACACTGTCTGCTCTATGAGCACTAAGACGCTCAATGGTGAGGATATTGGCAACAAATACTCCCACTCCCACGGCCACAATCAAGTCAACAAAAACAGTCAGTAAAATCACCCCGTACATAATCAGGGATGCTTTCCAAGAAATTTTATGGGCACGCTTGAGGAAACCCCAGTCAATAATATCAATACCTACCTTGAGGGCGATACCAGCCAAAACAGCAAGGGGAATCGTTTTGGTGAGGGGAGCCGCCCAAAGCACAACTACTAGTAACGCTAAAGCACGGGCGATACCAGAAAGGGCAGTCCTACCCCCGGCTTGGATATTAACCACAGTTCCCATGGTTGCCCCAGCCCCAGGAATACCGCCAAATAAACCGGATACTAAATTACCTAAACCCTGACCCATCAACTCTTTATTAGAATCATGTTCGGTGCGGGTTAAACTATCAGCCACCAGGGACGTTAGTAATGCATCAATGCAGCCCAGTGTAGCTAGCACCAAAGCATCAACCACCATTAACTGTAACTGTTCAGTGGTAAAAACCGGTAGACGCAAACTAGGCAAACCAACAGAAATTTCTCCAATACGGCGAATATCTACCCCAGAGAAAAATACCAAAGACAAAACTGTTCCCAGAATTAAGGCTACCAACTGGGGGGGTAAGATGCGTTTCCATTTGCGGGGCATCAAAACAAGAATTGCTACCGTCAAAACCGCTAAAACAGTTTCAATCGGGTTGATGTTTGCTATCAGTGTGGGCAAACTAGTAACTGTGCCAACTACACCACCCTTAGGGCTACCTTGACCCAAAAAAGGAGCAGTTTGCAAAATAATTAGTATGATTCCAATACCCGACATAAAACCGGAAATGACCGTGTAGGGCATCAAGGTAATGTATTTGCCTAGGCGCAGAAAACCAAACAGAATTTGAAAAACTCCGGCTAACATGACCACGGTAAACGCCATAGCCATGCCGTTTTCTGGATTAGCAGCGGTGAGGTTAGCAATTACCGCTGTCATCACCACCGTCATGGGGCCAGTGGGTTCAGAAATTAGGGTGGGAGTACCTCCAAATACCGCAGCAAAAAAGCCGATTAATACAGCACCCCACAAACCAGCTTCTGCCCCAGCACCGGAGGCGACACCGAAGGTAAGAGCCATGGGGAGGGCGATAACGGCGGCGGTTAGGCCACCAAAAATATCCCCCCTAATGTTACGAAAGTGAATTTGGTTAGTGAGTTGCATTGTTAAATGACATTTAGGTAATTGTTACATTACATGTAGCTAAGTACTTATTACTGTACTCCAAATACATTCATTAGATTTATTTAATGATCTTACTAAAATCATTTACTTAAGTCTATAGTCAAGGCACAACCCCCAGAAACATAAGCCTTTAACTTAATATTAATAATTTATTAATAAATACATTAACTTTAAAAAAACTCATGGCAATTATCGATTTGCTTTATAGGCAGGGAAGATAGGGAGATAGAGATAGGGAGATGGGGAGATGGGGCGATAGGGAG
>WTKN01000090.1 GCA_011524395.1 Moorena sp. SS36440bin_2
CCCTGCTCCCTAAAAACCAGAAATTTGTACCTCACAAGTCGTAGAATTGCTATATTATATATAATTTATATAAATTAATTTTGCTCTCCTATAATGATTATACTAAATGAGTAGTTTAAATTGGCTTAACCCCTTAAATAGCAAGGGATTGAATAAACTAAAAATACATTTTCATTAAAATTGCAGTTTAAATCAATCAAAGCATAAATGGGCAAGCACTATAGCGCTTATTTGATCATAATTTATCATAGCCACTCTAGGATAGACATTAATTTTAAGTGTATTTAAATAATCAAATAGTATTACTATTCCCAATTCCCGATTCCCGATTCCCGATTCCCGATTACCTCAAAGATAAATTTCAAACTTGATGCCAGTTGAAATTATTTAGCACTACAAAAAAAATAATGCGATAAATTAGATTATAAATTTTTCATAAAGCATAACTAGTTAGAGTTACCACTGGCATACAATCGTAGACTGATTTATATATTTTATGCTTCTAGCTGATCACTAGACCCAGAGTGCTCAACGGAAAAATCCTGCCAATTTGTCTGGACAGTTCCATATATTAAGAGTAAACTGAAACGCAAAACCCATACTGTAGTAAAATCAACAGTTATTCTCAAATTTTGCTCAGCTATTATCAGCAATCTAACACCATTAACAGCATAGGTGTTCTTGACCTTGGCTAATTTAATTGGCCACAGGTCGCACCAAAGAACCTGATCTACCACTAGAGGTGATAAGCGTGCAATCCCAAGTAATCTCAACAACCCCAGCCTCATCAACTACCCCCACTCGCCGCACAGGAGCATTTGCTCTAATGGATAGTCTGCACCGTCACGGTGTGACCCATATCTTCGGCTATCCCGGTGGAGCAATTTTACCTATCTATGACGAACTATACCACTGGGAAGATGCTGGTAAAATAAAGCACATCCTAGTCCGACACGAGCAAGGAGCATCCCACGCTGCTGATGGTTATGCTCGTGCTACTGGCAAAGTTGGCGTCTGTTTTGCTACATCTGGTCCGGGAGCGACTAACCTAGTTACCGGTATAGCTACCGCTCACATGGACTCAATTCCCCTAATTTGTGTAACCGGTCAAGTTCCCCGTCCTGCCATTGGTTCTGATGCCTTCCAGGAAACCGATATCTATGGGATTACTTTGCCCGTTGTCAAACACTCTTATGTGGTGCGTGACCCTGCTGATATGGCGCGGATTGTTGCTGAAGCTTTCCAGATCGCTAGCACCGGACGTCCTGGACCAGTTCTGATTGACATACCCAAAGACGTGGGTTTAGAGGAATGTGACTACGTACCTCTCGAAGCTAATCAACTCAAGTTGGTGGGCTATCGTCCAACAGTAAAGGGCAATCCCCGCCAAATTAACCAAGCCCTAAATTTAATTCGGCAAGCACGACGACCCCTGCTTTACGTTGGTGGCGGAACCGTTGCTGCTGGTGCCCATGATGAACTGCGCCAACTAGCAGAAATCTTCCAAATTCCGGTAACTACTACGTTGATGGGTAAGGGAGCATTTGATGAATCCCATCCCCTATCGCTAAAAATGCTGGGGATGCATGGCACTGCCTATGCTAACTTTGCTGTTAGTGAGTGTGACCTGCTGATTGCTGTAGGGGCGCGATTTGATGACCGGGTGACCGGGAAACTGGATCAGTTTGCCTCTCACGCTCAAGTCATTCACATCGACATTGATCCCGCTGAGTTAGGTAAAAACCGCTCTCCCCAAGTACCGATTGTAGGGGATGTGCGTCGGGTTTTGCAAGATATGTTGCGCCGTTACGAGGAAATGAATATCTCAGCAGAACCTAATCAAACCCAGGAGTGGCTAGCACGGATTAACCGTTGGCGTCAGGACTATCCCTTGCAGGTGCCTGAATACCCCGATAGTTTATCTCCCCAAGAAGTGATTGTAGAGGTAGGGCGTCAAGCACCTAAAGCCTACTACACCACGGATGTCGGTCAACATCAGATGTGGGCAGCCCAATTCCTTAATAATGGACCGCGCCAGTGGATTTCCAGTGGGGGATTGGGAACTATGGGCTATGGCATGCCAGCAGCCATGGGAGTCCAGGTAGCATTACCCGATCACCAAGTGATTTGTATTGCTGGTGATGCCAGTATTCAGATGAATATTCAGGAACTGGGTACCCTCGCCCAATATGGCATCAATGTTAAGACTGTGATTATTAACAACGGTTGGCAGGGAATGGTGCGCCAGTGGCAACAAGCCTTCTTTGGGGAGCGTTATTCCTCTTCGAATATGGAAGTCGGGATGCCGGATTTTGTGCAACTGGCTCAGGCCTACGGGGTTAAGGGCATTATAGTTACTACTCGGGATGAACTACAGGATGCGATCGCACAAATGCTAGCCTACGATGGTCCTGTCTTGTTAGATGTTCATGTTACCAAAGACGAGAATTGTTACCCAATGGTAGCCCCTGGTAAGAGTAATGCCCAAATGATTGGTTTACCAGAAAAACCAATCATCAAGAACCCTACGGAGCTAATCTATTGCAGTCACTGTGGTGCCAAGAATGTAGCAACTAACAATTTTTGCCCTGAGTGCGGCACCAAGCTTTAATCTTTGGCGTTGCTGATTAATAGGATTATTTCCCGTAATGGATAATTGCTAATTCACTGCTAATTACCCAAGTCTAATTCATATCATTCCTGAGTTCAGCAAAGCAGCTAACAATTTTTAATTTAACCTTACTTACTTCGCTCACCAGCGGAGTATTTTTTTGTTTAAGTATCGTCAGTTTAATCGAACTTATTGCTCAGGTATAAGCTATCAGCTTATGGAATGGCTAATAGCTAATCCTAAATTACCTGCCAGATTGGTCATCTTTGAGTGTAATCATACATAAGTTAGACATTCGTATACGCTATCCCATACATTAGTCTCCGATAATCATAACAGAAGCAACCTAGAGGAGCTATTTAGGAATCAAGATTCTAGTGATAAGTATTAATAGTGAATCCTATTGACTACCCAAGAATCTGCTACTCGTTTGAAAAGGCTTTGTGTGCATCTACAGGTGCGACCCTAGGCCGGGTTCCCCGACCCTTGGAAAGGGCACCTAAGTGATTTGGGATTGGCATAACAAGCACTAATCAACCCTGAGTGAGACTAAGATTACTAGATTGGTATTCTAGAGGTGCGACCCTTTTTAAGCCTGGAACATAATATATATTTTTGGAGCTATCGGTAATCGTACTCCAATTATCAATTACCAAAATGTAAGATTTATTCGTTACAGGCATTTCTAATAAGTGGAATAACTAAAAATCACTCTTAAGTCAACATTAATTCAAAGCCTTATTGCTATTGTATATGATTAATACTAATATAGTTCGGAATGGCCTAGCTCTCTTAGCTAGTAGCTTACTATTCACCCCCACTGCTGGTTTGGCTAGCTCTCCTCGTCAGGGGCAAGTTGAAACTAAATTAATCGCAGCAGCAAAGCATTTAAGAAATAGCGAGTATATGCCAACTCATCCACCGGTAGTCAATAGACTTTCCCGGAACCAAGTCGATGCATTTACCCTGGAGCTAGAAGCTGGTAAATCTTATACCTTAGTAAGTTTTTGTGATGATGCTTGTCTCGATATTGACCTAGGTTTGTATAATCAAAATGGCGAAACCGTTGACTATGATACTGACTATGGTCAATATCCCATTGTTCAAGTTACCCCTCGCGGCACTGGTAAATTTATGCTTAAAGTGGGTATGCCTCACTGTGTGAGCTCTTCATGCTATTACGGGGTGGGGATATTCGCGAAATAGATCAAGACTGAGATGTTCCTTGCCATTTTGCAAAATTGATGCTATTATAATATGTGGTTCGGATCGACGCGATCGCAACGCCCAAACCTTGTCAGGACCGGAAGGTAGCAGCAATAAGGGATGCTTACGATAGGCGTGGACTCCGAGCCATTCTCGTAGCCACCAAAAATATCGAGAACCCATAGCCACAAAACCATACACTTCGCTCCAGTTGTCGGTAAATTAAGGTTTTTTAGCTTCTGCTATCACAAGAATTAAGGGAAGTAGTGGGAGAAAACACTACTCAAAAGCTATGCATCACTCTTTTATCTTGTGTTACCCCTTCCCTGCTCCCTGCTCCGAACGCGCCCCGCGTGGCCAACGGCCTCAGTCCCTGCTCCGAAGTCCCTGTGCCAGAGTTTTGATCTAGCATAAAAAGTACGTAATAGCCTCTAATTCTTCGAGATAACCTCGATCACTTCAGTATCTGAAATCATTTCGCCATTATGAACTAAATCCTGATGATTGTTGGAATTTAAGGTAACCTTGATTTTATTTCTACCAGGTTCAAGCTTGCCAATATAGTACCAATTGCTGTAAATCCTGTTAATTTTTTGGCCATTGATGTATAGATGGCCATGTCCTTCTCCTGGTTGATGGGCTTTGCTAGCATTCTTGGGAGAAAACTGGAAGTTAGAAACCTTTATTTCTAAATTCCATCCCCTCATCGGATCTGGATACACCACTAGGTCAACATCTGGAACAGGTTGACCAGAAGGGATTTCCATGGTGCCATGATGATGATGACCCATACCTTCACCATGGTCACTACTGCTGCCAGCCTTGTGATTATGGTGATTATGCTCCATTTCTTTACTATGGTGATTACCGGTTTCGGTTTTATTACCATGGAGCTGAGCATGGGTCTTTTCAGAATCATGATCTTCATGGCTAGCCATGCTACAACCACTACCTAGTAAGCTGATAGTTAGTAGACTGGCTGATCCTAATCTGAAAATAGTTCTAAGTGCTGACAATAGTGCTAAGTGCTGAGGGCTAAGTATGCTTTGTTTGGCTCGGTAACTTAATACGCTCTTGCTCATCCGATCGAGAGTTTTTGTTTTAACCATGGACTTTTATAAATTGCCCATGGTACTGTAAATCATGTCATTAAAATTGTCAACATACAAGCTGTCAAACCTGGTAATTAGTGTAGGTAAGCAGTCAACGGTGAGCTTTTAGCTCACGGGTTTATTTTCAGCAGTCAGCTGAAAATAAACCCGGGAGAATTTAATATTGATAGATTAATGAGACGTGAAAGTATGGATAAAAGTCCTTGACCTATGGCCACGCTACACCGAACAGCTTTGTGACACAGGCTTCTATTTGTGGCACAGGCTTCTAGCCTGTGACATTAACCAATTCTTAGCTCTTTATTCAAAAGGTAATAGCTGAACGCGCACGCACCTCAAGTAGCGCTAATCGCTGATTGCTATTAGCTTACCATTACCAACCCACTTCTTGAGCTACTCCATACAATTCTTCTAAATGTCGGCAAAATTCACTGTAGGTTCCAATTTGGCGTGCGTCTAATCCAGTTAAATCTAAATTTTCTTCAGTACTTTTCTGTTGGAGGTCTACTCCTTCCTGCTTGTTCCGCATATTTAATCGGTAAGCATTTTGGTCTGGATAAAGTTCAAAAATTATCTCGATCGCGTCTTCATAGGTATCTAAGGAAAGACTGAGATCGAAGGGCTTTCCAGGTAAAACCAAGCTGATGCTGTCATAGCCTGTTACTTCTTCTGTGTAAAAAACTTGTGATTCGGACATGGTGACAATGATTTGAGTCCAGGCAGGAAAGCTAGTCATGTTTCTTCTCCTTTAGGTAGTGATAGCAATGCCCCTGGGATTAACCTGGAAATAGCATCAAACGCACTGAACACACGGATGCTACTGTTGAGCAATCGGTGATTCACCACGGCAGTAGAGAGGTTACCCCAATCAAGAATACTAACAATAACAACAATAGTAGGGTAACTATGATACCAGTAATGGCGAAGGATGTGATCGCCCAACCCCGTTGATGGCGCTTAAAGGCTTTGATACTCTTCCAACGGCGACTTTTCCATGCCCACTCATTGCCCTTGATGCCTAAAATAATTCCCATCACTGGCCAAGCCAAAAATCCAGTCAGTAAGGATAGATCACTCCAGGCAATCAGTCCAATCCAAACTTGATTGGTGACACACCACAAACCTGGTAGACAAAAGGCACCCCAGTTCCAGCCTTGAATCTCTGCTGGCACTGGCACAGATTCGTTAAACACTTGCTTACAACCGGAATTATTAATCGGAGTTGGTGGTGGGTAGGATTTAGACTGGGGAGTTACAGCTACAGTACCCTTGATTTCTGTTTCTTTAACTTTAGAATCATCAGAATCATCGGTTCGGATTAGGTCTAGAACCTCTTGAGCAGATTGGAATCGCTCAGAGGGTTGGGATGCCAACAAACGAGATAAGATACTATTAAAATCTGGCGAGAGGGTTAGTTCTTCTTCAGTTCGCCAGTTGAGGGTATAAGGATCAATTAGTTCCTGGGGCTGTTTACCAGTCATCAGTACTAGCCCTGTTACTCCCAAAGCATACAGGTCACTATGGGGAGCAGCAATCCCTAGGCGTAGCTGTTCATCAGGGGCATAGCCAACTTTACCTAGGCAAGTCCCACCAGCGTAGATGGCAGAGTTTTGCCCAATGCTTACGGGAGTATTTACTTCTAGGGCAATTTGTTTTACACCACCCAAGTCAATTAATACTGGCACTCCATCGGAAGCACGACGGATAATATTGTCTGGAGCAATATCCCGGTGAATTACGCCTAATTGGTGTAGGTAGCTTAAGACCGGGAGCAATTGCTGAAACAGTTGGATAATTTCGGTTTCGCTGAACCGTTGCCCTTTGCTTAGTCGTTCTTCGAGTAAAGTTTGATAGGTTTTTCCTTCAATGTAGTCTTGGACGAGAAACAAGCGTTTGCCATCCCGAAAAAATTCCCAGAATTTCGGAATTTGGGGGGATGAAAGCTTGTGCAGCATGCTTGCTTCCCGTTGAAATAGTTCTTCGGCTTTTTCAATGGGTTGAGTGCCCTGGTTTCTTGGAGTCAGCTCTTTTAGGGTTACTAGTTCATTAAAGCGTCCAGTGTCTTTGGCTAGGTAGGTTTTGCCAAATCCCCCTTGTCCTAAGGTGCGCTGAATTATGTAGCGATCGCGTAATCGGCTTCCAGTCTCTAATCTCTGGTCTAGGTTACTATGGTCTAAGGAATTGTCGAAATTAGTCTCTAGGGGACTGCTACTGGAAGGAGATAGAGAGGCACCACAACGAGAGCAAAAACTTGCCCGACTGGGATTGATTTGCTCACATATCATACAAGTGATTGAATTCATGGCTCCACTCTTTTGAATACCAGTTGGGTTCATGCCGTTGCTGCCTAGTTAATCGGTATTATAATTGGCACTATAATTGGCTCGATATGATCTATTTTAGCCAGTATGAAAAAAATGATAGTTCATTCAAATGTGATGCTTGGGGTAACTATTGTTGACCGTTGATGATGAATTGTCAAGGATTTTTTAATTAATTGTTAACCGAAGCGAGCAATCTTAATAAGACTTAATAAAAAATGGCAAAGGGAGCAGGGAGCAGGGAGTAGGGACTGAGGCCGTTGGCCACGCGGGGCGCGTTCGGAGCAGCGAAAAAAGACCGTATATAGTTAATAAGAAATATTTCTTATTGAGTAATCTAGCAATTGTTAACTATTTCACTATTAAAATTCAAAGTTATGTGCGTAGAACGTGGGTGATGGTGCAAATAACAGGAACAACAAAGTTACTGGGTGTGATTGGTGATCCAGTGGAACATTCTTTATCACCACTGATGCATAACCAAGCGATCGCATCCTTGGATCTCGATTATGTCTACCTAGCTTTACCGGTAAAATCAGCAGATTTGAAAAATGCGATCGCTGGTTTTGAGGCGATTGGTCTAGTGGGCTTCAGTATCACTATCCCTCACAAACAGACTATCATCCCTTTGTTGTCGGAAATTTCAACAGTGGCTCAAGGGGTCGGAGCAGTGAATACGGTTTATCGCACCGATCACGGTTGGATTGGTACGAATACCGATATCACAGGATTTATCTCCCCGTTGCAACGGTATAACCGGGATTGGAGTCAAACTACTGTAGTCATTTTGGGGTGTGGTGGTGCAGCACGAGCCGTAGTAGTCGGTTGTGCTCAACTCGGTTGTACTGAGATTCATGTGCTTGGTCGCAATCAGGACAAGTTAGGTAAATTTCTCGACAGCTGGATCAACTCTGACCTTGCTATTACTATTCATACTCATCCTTGGGAACAACTACCGGAACTCCTGGCCCAAGCCAATTTGTTGGTTAATGCTACTCCGGTGGGAATGTATCCCAAGGTTGAGCAGTCCCCTGTTGATCAGCTAGCTATGGCCAGGTTGCCGGAAAATGCGATCGCTTATGACTTGATATATACTCCTAATCCCACTCAGTTTTTACGACAAGCCAAGGAACAGGGCGCGATCGCTATTGATGGATTGGAAATGCTGGTGCAACAGGGAGCAGCAGCTTTCAAAATTTGGTTAGGACAAACTCCGCCAGTGGATATTATGCGTCACGCTCTCCAGGAGAAATTGGGATTATTGAAAAGTTAGCTAAAATTTATGGCGTTGCGTCAGTCTTGGAATGAATATGAGTGGGGTGGGCATCCTGCCCGCCCGAGAATATATTGAAACTGGCAAGATGCCAGTTCTACGCCTGATGCCAGTTCTACGCCTGATGCCAGTTCTAAGCCTGATGCCAGTTCCACCCCTGATGCCCATTCTACAGGTGCGACCCAAGGCCGCGAGGGATTGCTCGCGGCCTTGGGTCGCACCTACTATTAAAATCATGCCATTATTAAGCAACGCCCTATCATCTAATACCTAACACCTAAGACCTGTCCAAGGGCGAAAAGCGAGCTACTGACTATCTTTCACAAGCCTTAGTATGGACCTAGAATCCAGTTACCAGGAGCTTCTGGGTCGTCACTGTAAAAGAAATCATGGACATGCTGTAAAACCTCTTCTTTACTGAGATGTCCATCGCCATTTAAATCAAGCTTTGAAAAAATTTCGTCACTCAAGTTTCCATCTGAGAAATGAGAGAGGAAGCCCTGTTTGTACTCTTGACGAGAAATCTCTCCATTGCCATCAACATCCAATCGCTCAAAAATTAAATTGGTTAGCTTGGCGATCACATCTTCTTCATAGGATCGTTCGTAGGACTGTGAGGTTTGAAGTCCTGATTGGCGCTCTAACCATAAAGGCCGATATTGCTCCTTGAAACTAAGTTGTTTGGCTTTATGTTCCAGAAATTCTTCTAGAGTCACTTGGCCATCATCATTAATGTCCACTTCTTTTTGCAAGTTCTTCCATAAAGTTTTGAACTGAGAAAAAATGATGTTATATTCCAAGGAACCCGGTTGATAACCTTGAACTTTTGCCTGAGACTGAGCCATCCTTTCATAGTCAGCTTCAGTGATGACTCCACTACCATCAACATCGTATAAATCGAAGAGTTTCTTCAGTTTTCGCTTCTGCAATTCGGTTAGCACCATAGGTTTCTCCTGTTATCAAAAACCCTAACTTAATCACTAATAGCAGCCATGAAAGGAAAGACTTTGTAGTGCATCGCACAGATGCCTTCCTCAGTTGTCATATAAGTCCCCATCGGGGTTTTTGGGCTACACCCTGCACCAAATATCTTGCACTGACACGGTTGAAATACTCCCGTTAGGATAGTCATGCACTGAGCAAACTGGACATCAGCGAGTTTTAATTTAGGTAGGTTAAATTTTACTTCAGCATCAAATTGAACGTACTCAGACCGCAGTCTTAATCCTGAAAAATCAACCGAACCCATGCCACGCCACTCATAGAATTCACGGGCTTCAAATACCTGGCAAATGGTTTGTAGCGCTTCTGAATTGCCTTCTGCTGATACTTGTGCCTGGTCTTTTAATTCTGCATGACCATCCACCAATTGCTGTAGCAGGGTTTGGGTGGCCTTCAATATGGCCTGGTGACTAGAATCAGCAATGATGATCGGTTTGCGGTAAGACTCAACGAAAAAGCGATAAGGTTCAAGACCAATTACCGAAGCAACTTCAGATGCACAGATCAACCCGTCAATGTGTATCGATGGGGAGTCCAGAATGGCTTTGATAGCCGGAATGATGGTCATGTGGTTGCAATAAACGCTGAAGTTGTTAATCCCTTCAGCAGCAGCTTGCCCAACTGTTTGCGCTGTACTTAGTACGCTATCTTCGTAGCCTACTGCAAATAAAACAACCTGTTTGCTAGGATTTTCTTGGGCAATTTTCAGGGCATCTTGGGGTGAGTTGATAGTACGGATATCCGCTCCTGTCCCTCGAATTTCTGAGAGATTTTGTTGAGAACCCCGAATAGTCATCACCTCAGAGAAGGTTGTCAAGATAACATCAGGTTTTTGAGCGATCGCCAGTGCATGATTAACGCGATCAATGGGCAGTGACCATGCCGCCTTACCGTAACCTTGGACAAATTCCAGATGTTCGAGAGCAATGCCATTGAGGTTATGGCGTGCAATGGCAAGGGTTTGCTCACCAGAGACTGCCATCAGTTTAACGGGGCGTCTCAGCTTTGGTGTCAACGAACTGCTAAGAAGTTGGATATCTTGCAATATCGTTTGAGTTGGCTTTGATTGCAAAGATTCAACAAGTTCAGTCATGATTTTTTTCACTCCTTATTCAGAACGAATCAATGCCCTACCCTGCCAGAATTGTGTGGACTAAATCCCATAGAATGTGATACGTCGGCAGATGGCTTTCCTGAACCCTGTGAATGCTGGTGTTTTCGACGATCAGGCAGTAATCGACATCTGGGCTTGTTGCCATTTTGCCGCCCTTGCCCCCTACCAGAGCTATCGTAACCATGCCCATTTTTTTGGCTTGGGCAAAACCCCCCAGCACATTTTTAGAATTACCACTGGTAGAAAGGCCAATAATTGCATCACCTTCTCGTCCGTTAGCTAGCAACTGGCGTGCAAAAACTTGGTCAAAACCGAAGTCGTTACTAATTGCAGTAATTGCAGTAGAATCCAGTGACAGATTGATCGCCTCAAGAGAGGGTTTTCCTACACCAATGGGATGGATAAACTCAATGGCAATATGGGCTGCGTCACAGCTAGAGCCACCATTGCCCATCGCTAGAAGCCGTCCACCATTTCGATACACTTGAGCCAAGGCACGAGCGGCTGCTACAAGGGTAGCACCATAACGCTCAAAATACTTTTTCTGAACTTCTCGGCTTTCAGCCGCTTTTTGAAGCACTGACTCTAATAACGATTGGTCTAGTACATCGCTGCTACGTGTTTTGCCCTCTAAAAAAGGGTAAAGGTTATACAAAGGTTGAGCTACAGTCATGGTTTTGACTTGGATTTTTTTTCACCACAAAAAATATGATAGCACTCGAAATAACGATTAACAGATATTTCTGCTCCGAAGTCCCAGGGTAAGGGCAAGAATCAATCAGGAGGTCTTATTATAAACACTATTAATATCAAATTTCAATAGTGCTGAGTACTCTTGGCTTAATCTGCTGATAATCCTTGCCCGAACTCACATTTTTGCTCAATTTTTATGGCGCTTACCTTGGCTTATTTACCAAGGATATCTACCCTGTTGCTAGGCTAAATATAGCGCTACGCGCAAGTCAGAAGTTAGAAGTCAGAAGTCAAAAGTTTACTACAACAGGTTTTCAGCTTTTAGCAATGTCCTAACTTTAATGCGTAGTGCTATAAGTATCAAATAAGATGCACCCACTTCCATTAATCTAAGACGAAAGTACCTCATAGCAATTGAGAAAAATTTAATTTAAATCTCCGCAAGAGACATAGTGATACCAAGGCTTGGGTGGGCTAGTGGTATCGGTAGGGAAAGACGTGAGAATGATCGTACCATCGGGACCAGTCATCCAGCCTTGAGCTTCCACAATTCGTTTTGGCTTATAATTCTGTTCGGTCGAGGTAGCTAAGGTCTGATTGTTATCAAGATTGTGATCAATTTCCGTAAGGGTTTGATCATCAAGAGTCACCCAATCAGCAATGATGGTTCGACCAATAATCGGGTCGAAGGGACTAGCCGGAATGCCACCGCGTCCAGTAACAATAAATTCACCAAGTTCATCGACTGAGACTTTCCCACTTCTCGGACAGCTAGCAACAATCAGTGATGATGGGTCAGTTAAATTGCTTGGTAGTTGATCTAATCCCCGAGAAGGCTCAAGATTGCCCGTATTGACGGTCACTATTCCTGCTGTACCAGAGTTAGAACTAGCATCGATATCATTAGTGCCATTGCCTGGCATGGCTTTACGCTCCTCAATCAGACGGACATCTTCGGCATCAATGGTGATCTGACCACCTTGACCCTGGTCAGCTTTGGCAATGATATCGCTACCATCATCACTTGAGGGAAAGGCAATTAAGAGGTTGGTATCAATAGTAATGTTGCCACCGGTAGCTATTCCGGAAGCCTCTGCGGAGATTAGGCTTTCGTTCAGCATCGCTATCCAGTCTGATACGTTTAGTGTGATATTCGCTCCATCTTCGCCTCCACTCAGTTGAGTTTCAGCTAAAAGTGTTCCTTTGTTAAGCAACAGGGAATTAGCCGTAATGTTCAGATTTCCTGCTACTCCTTTCTCACTTTTGACTGTTATTATTCCTCCATCTTCAACTTTCAGGGAATCAGTTAGATTGATAGTAATATCACCAGCTACACCACTGAAATCCCCCGAGCTGTCAGAGAGTAAACCACTGGAAATATCATTATTAGTGGGACTAACTCCAGAGATAGTAATCGAATTAGCATGGACGTTAATATTACCAGCATTGGCTCCACTCTCACCAATTTCAATTGGTGCGCCGAGGCTACGCTGACCAATCAGATAGTGCTCGGCAACAGTTTTAGGAGATAGAGCTGTGTTGTAGACGGCTACTTCATCAATTACACCATTGAAGGATTGGTCACCAATGTTTGGCCAAGTCCCGATCAAGATACGGGGGTCTTCCCCATTAAAAAACCCTTGATTATTGCGATTAATTTCTCTGCCATTGACAAAAATAGTGTTAGTATTGGAATCTTTGTCATAACTAGCCACAACATGATACCAAGTATCTACTTCAATGATGTTATCTGGTGTTTCCAAATCATTGGGAAAATCACCGAAAGCAACAGAAGCGTTTTCGTTCAATCTGAAATATAGAGTTTCACTTTTTTTATTGTCACTCCTTATCCGTTTATGTATCCCGAAATAGGCTTGCCTTTTTCCAATTTTGTTTGGCTTTATCCAGGCTTCTACAGTAAAAGATTGATTGGAGATATCTAAATCTGAACCTGATTGAACAGTACCAATATCGACAGCAGTATCATCGTTCCCATCAAATTGTCCTGCTGTACCGGATATCCCTGGAACACCCTGAGTTACACCCCCTTCATAGGTACCATTGAAGCCATTGCCAGTAGCATTAAAAGCCGTTGAGCCACTAGTTTCATCAAGACTCCAGTAGACGATTGGGTTATCACCCAGCACTGCTTCGTTATAGGTTTTGTCAGGATCACCCAGCACTTGTTGCACTAGCCTGACTGGGTTGAATCCTTCGGTACGGGTTGCAATAGTGCTCCCGTTGGTGAGGGATAGGGAGTTAGTGGAGATCTCAATATTTCCACCATTACCACTACTTGTAGCCCCTACTTCACTCAAGATATTACTGTCATTGCTGAGAACAACTGAGTCAGCTTTTTTTACAGATATGTCTCCAGCATTTCCTGGACCAAAGGTAGCAGCAGAAATTTCACCCCCGTCTGTGAGGGTGAGCTGATTTGTTGAGATAGTTATCGGTCCCGCATCACCTGCCCCACCAGTGCTGGAATCTACTTTTGCTGTGTTTGTAATGGCAATAGAGTTAGCCTCAATGTCAATTGTACCACCATTACCTCTAGCACCTTCTACTACCTGACTTAAAACACCGCTGTATATAGTGTTATCGAACTGATTTACCAGATTCCCATCAAAAACTATGTCCTCTACTACTGTAATTGTTACATTCCCTGCGTTTCCTTTTCCGAATGTAGAGGCAACTATTCGAGCACCGTTAGTGAGATAAAGTGACCGAGTTTCAATATCAACATTGCCACCACCGTTCTTGCCATCAGTGGCTTCACCACTTGAATTAATCCGAGTCAGGATAGAGTTTTGGGCTCCATCCAAGATGATTGAATCACTAGCGACAATGTTGAGATTGCCACCATTTCCCTGTCCAATTAGGTTAGACTGTAGCGATGCATCATTGGTTACAGAAACTGACTTAGCCTGGATATTAATATCACCAGCAGTACCATTACCTTGTCCCTCAACACTAGTGAAGGCACCACCATCATTTTCAAATCCACCACCATCAAAGGAAACTGTATCCCTAGCAACAATATTGATATTCCCGGAGTTCCCCCAAGACTTTCTCACATTACCTGTTCCAAATAGATCTACCTTTCCAACTCTGGCTTGCAGTTGAGCGCCATTGTTGACCATTAAAGAACCAGTGGTAATGGAAATACCACCACTATCACCGATAGCGTCTTGTTCTATGTTGTTGACAATTCCAGTAGTGTTATTAGGATTGTCCGAATTCCCTTCAAAGGTGACTGTGTCATCAGCAACAATCGTCACTTTACCGGCATCTGCTTTACCAAAGGTACTTGTTTCGATCTGAGCATCCCCTGTAGCAAAGAGCGAGCCAGTATCGATCGTGATATCCCCACCCTTTTCTGTGCCGAAGGTATTGCTAATAATAAAACTTCCGTCAAGGGATAGTTGATCGTTTGTAACCACAGTAATATCCCCTGCTTTACCAGAAGCGGAAGAGGCATCAATCCGTTCCCTGATGTCAATCCCACCGCGATAATCAATAAAGACCTCGCCACCATTTCCTGAAAACCTCTGGTTACTCTGATCTACCTTATCGTTATCGTTGGCAATGGTGCCATCACCAGTTAGAAGTGAACTAATTTTAAGGGTGTCACTCACTAAGGATGGGTTAGCTTGATACTGATTGGTTAACAATACTAGTCCATTGGGAGCATTAATCGAGATCTTGCCAATTTCGATATCCGCACTAGTAGCAGCCGTCCCAATATTAGATCCTAAGTTACTACTATCGGTATTTCCTGGAAAACCGCCGAGTAATGTCCAATCTATGCCAGCACGGATATCTAAGGTAGGTTGAGTACTGCCATCAATTACGAAAGATGTTGCTGCTTCATCGGACAAGGTGACATTAGCCAGACTAGCCAAGAAGGGATTAGAGTTATTAGGACTAATGGCATTATCTGTTGTATCGGTAGAGTTAATCTCGATGTCTCCAACGGTAACACTCCCTCCTGCCAAAATATGTAGTGAGGCTCCGGTATAGTTTCCTAAACTGACATCTCCATTGGCCAGAATTATCGGATCATGGGGACTGAATAAATTTCCGGGTAACCCATCCAACTGTTCGATGCTGATATTTCCGCCAGCGGTATAGTGAGCATTCCCCGTTACCGGATTATGCGATTGGCCTTCGGCCACGCTACGCGATCGCAACCGTAAATCAGAACCAGCGAATAAACCACTTAGCTCATGGTTATGGGCTGCAATATCAATGGACTGATTCCCCTGAATTAGCAGCAAGCCACCAGAGTACGCTCTAAACGGCTGCGCTACACTATCCCTTATCGTTACTGTATCTTCTCCGAACAGAGTCAAATCCCTACCAGCATCCAGTTGACCCTGTAAATCCAAGTTGCCACCCGCTAGAGTCAAGTCTTTGCCAACAGCTAAATTCCCAGCATTAGTAATCGTTGTCCTGGGGTCATATTTGCCATACTGCAATCCTGGGGTAATATTAATCGTTAACAGTGGCGGAGCTTCTGGGGATGTGGCACTAAACTCTTGGCCATCACCAAACACCAAACTATTAGCAGTAGACGCGAAAAAGGAACCAGCGACATCTAAGCTGGCATTTGCTCCAAACACAATACCATTGGGATTGAGTAAGAACAAATTTGCTGCACCATCTACTCCCAAAGTACCTTGAATATTGGATAGATTACTACCGGTTACTCGTGTTAAAATATTCTCAATCCCAGAGGGATTAGCAAAATAAACCCGTTGTAGTTCTCCTACATTAAATTCCGCAAAACTATGGAACAAATTCTCTCCACGAGTTGCTCCCCCTTCAATTAAATCTGCCAGCGCCCCCTTGACCTGTACATTAGGAGTTACCCTTGAGGCTTCATTTCCCAAGCTACTATCGGGAGTCATCTCAGCTAAAACTGGAGCAGAAAATCCCCAAGCTAAACATCCGGTTAAGCAAATTATCTTTAATTCTAAACAAGCACCAACAGCCATAAGCATTCTAACCAATTAAATGGTATTTTTGGCTAATAATATAACAAATGATACCTGATTAAAATCAAAGTAAATGTTTACTTAAATAATCTTAATTATTCAGTTAATTATGAACTAAATCATTTCACACTTTACACTGCTGATGTTAATTTAACTTGGTTAAGCTGATGCGCATTTAAATTGGTTTTTCCCGATTCCCGATTCCCGATTCCCGATTCCCTTTGAGCAATTTAGGTATCCCAATCTAAATACTGAACAGCTTATTATATAAAGCAATGCTACGACTTGTGAGCTACAAATTTCTGGTTTTTAGGGAGCAAGTAAAAGGAACCCACTCCTGAACCCTCCCAGGAGGAGAAGTGAGGGAAGAGGTAAAAAATAATGTGTACCTCAAAGCTAGGGTGTTCACTTTATCCTAGGGCCCGAGGAAAAAGTTTATGCACTTCTTGTGTAACGAGACTGTGGATCGCTTGCGATATATCGATTGTAGGCTCAGAGCGTTGCTCACGATCCCGGCATGAACGATTAGAACCGAAAAATGCCCAAAATACACAGCGTACCTCATAGCTATGAGAAAAACTATAGCGTTTATAGGACTCATGAGGTACACATTATTTTTGCACTCTTACCTCTTACCTTTTCCATGTTCCCTGCTCCCTGCTCCGTTCGCGTAGCGTGGCCAACGGCCTCAGTCCCTACTCCCTAAAAAGCAGAAATTTGTACCTCACAAGTCGTATAATTGCTATATAAATGCTG
Source organism: Moorena sp. SS36440bin_2 (assembly GCA_011524395.1). Taxonomy (GTDB): domain Bacteria; phylum Cyanobacteriota; class Cyanobacteriia; order Cyanobacteriales; family Coleofasciculaceae; genus Moorena. The sequence goes on from WTKN01000090.1 coordinate 17,089, forward strand.
AACAGCTTAATTGAAGTCCCAGCAAGATAAATAGTGATACCAAGGCTTGGGTGGGCTAGTAGTATCCGTAGGGAAAGACGTGAGAATGATCGTACCATCGGGACCAGTCATCCAACCTTGAGCTTCCACAATTCGTTTTGGCTTAGAATTCTGTTCGGTCGATGGCGCAAAGGTCTGATTGTTATCAAGATTGTGATCAATTTCACTAAGGGTTTCATCATCAAGAGTCACCCAATCAGCAATGATGGTTCGACCAATAATCGGGTCGAAGGGACTAGCCGGAATGCCACCGCGTCCAGTAACAATAAATTCACCAAGTTCATCGACTGAGACTTTCCCACTTTTCGGACAGCTAGCAACAATCAGTAATGATGGATCCGTTAAATTAATGGGTAGTTGATCTAATCCCCGAGAAGGGTCAATATTGCCCCTATTAATGGTCACGATTCCTTGTAGACCAAACTTAGAACTAGCATCGATATCATTAGTGCGATTTCCATCAATAGCTTCGCGCTCCTCAATCAGGCGGACATCTTCGGCATTAATGGTGATCTCACCACCTTTTCCCTGGTCAGCTTTGGCAATGATATCGCTACCATTACGACCAGTTGGGGGAAAGGCAATTAAGAGGTTGGTATCAATATCAATGTTGCCACCCATAGCTTGCTCAGAAGCCTTTGCGGAGATTAGGCTTTCGTTAAGCATCAGTATGGAGTTTGATACGTTTAGTGTGATATTCGCTCCATCTTCGCCTCCACTCAGTTGAGTTTCAGCTAAAAGTTTTCCGTAGTTGAGCAACAGGGAATTAGCCGTAATGTCCAGATTCCCTGCTATCCCTTTCTCACTTCTAACTGTTATTATTCCTCTATCTTCAACTTTCAGGGAATCGGTTTCGATGGTGATCGTACCAGCTACACCACTGAAATCCCCCGAGCTGTCAGACACTAAACCACTAGCAATGTCATTATTAGTGGGACTAACTCCAGAGATAGTAATCTGATCAGCATTGACTTTAATGGTACCAGCATTTGCTGCACGTTCAGAGAAGGATTCCGGAGATACACCAAGATTTAGTTGTCCCAGTAAGTAGTGACTAGTAATGCTTTCAGGGGATAAAGCTTTATCATAGACTGCGACTTCATCAATCACACCATTAAATGCCTGGTTACCAATCTTCTGCCAAGCCCCGATTAAGAAACGGGGGTCTTGACTTTCAAAAGCACCTTGGTCGTTACCTGCGACTCTCTGACCATTGACAAAAATGGTGTTGGTGTTGGAGTCTTGGTCGTAACTAGCCACAATGTGATACCAAGTATCTGGTTCAATGAGGTTGTCTCGTGTTTCCAAGTCATCGGGAAAGTCACCAAAACGGACAGACCCGTTACTGGTCACTCGGAAATATAGGCTGTCACCGTTACCATCATTTCGGTTATTGCTTGGATGTATCCCGACATAGGATTGCTCTTTTAGTTCGTCTGGCTTGACCCAAGCTTCTACGGTGAAGGATTGATTGCTAATATCTAATTCCGACCCTGGTTCAATAATACCAACATCCACAGCACCATCCTTGCCATCAAATTCTCCTGCTGTGCCTGATATTCCTGGAACTCCCTGAGTTACGCCATTCCTGTAGGTACCGTTGAAGCCATTGCCAGAACTGTCAACAGCTGTTACCGAAGTGCTTTCGTCTAAACGCCAGTAGGCTACTGGCTGATCTCGTTGCACAAATTCTTGATAGGACTGGTTGGCTAACTCAGAAGCTAGAACTGCTTGACTTACACCGGAGGTTCCTGCTTCTACTCGCCCACCATTAATAAGAGATAGGGAGGAAGTAGTAATATCAATCTCTCCTCCATTACCAGTAGCTCCCTGGTTTACAGCGCTGGAAATGAATCCATCATTAACAGTTACTGTATTGCTACGGGGAATTTTTATATTTCCACCATTCCCCCTGCCGCTTGTGCCAGCACGTATCCTCCCGCGATCAGTAACTTCAATGGAGTTAGCTTCAATTGTAATATTACCACCATTACCCTCTTTTGACTTAGGATCGACACCAGTCAAGATCCGACTAGGTCTGTCATTAATGTCCACTCCGTCTATTAAAAACTGATCACGAACCGTAATGATCACATCCCCACCATTGCCCTGGCCTTGAGTACCAGAAGCTAACCTGCCACCTTCAGTAATGGCCAATGAACCTTCTGTAACTGTGATCCTGATATCGCCACCATTCCCATCACCCTTGGCTTGAACATCAGTAACTATACCACTATTTGTTGTTTTTCCTTCCATCAGCTCCCTGAATCCGTCAACTAAAACGCGATCGCGAGCTATTATTTCCACATCACCCCCGTTTCCTTTACCACCGGTTTCGGAAATTATCAGAGCACCGTTAGTCAACGAAACTGACCGAGCTTTAATAAATACGTTGCCACCGTCGCCCACTGCTTGAGGTCTAACTCGACTAAATATAATACTTGAAAATGTATCCCCGTCTTCATTCCTAGCAGCGCCATCAAAGATAACTTCATCCTCAGCAATAATTGATATATTGCCAGCCTCTCCTATGTCATTGATTTCAGTACTTACTTGACCGCCATTGGTCACAAAAACTGACTTTGCCTCTATCTTGATCTCGCCACCATTACCTTCAGCTTGTGATTGGTTGCGAACCCTTGGATCTTCTCTATCCGGACCGACCCGAGACCGCAAACCGCTGGATATATTCCCATTATTTGCTATCCCGTCAATGGTAACTGTATCCCGAGCTTTGATAGTTATGTCGCCAGCATCACCTTTTCCCAGGGTGTCAGCTACGACTCTAGCACCATTTTTGAGAGTCACTGATTCGGCATCAATCGATATATTTCCGGCGTTGCCGATTGCGTCAGCCTCCACTTGGGTCAGAATCGAGTTAATGTTCTTATCAAGAAGAACTTCACCCTGAGCAATAATTGTTATATCACCACCATTTCCCTCTCCTTTTATCCTCGACTGCAAGGAACCATCATTAACCAACAAAGAGCCTGTAGTAATGGAAATACCACCACTATCACCTATGCCAAATATGTTGGCTTGGATTTGACCCCTTTGTGTCACGGAGAGAGAGCCAGTGCGAATGGTGATGTTACCACCGTTTCCGACAGCGTCTTTCCCAACGAATTCCCCGACGTTACTCCTAATCCTACTAAATCGATTGCCTGTTCTTCCAGAAACCGTTACGCTATCACTAGCCTCGATTTCAATATTGCCCCCAGTGCCTTTACCATTGAGGTCAGCACTGAGTCTAGCACCATCAAGGATTGATAAAGATTCAGCCTTAATGGTTATAGTGCCCCCCTGGCCGGTTGCTCCACGCTCAACATTAACCATGGCTTCACTGGAGGCTTCATTGCTATTGCCTGAACTAAAGGTTACCCTCGGTGCGCCCTTAAAGATAACTTGACCAGCCTCGATGTTGATATTACCTGCACTGCCTTCACCCCGGAGCCTAGCATCAAGGATAGCGCTGTCGGTGACTGAGACAGAATCCCCTTTGATAGTAATATCCCCACTCTTGCCTATGCCTCCGTTGTCCAAACGAGATACTATTTGAGTGCCATTGTTATTGGCTTCAGTGCCGTTTCTGCCATCGATGGACACGGCACCACTAGCCGTAATCGTGATATTTCCGGCATCAGCTTGACTGTTGCTATTGGTTAGGATCCTAGCTCCTCGGCGGGCGGTGAAGGAACCGCTTTCAATGGTAATATCTCCAGCTTTACCAGCATTGGAGGTACTGGTGATTAGGTCACTATTGTCAAGGGTTATGTCATCAAACGTAATTAATTTAATGTTACCAGCATTACCGGTAGCGCTAGAGGTATCAATGCGATCGCGTAGCGTCGGCGAAGCCGAATCGCTTATTTCAATCCCGCCTCGATAATCAATAATCACCTCACCACTATTTCCCACAAACCCACCGAAATCGTCATCGGTGCGGAGTGCTCCAATTTCAAGGGTGTTACTAGGATTAGCTCCATTCGGTTGATACTGATTGGTTAAGAATACTAGTCCATTCGGTGCTTGAATCGAGATGTCACCAATGGTAATATCTGCACCAGTAGCAGCGCTACCAACATTAGGGGCAAGATTTCCACTATCGGTATTTCCTGGAAAACCCCCCAGTAATGTCCAATCTATGCCAGCACGAATATCTAAAGTAGGTTGACTACTGCCATCAATTACGACAGAGGTTCCCGCTTCGTCCGACAAGGTCACATTAGCCAGACTAGCCAAGAAGGGATTGGAGTTATTAGGGCTAATGGCATTATCTGTTGTATCGGTAGAGTTAATCTCGATGTCTCCAACGGTAACACTCCCTCCTGCCAAAATATGTAGTGACGCTCCGGTATAGTTTCCTAAACTGACATCCCCATTAGTCAGAATAATCGGATCATCGGTACTGACTAAATTACCCGGTAACCCATCCAACTGCTCGATGCTGATATTTCCGCCAGCGGTATAGTGAGCATCCCCCGCTACCGGATTATGCGATTGGCCTTCGGCCACGCTACGCGATCGCAACTGTAAATCAGAACCAGCCCATAAACCACTATCAGTATGGTTATGGGCTGCAATATCAATGGACTGATTCCCCTGAATTAGTAGCAAGGCACCAGAGTACGCCCTAAACGGTTGCGATACACTATCTCTTATCGTTACTGTATCTTCTCCGAACAGCGTCAAATTGTTACCAGCCTCCAGTTGAC
>WTKN01000217.1 GCA_011524395.1 Moorena sp. SS36440bin_2
TATCAGTAATTACAGAAGGTGAACTACAGAAACTTTTAGTCGAGTGGAACAATACCTACTCGGATTATCCTGCTGATAAATGTATTCATCAGTTGTTTGAGGAACAGGTAGAGAGAACGCCAGATGCGGTGGCGGTGGTGTTTGAAGATCAGAAACTGAGCTATCGAGATTTAAACGCTTGTGCCAATCAATTAGCCCACTATCTCCAGAGTATAGGTGTAGGACCTGAGGTCTTGGTAGGTATTTGCCTGGAGCGTTCTGTTGAAATGGTAGTGGGCTTGCTGGGAATTCTTAAGGCTGGGGGGGCTTATCTGCCTTTGGATCCAAGCTATCCTCAACATAGACTAGAGTTTATGCTAACTGAGGCTCGGGTTTCGGTGCTGGTGACTCAGTCGCTACTGTTAGAGGCTTTACCAGACCATGAAGCTCAGGTGGTTTCCTTGGATAGGGATAAGGAAACTATTGCTCAGCCAGCGATGGAGAATATTTCAAGTAATGTAAGGTCTGAGAATCTGGCCTATGTGATCTACACATCTGGTTCTACTGGAAAACCAAAGGGAGTGCAAATTCAACATCAGTCTGTTGTCAATTTACTCACCGCTATGCAGATGTCTCTTGGTCTAACTACCACAGATAAATTGGCAGCGGTTACAACTCTGGCTTTTGACATTGCGGCTCTCGAACTCTACCTACCTTTGATCGTTGGTGCCGAAGTCTTAATCATGCCTAAAACTGTGACTAGGGATGGACATCAGTTGGTATCTGAGCTCAATAGAACCAAGGCTACGGTAATGCAAGCCACACCAGTTACTTGGCAAATGCTTCTGGCGGCTGGTTGGTCTCCAACACCAAAACCAATGACTATCTTGTGTGGTGGTGAAGCACTCTCTTTTGAGGTTGCCAGTCAGCTTTTGAAAACAGGACAAATCCTCTGTAATCTTTACGGACCAACGGAAACAGCTATTTGGTCAACCAGGTACTGTATGGAAGGTACTTTACCAGATGGACCAACTATTCCCATTGGTCGCCCAATAGCGAACACGCAGATATACATACTTGACTCTCACTTACAACCAGTTCCTATTGGAGTTCCAGGAGAAATACACATTGGCGGAGCTGGTTTAGCACGAGGCTATCTCTATCGTCGAGATCAAACCAAACAGAGATTTATCTGCAATCCGTTTGGGGAAGGATTTCTTTACAAAACAGGCGACCTAGGTCGTTACTTAAACGATGGTCAGATTGAATTCATAGGTCGTATAGATCATCAAGTTAAAATCAGAGGCTTCCGGATTGAATTGGGGGAAATTGAAACCCTACTAAAACAACATCCAGAAGTAGAACAAGCAGTTGTTAGTGCTCGAGAAGATAGCCCTGGCAACAAACGCTTAGTGGCTTATGTCGTTGGCGGTGAGAAGCTAGATATGGGCTCAATTAAAGAATATCTCAAACAGCAACTCCCAGACTACATGGTACCAACAGTAATAGTACCATTGGAAGCTTTACCTCTGACTCCTAATGGCAAAGTAGACCGCAAAGCACTGCCTGAACCTGAGCTAAGTCTTAACATTGAGTTGGTTTCCCCTGAAACCGAGACTCAAAGCCTTATTGCTAATCTCTTTGCCCAACTTCTGTCCTTGAGAGCTGAGGAGATTAGTATTCATGAGAGCTTCTTCAAGCTAGGTGGTCATTCCCTCCTAGCAACGCAATTAGTAGCTCGGTTGCGGGAAATATTTGAGATAGAATTACCCCTGCGCACACTGTTTGAATCACCTAGCGTTGCCCAACTCGATGCCATCTTGAGCCAAAATAGTTTGGCACTCCAGGTGGAGCTACCAAAAATAGAACCAGCTCCACAAAAACTAACTCAACCCTTTCCCCTCAACCAAATTCAACAAGCCTACTGGCTCGGACGTGATAGTAGCTTTGAACTGGGCAATATAGCCACTCATACTTATCTTGAGATCGATTCTCAAAATCTAGACTGGCATCGTCTCAACCAAGCCTGGCAGCGCTTAATTGACTACCATCCCATGCTGCGGGCAATCATCCTTCCTGACGGACAGCAACAGATTTTAGCCGAAGTCCCTCAGTATGAAATAGCAATCACGGACTTATCCGAGCTCGAGTCCAAGAAGCGCTCACAGGAACTAGCACAAATCAGAGGGGAGCTATCCCATCAAATCCGACCAGCTGATCAGTGGCCTCTATTCGAGGTGGCCGCTACCAGAATCAGTGCAAACTTAACCCGTATACACCTAAGCTTTGATGCTCTAATTGCCGATGCTGCCAGTCTACAACTGTTAGGTCAGCAGTGGCTAAATCTCTATCAGAACCCAAAAGCAGACCTACCCTCGTTGAATCTATCCTTCCGGGATTATCTGCTAGCAGAACAAGCCCTAGAAAGCAGTGAGTGGTATCAACAGGCAGAGCAATACTGGTTCAAGCGTCTGGAAACACTCCCCGGAGCACCAGAATTACCCCTAGCCATGCATCCTTCTGAGATAGAAACTCCACGGTTTGACAGACGCAGCTATCGTCTGGGAGCAGAACAATGGCAAGCCTTGCAAAAGCGAGGGCAACAAGCAGGATTAACCCCTTCGGGCATCTTACTAGCAGCTTTTGCTGAAGTACTCAGCCTCTGGAGTAGACGAGCTCACTTCTGCCTTAACCTAACCACCTTTAATCGTTTACCCCTGCACAAGCAAGTTACGGAATTAGTAGGAGACTTTACAGCTTTAACCCTATTAGAAGTAGATTTTCGTAGGGAATTGCCTTTTGAACAAAGAGCGAGGCAACTGCAGAAACAGCTATTTGAAGACTTAGACCGGAGTCAGTGTAGTGGGGTAAGAGTACTAAGAGAGCTAGGGAGGCGTCACGGCAATGAACGAAAAGCGACCATGCCGATAGTCTTCACCAGCATTCTCGGCTTGAGGAAAGCCGGAGAGTCAAGCCCTACAGAAATGATCAAAGGGTTAGGAGAAATAGTTTACAGCATTAGCCAAACCCCACAAGTCTGGTTAGACCATCAGGTGTATGAAGAGTCTGGGGAACTAGTGTTGAACTGGGATGGGCTCGAAGCACTGTTCCCGCCAGGGCTGTTGGATCAGATGTTTGTCAGCTATTGTCAGTGGTTAGAACAACTAGCCACACAACCGACAGCTTGGCAGCAAGTAACAAGAGAAAAGTTATTGCCAAAAGCTCAACAACAGCAGCGAAGGCAAGTTAATGGAACATTTGAGCCAGTAAGTACGACCTTACTCCACAGTCTATTCGTTGAGCAATGGCAGGAACGAGGAAAACAAGCGGCAGTAATTACACCAGACCGATGCCTGACTTATCAAGAATTAGGACAGCTAGCTGAGCAACTAGCCCAACAATTGCGGCAAGAGGGGGCACAACCCAATACCCTGGTGGCAGTAATCTTAGAGAAAGGATGGCAGCAAGTAGTAGCGGTTTTGGGCATCTTAATGTCAGGAGCGGCCTACGTACCCATCGACTCGGAGCTACCCCTCAAAAGGCAGCAGCAGTTGCTGGCACAATCTCAAGCTAGGCTAATCGTGAGTGACCACAACTTCATCGCGGCCAGTGAGTCGAACCAATCACTGCCGGTATTGAGAATAGATCAACTCCTAGTCCAATCCCAGGAGCAAATACCAGCGTTAACCTCGGTTCAAAAACCGGAAGACTTAGCCTATGTCATCTATACCTCAGGCTCAACAGGAACACCCAAAGGAGTAGCGATCAATCATCAAGGTGCAGTCAATACTCTGCTCGACATTAATCGACGCTTCCAGGTCAGCTGCCAAGACCGGGTGCTAGGGATATCAGCTCTCAACTTTGACCTATCGGTGTATGACATCTTTGGGGTATTGGGAGCAGGAGGGACAATTGTGATGCCCTCTGGGGAGAGGGTGAAAGAACCAGGTCATTGGCTAGAACTAATCGCCCAGCACCAGGTCACTATTTGGAATACAGTGCCAGCGTTGGGGCAGATGCTAGCAGATTATCTCAGTGGTCAAGGGCAAGTGGTGCCAGCAGGGCTGCGCCTAGCACTACTGAGTGGAGACTGGTTACCGTTGAGTTTGCCAGGGCGTTTGCAACAGTTGTGGCCAGAGATAGAAGTAATTAGTTTAGGAGGAGCAACAGAAGCGTCGATTTGGTCGATTGCTTACCCGATTGCAGAGGTTCAGCCGAGTTGGAGCAGCATACCCTACGGCAAGCCTTTGACAAACCAAACGATGGTAGTACTCAACGAGCAGTTAGACCCCAGTCCAGTGTGGGTACCAGGAGAATTGTACATAGGGGGAATAGGTCTAGCTACAGGCTATTGGCAGGATGAGCAGAAGACAGCACAGAGTTTTATCACTCATCCAGTTAGCGGAGAAAGACTTTACCAAACTGGGGACTTGGGGCGTTATTTACCCGATGGAGAGATTGAGTTTCTCGGGCGTGAAGATTTTCAAGTCAAGATTCGGGGCTTCCGTATTGAATTGGCAGAGATTGAAGCTGTGCTCAATCAACATCCTCAAGTTCAGCAGGCAATTGTAAACAGTGTGGGCAACTCACCCAACCAGCAACTAGTTGCCTATGTAGTACAAAAAATTTCCCTGAATGCAACTGAAGCCTATGACCCCAGTCAGTTAACAGGGGTCATTTTCGACCCGTTAGAGAGAATAGAGTTTAAGCTTACTCAACCAGGATTGAGGAAGATTGAAGTTAGTGAGCAAACCACCCCCTTGCCCAAATCAGTCTTGGATACTGTTTTGGAGCAGCGTTACCTAGAACGTCAAAGTTATCGTCAATTTAGCTCAGCTCTGTTGTCCCAAACAACACTGGAAAAGGTTTTAACCCCTCTGACAGAGCTGTCAAAAAGGGCAAGTACCAAAGCAACAGCAACAGCAAGAATACCACTCTCCTTAGAAAGCATCAGTCGCCTACTCAGTGCTGTAATGGCTATACCAGTCCAAGGGGCTCCCCTACCCAAATATCTCTATCCCTCAGCTGGGAGTCTGTATCCAGTTCGAGTATATTTACAGGTGGCCCCAGGAGCAATTGCAGATGTGGAACCAGGGCTTTATTACTATCACCCAGTTAATCATGCTTTAGTCAAAGAGACGAAGGTTACACTATCACCTTTATCGGTTGGTCTTGAACTGTTGCTGGTAGGACAATTGCCAGCGATTGCTCCAATGTACGGAGAGTTGGCTAGGGATTTTTGTTTTCTAGAAGCGGGGTACATCAGTGAGGTACTCAGAGAAGCAGCTGTAGGAGAAAACCTCAGCCTATTGCCCAAATCTATAGAGAACTTAGAAGTAAGCAACAATCTAGGCTTAGATGAGCAACACTGTCTCCTAGAGCATTTTGTGATCGTCCCTAAGTCCAACACTGTTGAGTCAAAATTAGATGAAATAGATCTATTACAAGTATATCTCTATCTCAAGCCAAAGCGAGTGAAGGATGCTGAAGGAGGTTGGTATCGCTATCATCCTGACTCCCAAACCTGGACAAATATTGCTCTAAGGACAAGCATTGAGAGTAGTATCTACATGGGCAACCAGGCTATTTTTGCAGAGGCCAGCTTTAGTCTATTACTGGTAGAACCTCAACCTAATATTGCTTCAGAAGAGAAAAGACAGCAGTTACTGCTGAGTGCAGGGCAATGGGGACAAGCATTGATGAGTATTGCCCCTAGTTATCAAGTAGGCTTGTGCCCGATTGGGCGAGTGGAGGAGAGACAGATCAGGGTTGACTTAGGCTTAAAAACAGAGCAAAAGATAGTCCATAGTTTTGTAGGAGGTGGGATTGAAGCAGCACAGCGACAGCAATGGTCAGCTTTTGCTGTTCAACCAAAGCTGATTAAGCCAGAAGAGCAATTGCGTGAATTTTTGCAGCAGAGATTGCCAGAATATATGGTACCGACTATCTTTGTCTTGCTGGAGAGTTTGCCCTTAACTGCCAATGGTAAGGTTGACCGCAAAGCCCTGCCGACTCCTACTTTAAAACCAGTCACTGAGCGAGAGTTTGTTCCAGCGCAAACTCCCACTCAAGAAATTATTGCCAATTTAGCAGCAGAGCTAATCAAAATTGAGTGCGTTGGCATTAATGATAATCTCTTGGAGTTAGGGTTAGATTCCCTCCTAGCAACGCAATTAGTAGCTCGGTTGCGGGAAATATTTGAGATAGAATTACCCCTGCGCACACTGTTTGAATCACCTAGCGTTGCCCAACTCGATGCCATCTTGAGCCAAAATAGTTTGGCACTCCAGGTGGAGCTACCAAAAATAGAACCAGCTCCACAAAAACTAACTCAACCCTTTCCCCTCAACCAAATTCAACAAGCCTACTGGCTCGGACGTGATAGTAGCTTTGAACTGGGCAATATAGCCACTCATACTTATCTTGAGATCGATTCTCAAAATCTAGACTGGCATCGTCTCAACCAAGCCTGGCAGCGCTTAATTGACTACCATCCCATGCTGCGGGCAATCATCCTTCCTGACGGACAGCAACAGATTTTAGCCGAAGTCCCTCAGTATGAAATAGCAATCACGGACTTATCCGAGCTCGAGTCCAAGAAGCGCTCACAGGAACTAGCACAAATCAGAGGGGAGCTATCCCATCAAATCCGACCAGCTGATCAGTGGCCTCTATTCGAGGTGGCCGCTACCAGAATCAGTGCAAACTTAACCCGTATACACCTAAGCTTTGATGCTCTAATTGCCGATGCTGCCAGTCTACAACTGTTAGGTCAGCAGTGGCTAAATCTCTATCAGAACCCAAAAGCAGACCTACCCTCGTTGAATCTATCCTTCCGGGATTATCTGCTAGCAGAACAAGCCCTAGAAAGCAGTGAGTGGTATCAACAGGCAGAGCAATACTGGTTCAAGCGTCTGGAAACACTCCCCGGAGCACCAGAATTACCCCTAGCCATGCATCCTTCTGAGATAGAAACTCCACGGTTTGACAGACGCAGCTATCGTCTGGGAGCAGAACAATGGCAAGCCTTGCAAAAGCGAGGGCAACAAGCAGGATTAACCCCTTCGGGCATCTTACTAGCAGCTTTTGCTGAAGTACTCAGCCTCTGGAGTAGACGAGCTCACTTCTGCCTTAACCTAACCACCTTTAATCGTTTACCCCTGCACAAGCAAGTTACGGAATTAGTAGGAGACTTTACAGCTTTAACCCTATTAGAAGTAGATTTTCGTAGGGAATTGCCTTTTGAACAAAGAGCGAGGCAACTGCAGAAACAGCTATTTGAAGACTTAGACCGGAGTCAGTGTAGTGGGGTAAGAGTACTAAGAGAGCTAGGGAGGCGTCACGGCAATGAACGAAAAGCGACCATGCCGATAGTCTTCACCAGCATTCTCGGCTTGAGGAAAGCCGGAGAGTCAAGCCCTACAGAAATGATCAAAGGGTTAGGAGAAATAGTTTACAGCATTAGCCAAACCCCACAAGTCTGGTTAGACCATCAGGTGTATGAAGAGTCTGGGGAACTAGTGTTGAACTGGGATGGGCTCGAAGCACTGTTCCCGCCAGGGCTGTTGGATCAGATGTTTGTCAGCTATTGTCAGTGGTTAGAACAACTAGCCACACAACCGACAGCTTGGCAGCAAGTAACAAGAGAAAAGTTATTGCCAAAAGCTCAACAACAGCAGCGAAGGCAAGTTAATGGAACATTTGAGCCAGTAAGTACGACCTTACTCCACAGTCTATTCGTTGAGCAATGGCAGGAACGAGGAAAACAAGCGGCAGTAATTACACCAGACCGATGCCTGACTTATCAAGAATTAGGACAGCTAGCTGAGCAACTAGCCCAACAATTGCGGCAAGAGGGGGCACAACCCAATACCCTGGTGGCAGTAATCTTAGAGAAAGGATGGCAGCAAGTAGTAGCGGTTTTGGGCATCTTAATGTCAGGAGCGGCCTACGTACCCATCGACTCGGAGCTACCCCTCAAAAGGCAGCAGCAGTTGCTGGCACAATCTCAAGCTAGGCTAATCGTGAGTGACCACAACTTCATCGCGGCCAGTGAGTCGAACCAATCACTGCCGGTATTGAGAATAGATCAACTCCTAGTCCAATCCCAGGAGCAAATACCAGCGTTAACCTCGGTTCAAAAACCGGAAGACTTAGCCTATGTCATCTATACCTCAGGCTCAACAGGAACACCCAAAGGAGTAGCGATCAATCATCAAGGTGCAGTCAATACTCTGCTCGACATTAATCGACGCTTCCAGGTCAGCTGCCAAGACCGGGTGCTAGGGATATCAGCTCTCAACTTTGACCTATCGGTGTATGACATCTTTGGGGTATTGGGAGCAGGAGGGACAATTGTGATGCCCTCTGGGGAGAGGGTGAAAGAACCAGGTCATTGGCTAGAACTAATCGCCCAGCACCAGGTCACTATTTGGAATACAGTGCCAGCGTTGGGGCAGATGCTAGCAGATTATCTCAGTGGTCAAGGGCAAGTGGTGCCAGCAGGGCTGCGCCTAGCACTACTGAGTGGAGACTGGTTACCGTTGAGTTTGCCAGGGCGTTTGCAACAGTTGTGGCCAGAGATAGAAGTAATTAGTTTAGGAGGAGCAACAGAAGCGTCGATTTGGTCGATTGCTTACCCGATTGCAGAGGTTCAGCCGAGTTGGAGCAGCATACCCTACGGCAAGCCTTTGACAAACCAAACGATGGTAGTACTCAACGAGCAGTTAGACCCCAGTCCAGTGTGGGTACCAGGAGAATTGTACATAGGGGGAATAGGTCTAGCTACAGGCTATTGGCAGGATGAGCAGAAGACAGCACAGAGTTTTATCACTCATCCAGTTAGCGGAGAAAGACTTTACCAAACTGGGGACTTGGGGCGTTATTTACCCGATGGAGAGATTGAGTTTCTCGGGCGTGAAGATTTTCAAGTCAAGATTCGGGGCTTCCGTATTGAATTGGCAGAGATTGAAGCTGTGCTCAATCAACATCCTCAAGTTCAGCAGACAATTGTAGCAACCGTAGGCGATATGCCTAGCCACCAGTTGCTTGTCGCTTACATCAGGACATCTCTTTCTCACAACAATCAACAATCCCTTCCCAAAGATACAAACTATAGTCAGAAGTGTTGGCAAGCACTAACACATGCAGGTCATCAACAAACTCAGCAAGAAATTATTATTGATACTCTTGGTTTCAATAGAGAAAATTGTTCAACTTTGATAGAGATATTAGATCATTTGTATATCATCTCCGTATGTCAGGCTCTTCGAAAATTAGGTATTTATCATTATTCGGGTGAGCAATATACTCTGGATGCATTGATATATCGTTGCCAAATTGCCCCTCGCTATTACAGATGGTTACATCGAGCTCTAATAAAGCTTATTGAAAAAGGATTTCTCCGACAAGAAGGTGAAATTTTTGAAAATGTTGCTGAATTACCACAAATGGAACTTGAGTTGGCAGATGTCAAAGAGCAACTCGTAAAAATTAAAATTGAGTCTTATTCAATAATTGAAACTGTGGAAAATTTGGCAGAAATTTTGACAGAAAATCTGCATTCTGCACAAATTTATGCCCAAGAAGAGACCATCGATTTTTATCATAAGCTATTTTCCTATAGCCATGAAGTTCTAGGAAAACTCATCAGTGCAGTAGTAGATTCACTTGAATTAGAGCAGCCACTGCGCATTCTAGAAATCGGAGCTGGCTATGGTTCTGCCACAATCCATTTGTTGCCATTATTACCCTCTGAAAAAACTACTTACATGTTCACTGATATTTCTCAGTTCTTCCTTCAGAGGGCACAGAGGGAGTTTGTTAAATATTCCTTTATGGAGTATGGAGTACTTGACATTAATGTTAACCCCATGCTTCAAGGTTACGAGCCACATACCTTTGATGTGATTATTGCTGGTAGTGTACTGCATAATGCTCCTCAACTGGAGAAGAGTCTGAATTACTTGCGTAAGCTTTTAGTTCCAGGTGGTTTATTGTTAGCTATTGAGGAAACGAAATTCTACCCCTTCTTTGACCTGAGCATGGGGCTTCAGCAGGGATTTGATAGTTTTGAAGATGAATCTTTACGGTCGAGCCATCCCCTACTTTCAAGAAGTCAGTGGCAAGCACTGTTGGCTAAGTGTGGATTTGAAACTTCAACTATATTTTACCAATCAGGTAGTATTACTGAATTAATGGGATTCGATGTTATAGCCTCACAAGTCTCATTCTCTACAACATATTTTCAACCTAATTCACTACGCGAGTATCTTAATCAGAGGTTGCCAAACTATATGGTGCCTTCAATGTTCATAGAACTAGAAAGTATACCCTTAACACCGAATGGCAAAGTAGATCGCAAAGCACTGCCGATTCCTGTGTTAGAAGCAGTTGCTGAGCGAGAGTTTGTTCCAGCTAAGACTCCCACTCAAGAAATTATTGCCAATTTAGCAGCAGAGCTAATCAAAATTGAGCGCGTTGGCATCAATGATAATCTTTTGGAGTTAGGGTTAGATTCTCTGCTAGCAACCCAACTAGTAGTTCGTCTCCAAGAAATCTTTGAGGTAGACTTGCCTCTACGCACACTCTTTGAATCGCCTAGTGTAGCCCAACTAGATGCAATTTTAACTCAAAACCTAACCACTGGTATAACCATTCCAGCCATCACCCCGATTGAAAGAGATAGCTTTACTTTAGAGCTTTCCTTTGCCCAAGAGCGACTCTGGTTTTTAGCCCAGTTAGAAGGAATTTCCGCTACCTACAACATTCCAACTGCGCTAAGTCTAGAAGGCATCCTAGAGCTCAATGTTTTGCAACTAGCTTTGGATGAGCTAGTGCATCGTCATCAGATCTTACGTACCACCTTCACTACAATAGAAGGAACACCAGTACAACATATTGAGCCAAAGATAAGCATTCCAATAGAGGTTATCAAGGCTTCAAGTCTGGAGACACCAATAAAGGTCTGGTTGCAGCAAGAAGCTCGGCAACCTTTTGACCTAGAAACAGGACCACTCCTGCGGGTGAAACTACTGCGGATCACAGAAGAGTCAACAGTGCTAGCAGTGACTATACACCATATCATCAGTGATGGTTGGTCCCAGGGTGTGCTTATACAAGAACTAGCGGCTCTATATCAAGCATACTGCCAGGGAAAACCTTCACCACTGGCTCTACTACCGATACAGTATGCAGATTATACGCTCTGGCAAAAACAATGGTTGCAAGGAGAAGTTATTGAAGCGCAACTGAGCTATTGGCAAGAGCAACTAAAAGGGGTTCCAGCTTTATTGGAATTACCTATCGACCATCCCCGACCAGCAGTGCAAAGTTTCCAAGGTGGTACTCACAAGATAACCTTACCCAGGGATTTGAGCCAGAGGCTCAAAGGGTTGGCCAGGCAACAGGGAGTTACCCTATATATGGTACTACTCACAGCTTTCAATATATTGCTCTATCGCTACAGTGGGCAGAGAGATATTGTAGTAGGTTCGCCCATTGCTAATCGCCAGCGCAGTGAATTAGAATCGCTGATTGGTTTGTTTGTGAATACTTTGGTGCTGCGAGTGGTGATCGAAGACAACGACAATGTGGAAAAGTTGTTGCAAAAAGTCAGAAAGGTAGCGATAGAAACCTATATCCATCAAGATCTACCCTTTGAGCAATTGGTAAAAGCACTGCAACCTGAGCGCAGCCTCGCCCATTCACCCTTGTTTCAAGTGATGTTTGTGCTCCAGAATACCCCCCAAGTACCTTTGGATTTACCAGGAGTCAAGCTAACGCCCCTAGAGACAGATACAGTAACAGCTAAATTCGATTTGACCTTGTTATTGCAAGAAACAGAACAGGGGCTAATAGGAACTTGGGAATACAACAGCGGACTATTTGAGGTCAATACAATTGAGCGGATGGCACAACATTACCAGAATCTGTTGCATGCAATGGTAGAGGATTTATTCCAGCCAGTCGCACGGTTGCCTCTACTATCAGAAGAAGAAAAGCAGCAACTTTTGGTAGAGTGGAATTACTCAGTAGCTGATTATCCGCAAGATAAATGTATTCATCAATTGTTTGAGGAACAGGTAGAGAGAACGCCAGATGCGGTGGCGGTGGTGTTTGAACAACAGCAGTTAACCTATCTTCAATTGAATCAACGAGCTAATCAACTAGCACATCACCTGCAAAGCCAAGGAGTAGGACCAGAGGTACTGGTGGGTATTTGCCTGGAGCGTTCAGTGTCAATGGTAGTGGGGCTGTTGGCGATACTGAAAGCGGGAGGCGCTTATGTACCCCTTGACCCCAATTATCCCCAGGAACGGTTGAGTTATATGTTGGCGGATGCAGCAGTAGAGGTGTTGTTGACTCAACAAGACTTACTGAAATCTTTCCCAGACAACACAGTACGGGTGATTTGTATAGATACGGATTGGGGGACAATTGAGCAATACCAAAAGGAGAATCTTGATTTTGGGGTAGGTTCGGATAATTTGGCTTATGTCATCTACACTTCAGGTTCGACTGGGCAACCCAAGGGGGTTTTAGTTGAGCACAAAAATGTGGTTCGTTTATTTGCAGCCACTCAGTCTTGGTACAACTTCAATGCCAATGATGTTTGGACGAATTTCCATTCCATTGCTTTTGACTTTTCTGTGTGGGAAATTTGGGGAGCCTTACTTTATGGTGGACGCCTTGTAATTGTCCCCTACTGGCTCAGTCGAGAGCCTCAAAGCTTCTACGACTTACTGTGTTCGGAAAAAGTAACAGTACTCAACCAAACCCCATCTGCTTTTCGCCAACTGATTAATGTTGAAAAATCTGATGACGGACAACCACAACTAAGTTTACGGTTAGTTATTTTTGGTGGGGAAGCCCTAGAGTTACAAAGTTTAAAACCATGGTTTGAGCGACACGGGGATAAAAGTCCACAGCTAGTAAACATGTACGGTATTACGGAAACAACCGTGCATGTTACTTATCGACCCCTCACCATAAAAGATCTTGACAGCAGTGGCAGTGTAATTGGTTGTTCAATTCCTGATTTACAGATGTATATCTTGGATGACAACTTACAACCAGTGCCCATTGGGGTTCAAGGGCAAATGTATATTGGCGGAGCAGGTTTAGCACGAGGTTACTTGAATCGTCAGCAGTTAACCTGGGAACGGTTTATTCCTAACCCATTTAATCATCAACAAGAAGGTCTGCTTTATAAGACAGGGGATTTAGCCTGCTATTTGCCCAATGGAGATATTGAGTATCTTGGTCGTATCGATAACCAAGTCAAGGTGCGAGGCTTCCGCATCGAACTCGGAGAAATCGAAACCATCCTCAACAGCCATCCCCAAATCCAACAAGCTGTAGTCATAGCCACAGAAGATTTGGGTGGTAACAACAGGTTAGTAGCTTACCTAGTGAAGGAGAATGAAACCCTCACCACAAGTCAAGTGCGTAAATTTCTCCAACTGAAACTACCAGAATATATGGTGCCCTCAATCTTTGTCCTATTGGAGAGCCTACCGTTAACACCCAACGGCAAAGTAGACCGTAAAGCCTTACCAAGCCCAGAGAAAGAAATCAGCCGAGAACAGGAATACGTAGCACCAGTTACGCCAAACGAAAAGATAATAGCCAACATCTTCGCCAATGTTCTAGGAGTGCAAAAATTAGGAATCCACGACAACTTCTTTGAATTGGGCGGTCATTCCCTCTTAGCAATTAGCCTCATGGCTCAGATTCACAAGCAGTCAGGGAAAAATCTGCCTCTAGCAGCCCTGTTTCAGCACCCCACTATTGAGGAAATGGCCAAACTTCTCTCTCCAACTGTTAATTCCTCACTAGGGTCAAATTTAATTCCGCTTCAGCCAAGTGGCTCAAAACCACCTTTGTTTTGCGTTCCTGGAGCTGGTGGTAATGTGACTTATCTCCAGAGTTTGGCAAGTTGTCTGGGTTCTCAACAGCCTTTTTACGGTCTACAAGCACAAGGGCTAGATGGCATATCTGAACCACTCACTAGCATCAAAGATATGGCAAGCCAATATATTCAATTGATACAAGAAATTCAGCCCCAAGGTCCTTATTGGTTGTGCGGACATTCTCTAGGGGGAAAAGTCGCATTTGAGATGGCTCGGCAATTATATGACCAAAACCAGGAAATTGGCTTACTGGCAATTATTGATACTACTCCTCAAACTGTTGAGCATACAGATGTTAAGCAAGAGGAGACATCTTACTTAACGGAAATTGCGATGCTTATTCAAGATTTATTTGGGATCGAAATTAATAGCTACGATCCCAACTTTCAACTGCTCTCTTTCCAAGAACAATTACAATTACTGACAAAACAATTGGAAATGGCTAATTTACTAATGCCCAACACTGATTCCACTGTGTTAGAGGGTTTTGTGCGAGTTTACCAGACTCATCGGCAGCTCACTTACGTTCCTCCGGCAATTCTACCAATACAAATTACTCTCTTTCGAGCCGAAGAGTTAGATAATAACAATCAATTCGATGAAGAAACAGCAAAAATGTTGAACGATAACACTTATACTTGGAACAAATTTTCTACTTTACCGGTGAATGTTCATGTTATTCCAGGAAATCATAATACAATGATGACGAAACCCCATGTAGAACAAATAGCTCAAGAACTAAACAAATATATGGAACAACTGCAATCTTAATAGATTACTTAAACGCTTACTTCAAGACTATCGTGATGAGTGCCCCTTCTTCACCAATTTCTAAGGATTACTCAAGAACTAAATCAAAATGATTGTTTTATTGTGCGAGTCGATTAGAGCATTTCTAAAAAAAGAGGTGTACCCTCTTGAATCCAGATTCTTACAAAAAGGTTTCAAAAGTATTTTGCCTGAACTTATAGATTTAAGGCAACGAGTTAAAGCCTGGGGAGTATGGACACCTCACTTGCCTAAAAAATATGGAGGCAAAGGGTTTTCTCTAGTTGAATTTGCCAAAATCGGGGAAGAAATGGGTCGTACTCCTCTGGGTCATTATATTTTTAATTGTCAAGCTCCAGATATTGGCAATATGGAGCTTTTGATTAAGTATGGTACTGAAGAACAAAAGGATAAATATCTGAAGCCCCTGATTCGTGGAGATATTCGCAGTTGTTTTTCTATGACTGAACCAGCTCACGCTGGTTCAAATCCCATATGGATGAGTACAACAGCAGTCAAGCAAGGTCATGACTATGTCATTAATGGACACAAATGGTTTACTTCCGCCGCTGACGGAGCCGCCTTTGCAATTGTTATGGCTGTCACTAACGAAACTGCTAAAAATTCTTACCTTAAATGTAGTCAATTCCTTGTTCCCACCAACACAGAAGGGTTTGATTTGCAGCGAAATATACCAATTATGGGGGATGTGGGTGAAGATTACTTTAGCCACTCAGAAATAATCTATAAAAACTGTCGGGTTACCCAAGCCAATCTTATAGGTGAGGAAGGTGCTGGCTTTGCTTTAGCCCAGGAAAGATTGGGGTGGGGACGCATTCACCACTGCATACGTTGGGTTGGTATTTGTGAACGAGTTTTTGAAATGATGTGTAGTTATGCTGCTCAACGCCAACTTTCTCCTCATACACTGTTAGCGAATAAGCAGATAATTCAACATTGGATTGCAGAATGTCGAGCTGATATCCAAGCGGCTAGATTAATGGTATTCAATGCGGCGGAAAAAATTGAACAACATGGTGCTCATCATGCTTATGAAGATATTTCTTTGGTTAAGTTTTTTGTCGCTAATGTATTAAAAAAAGTCTTGGATAAAGCTGTTCAAGTACATGGTAGTTTAGGATTAACAGATGATATTGTATTATCATTCTGGTATCGACATGAAAGAGGTGCACATATTTACGATGGACCTGACGAAGTACATAAGTCGGCTGTGGCACGGCGGATTTTAAAGAGATTTGGGGTAGACATAAATGAAGAATAACCTTAAAAAATTAGAAATATTTTTGCAACAAAAGCTACCTAATGTCTCTGGAAATTTAGTATTAGAGCAGTTGTGGGGCGGCTATTCAAATTTGACTTATTTGTTGAAGTTCGGTCATCAAGAATTTGTTTTACGTCGTCCTCCCTTGGCCGTGAGTCTGGCAACAGCTCACGATGTTGGTCGAGAGTTTTATACTTTGTCCTGTTTGTGTAAATTTTATCAGTATGTTCCTCGTCCTATTTTGTTTTGTGAAGATTTGAGTATTATTGGCGCACCATTCTTTATTATGGAACGTGTCAAAGGGCTAATTTTAAGAAATAAAGTCCCTCCGGGAACGCAACTGACACCAGAAGTGATGGGCAAGCTATCAATCGCTTTTATCGATAAATTAGTAGAGCTACACGCTATCGATTACCAAGCAGCTGGTTTAACTGCTTTGGGGCGTCCCCAAGGATATATCGAGCGTCAAATTAAAGGTTGGATACAACAGTACAAAGTTGCCGCTATAGATTCAATACCAGAAATGGAACAAGTAGCTCAATGGCTGCAAAAAAACATATGTAATGAAAGTGGTTATGCATTGCTACATAACGATTATAAGTTCGATAATTTAGTATTAAATGCTGAGAATCCTGAGCAAATAATTTCAGTATTAGACTGGGAAATGGCAACTCTTGGAGACCCTCTTTTAGACTTAGGTACAAGTTTAGGGTATTGGACAGAAGCAAGTGATCCTCCAATACTTAAGTCCTTTGGTTTAACCAGTTTACCAGGAAGCTTTGAACGCCAACAATTAGTAGATCAATATCAACAAAAGAGTAATCGTCATATTGATAATTCTGTATTTTACTATGTGTATGGTCTTTTCAAAATTGGTGTAATTACTCAGCAACTTTATCGAAGCTATCAAAAAGGATCTGCTTCAGGGTTACGCTTTGCTAACTTAATTGATGTTGTGGCTGCTATTGCTCATCAAGCTAGATGTTCTCTAGAAAAAAATAGAATATCTAATCTACATTAAGCAGAATTAATTATATTAAACTTCTAATTTTAAAAATAGTAAAAATAGTAAAAATGGGGATAGAGGAGGAAATAGAGTGACCTACGAAAATATTCAAGATAACAAGTATAGTAAACAGCCTCAACCTTCCAGTAATTTGAATCTGTTGGATATTCTGACCAAAAGAGCCAAGGAAATGGGGAATCAGATCGCATTTGTTTTTTTACAAGATGGTGTAAACGAAACAGATTCTTTGACATATGAACAATTAAACCAGCTGGTTAAAACAGTAGCGAATCGCTTACAAACACTCAATTTGTCAGGTGAGCGAGCTTTACTGCTTTATCCCTCAGGCTTAGATTTTATCGTTGGGTTTTTGGGCTGTTTATCTGCAGGAGTTATTGCGGTTCCAGCCTATCCTCCACGACGTAATAAAAAGTTGCATCGTTTAGAGGCGATCGCCAAAGATACTCAGGCTAGTGTGGCTCTAACAACTCGTTCTGTATTGGACTTACTAGAAAGTGGTTTAAGCAAATATGTTTCTTTAGCTAATTTAAATTGGCTAGGGACCAATGAGTTATCTGATAGCGATGAGTCGAATACAGTAGGCATTTCCGTAAATTCTGATACATTAGCCTACTTACAATATACCTCTGGCTCCACTGGTACACCTAAGGGAGTGATGGTGTCTCACAGTAACTTATTGCATAATCTAGAAGCACTGGATCGAGGCTGGAAGCATGATGCAAGCAGTGTTATTGTAACCTGGCTACCTACTTTCCATGACATGGGGTTAATTTATGGAGTTCTACAGCCTCTGTATAATGGCATACCCTGCTATATGATGTCTCCTACCTCATTCATGGAACGTCCCCTAAACTGGTTGCAAGCCATATCAAAGTATAAGGCTACCCACAGTGCTGCCCCTAACTTTGCCTATGAACTCTGCGTCAGTAATATTTCTGAAGTAGATAGAGATAATTTAGACTTGAGTAACTGGCGAATGGCTTTGAATGCCGCAGAACCAGTCCGGGCAGAAGTAATGGAACGTTTTTCCCAGTTTTTTCAAGTTAGTGGATTTAATCGAGTTGCCTTCTGTCCTGGTTATGGCTTAGCTGAAGCTACTTTGAAAGTTACCGCTGTTTGTAAACAAGATCGACCGACTATATGCCATTTAGCAACAGAACCCTTATCCCACCATCAAATCTTGGAAGCCATAGACTCATCTTCTGAGGAAATAACTACTTTAGTCGGATGTGGTTTAGTAGAGTCAGACACTGATATTGTGATCATTAATCCTGAGACTCAGACCCAGTGTGTAGCAGATGAAGTGGGGGAAATTTGGGTTTCTAGTCCTAGCATAGCTCAGGGTTATTGGCAACGACATCAAGAAACGAAAGAAACCTTTCAAGCTTATATAGCAGATACAGAACAAGGACCATTTTTGCGAACAGGAGATTTGGGTTTTTTAAGACATACCGAACTGTTTATTACAGGTCGTCTCAAGGATCTAATAATCATTCGGGGACGTAATTACTACCCGAATGATCTTGAGATGACAGTACAACAGAGTCACCCTGCCTTACGAGCCAATTGTGGAGCTGCTTTTTCGATAATAGTAGAAGGTGAAGAAAAGCTGATCATCACTCAAGAAGTTAAACGTCAGTATCTACGAAGACTACCAGTAGATGAAGTGATATCTGCCATTTGTAAACAAATTTCTGAACAACACGAACTACAAGTTTATGCAGTTGTCCTGCTGAGAACAGCAAGCATTCCTAAAACATCCAGTGGTAAGATTCAGCGTCGAGCTTGTCGATCCAACTTTATAGCTGGAAAATTACAGGTTGTCGCCCAAAGTAAACAAAACTTTAGAGTCCTTGATCAGGACAATATTGAGACTCGAGCCACTTTGATACACCTGCCACCATCAGAACGTAGAATTCTTCTACAATCAGCTTTACAGTCCCTGATTGGTCATTGTTTAGCAAGCAGTGTAGAGATTCCGCCTCAGCAGCCTCTCACTAGCTGGGGGTTGGATTCTCTGGCTGCAACTCAACTAGTGGCACAGATACGCGATCGCTTTCGGGTAGAGATATCATTACCATATTTATTTGAGTCGGCAACAGTAGAGCAATTAGTTCAACTCATACAAACCTCTTGGCAAGAGGGTAACAGCACTAAAGAAGAATTGACACTCCCTCTACTCATTCCAGCTTCCGAAGAGCGCTATCAACCTTTTCCCCTCACAGATATTCAACAAGCCTACTGGATTGGTCGCCAGGGAACCGTAGAATTAGGAAAAGTCGCTAGCCACGTTTACTTAGAAATCCAGACTTTTGCCTTAGATGTAGAGCAATTGACTCAAGCTTGGCAACAACTCATAGAGCGCCACGATATGTTGCGAGTGGTGATTTTACCCACAGGGGAACAAAAAGTGTTACCCCAAGTTCAACCTTATACTATTCGGGTAACTGATCTAAGCCACCTCTCTATTGCGGCAGCAAACGATCAATTAGCAGCCATCCGAACAGAAATAGCAGATCAATCAAAAAAGAGCAGTGACCATTGGCCATTATTTGAAATTCGGCTAACTCAATTACCCCAACAGCAGTGGCAATTACATTTATATTTTGATTTACTGATTGCTGATTCCTGGAGTCTTCTGCATTTGTTAGAAGAGTGGTTCCAGATTTATCAAGATCCTCACATCTCTCTAAAACCTTTTTCCTGCTCTTTTCGAGATTATGTTCTGGCAGAGAAGAGTGTCGAAAAAACTCGACTTTACAGTAAATCACGCGATTACTGGCTAAACCGTTTAGATACTTTGCCTAGTCCTCCTCAACTACCTCTTGCTCAAAACCCAACCTCTTTACACTCTCCTGAGTTTACATCCCGTCGCGCTCGACTAAATATCACGGACTCGAATCAGTTAAAAAACCTTGCCAAGGTTTGGGGGATTACACCTTCTGGTCTTCTATTAGCTACCTTTGCAGAGGTTCTGGCAACTTGGAGTCAGCAACCAAATTTTACCCTCAATCTCACCTTACTTAATCGTTTACCTCTTCACCCTCAAGTAGAGGAGATTGTGGGTGATTTCACCTCACTCATTCCCCTAGAAGTTAATTATTCTCCATCAATCTCCTTTCGAGAACGTGCAATTCGTTGGCAACAACAATTGTGGCAAGACTTAGAACATCGCTACTTTAGTGGTGTGCGCGTTCAAAGAGAAATGGCTAAACGTCACGGAAGTGCTAACGTGACCATGCCAATAGTTTTCACAAGTTTATTAGGCTTATCAAAATCCAATAGTAATCAAGCAACTTGGGAAGCATTTGGTCAACTTACCTACAGCCTTAATCCGACTGCCCAAGTGTGGCTAAATAATCAAGTCTGGGAAGAGGCGGGAGCATTGGTTGTTAGTTGGGATGCCCTCGATGCTCTGTTCCCTGTTGGTTTATTAGATGATTTATTCGCAACTTACAATCATCTCCTCAAAGAACTTGCAGATTCAGAGTCTTTGGGACATCAATCGCACCTGCAACTTTTACCCCCAAACCAACAAAGGCTGTGGCACCGTTTCAACCAGACTCAAGTGCCGACTAGTGAGGCAATGTTACATACTCTGTTCCTCAATCAAGTCAGTGCCAGAAGCCAAGAACTTGCTGTTATTGCTCCACAACACACCTTTACCTATGAACAACTTGCTCAACTATCCCAACAATTAGGTTGGGAGTTAAGACAAATGGGAGCCAAACCAAATCAATTGGTAGCTGTAGTCATGGAAAAAGGGTGGGAACAGATAGTAGCGGTTCTTGGTATTTTAATGGCAGGAGCAGCTTATGTCCCTATTGATCCCGCACTTCCAGAATCAAGGCGTTGGCAAATAATTGAGCAAAGTCACGTAAACTTAGCTATTACCCAAGTCCATCTCAAGGAAAGACTAACTTGGCCTATCCATGTCCAGTGTCTATGTATTAGCGAACCAAGCTTAGATCGAATCGAAACTATTTCCTTAAAACCCGTACAAACCCCAAACGATTTAGCCTATGTTATTTACACATCGGGTTCAACAGGTGTCCCAAAAGGAGTAATGATTGATCATCGCGGTGTTGTTAATACTTTGTTAGCGATCAATAATAATTTTGGCATTAATTACCAAGATAAGGTATTAGCATTATCAGCTTTAAACTTCGATTTGTCAGTCTACGATATTTTCGGCGTGCTAGCAGCAGGAGGTACAATAGTATTGCCAGAAGCAGATTTAATAAAAGATCCATCTCACTGGCTAACTTTAATGCAGCAACACCAGATTACTCTTTGGAACTCAGTTCCTATGTTGATGCAGATGTGTATAGAGTATTTATCTACCCATCCCCTGAAATACCCCTACCACCTGAGTAAGATATTGTTGAGTGGCGATTACATTCCCTTAAGCCTACCAGAACAAATACAGTCTCACTTTCCGTCAGCGGAAGTGATTAGTTTAGGGGGCGCAACAGAAGCATCAATTTGGTCAATTTTTTACCCAATTCATAAGGTTGATCCAAAATGGAAAACAATTCCTTATGGACATCCTTTAGACAATCAAAAAATCTACGTTTTAAACGAATTACTAGAACCTTGTCCATTATGGGTTCCTGGTCATATTTATATTAGTGGGATGGGTTTAGCCAAAGGCTATTGGCAAGATGAACAGCGTACTCAATCGAACTTTTTTGAGCATCCACGCACGGGGGAAAGACTTTATCACACAGGGGATTTAGGTCGCTTACTTGCCAATGGTGAAATTGAATTTCTCGGTCGGGAAGATTTACAGGTTAAATTTAAAGGATATCGAATTGAATTAGGAGAAATCGAAGCCATCCTAACTCAACATCCACAACTGAAAGCCGCGATCGCTCAAATATGGCAAGAGCATTTAATCTGCTATGTTATCCGTCAACCACAGCAAACTATTTCACCTCTAGAACTTCGTGCATTTTTAGAAGAAAAATTACCTAGCTATATGATTCCCACTAGCTATATCTTTTTAGAGCAGTTGCCATTATCAGCGAATGGCAAAGTAGACAGAAAAGCTCTAAAACCCACCAAGAATATTAGCGCTAATGAAACTAGGTTAAATTATCAGCCTAAAACGGAGGTAGAAAAAACTTTAGTTAGCTTAGTTCAAGAAATATTTGAGGTTTCACCTATAGGAATTCATGATCACTTTTTTGAAGTTGGTGCTACTTCACTCCATTTGGTTAGGCTTCATAGTCGTTTACAAACAGAAATATCTAGAGATATTCCTATTGTCGAATTATTTAGACATCCCACTGTTGGTGCATTAGCCAAATTATTAAATCAACAGCAAATTAAATCACTGTCATCAAACTCTTTTCAAAAGATAGCAAATAAGCGAAAAGAATTTATCCAACTACAACAACAGCGATTTAATAAACGGAATTCATAACAAATATTCAAATAAAAATAGGTGTATATGGTTTTAACAAATGACATTGGTAGCATTGCTATTATTGGCATGAGTGGCAGATTTCCAGGTGCTAGCAATCTACAGGAATTTTGGGACAACCTAGCTAATGGCGTTGAGTCAGTAATTAGGTTCTCAGATGAAGAGCTATTAGCTGCAGGGGTTGATCCTACCCTTTTATCTCAGCCTAGCTATGTAAAAGCAGGTGCGCCATTAACAAAAGCAGATTATTTTGATGCTGCTTTTTTTGGAATGAGTCATCGTGAAGCGGAAGTTACCGATCCCCAACATCGACTATTTCTAGAATGTGCTTGGGAAGCTCTAGAACATTCTGGATACAGTGTAAAAAACACTGATTTAAGGGTAGGAGTGTATGGTGGAACAAGTGGTGCTAATTATCTACTTTCCAACTTAGCAAATCAACTAGACATAACTCATCCCAGTCG
The DNA here is from genome assembly GCA_011524395.1 of Moorena sp. SS36440bin_2. Lineage (GTDB taxonomy): Bacteria > Cyanobacteriota > Cyanobacteriia > Cyanobacteriales > Coleofasciculaceae > Moorena. The sequence goes on from WTKN01000217.1 coordinate 22,862, forward strand.
CTATTTACAAGTATGGTTAGGTAATGATAAAGATTATCTAGCAACTCAAACGTCCTACCGTTTAAACTTAACTGGACCAAGTGTTAATGTCCAAACAGCCTGTTCTACATCCTTAGTAGCTGTCTCCCTAGGCTGCCAGAGTTTGCTAACTTATCAATGTGACTTAGTATTAGCTGGTGGTGTCACCGTAGCTCATCCTCAGGCCAGAGGCTACTACTATGAGGAAGGCAGCATTGTTTCCCCAGATGGCCATTGTCGCGCTTTTGATGCTAATGCTCAAGGAACAGTCTTTGGTGATGGGGTTGGGATCATAGTACTAAAACGTTTAGCAGATGCAATTGCTGACCGTGATTGCATTCATGCTGTGATTAAAGGTTGTGCCATAAATAATGATGGCTCTCTGAAAGTAGGTTACACAGCTCCGAGTGTGGATGGACAAGCAGAAGTTATTGCTCTAGCTCAAGCAATGGCTGAAGTAGACCCCAGCACAATTAGCTATATTGAGACTCACGGTACTGGTACGCTTTTGGGAGATCCTATTGAAGTAGCTGCCCTCGCACAGGTATTTCAAAATTCATCTATGGCTCCTCAATCCTGTGCCCTGGGCTCTGTTAAAAGCAATATTGGACATTTGAATGCGGCAGCAGGAATTGCCAGTCTTTTGAAAACAGTTCTTGCTCTAAAGCACAAACTTATTCCTCCCAGCTTACACTTTAACCAGTGCAATCCTCAAATTAACTTTGCCGAGACACCTTTTTATGTTAACACTCAACTAAAACCATGGCCTGACTTAGGAAAACCTAGACGAGCTGGGGTAAGCTCCTTTGGGATTGGCGGAACAAATGCTCACGTTATTTTGGAAGAAGCTGTAGAGCAATTCTCTCTTCAAAACTCCAACTTTCTCCCTCAAAATTGCCCGGAACGCCCGTTGCATCTTTTCACACTATCGGCAAAAACTGAAGAATCTCTATTTGAATTAGTGTCACGCTACCAGCAGCATCTAGAAACTCATTCAGAATTAGAACTAGCTGATATTTGTTTTACCACCAATGTAGGTAGGGTTCACTTTGACCATCGTCTGGCACTAGTTACTTCCTCCATTGAACAACTAAATCAACAGCTCAAAAATCTCCTGGAAGTGGATCGAAGTATAGCTTTACCTCAAAGACAATCATCTCCATCTCCTATCGTTTTCTTATTTCCAGGACAAGACTCACAATACTTAGAAATTGGCAGAGAGTTATATAACACCCAGCCTATATTCCGCCAAGCCTTAGATCGTTGTGCTGCAATTCTTGCCTCAGAGCTAAATATTGATCTAATAGACCTTATTTATACTGATAAGGTAGATGTTAATCAAACAATCTACACTCAGCCAGCGCTCTTTGCTATAGAATATGCCTTGGCACAATTATGGCAATCTTGGGGAGTTACCCCAGCTGCTGTTATCGGTCATAGTCTGGGTGAATATGTGGCAGCTTGTATAGCACAGGTTTTTAGTCTCGAAGATGCTCTCAAGCTAGTTGCGGTTCGTGCCCGATTAATAGATGCATTACCAAACAAGGGCAGAATGGTAGCTGTATTTGCAGAGGCTGAAACGATCAAATCAGTCTTAAGTGAGGGAGACTTAGATATTACTTTTAGTGCTTTTAATGCTCCTGAAAACGTAGTTCTTTCTGGTAGTGATAATTCTATTAGTCGTTTATGTGAACAGCTGCGGGCAAAGGGGATAGATTACTGGGCTTTATCTGTTTCTCAATCCTTTCATTCACCCTTAATCAAGCCAATACAGGCAGAGTTAGAACAAGTAGCAGCCAATATCACTTATTCCATACCCAAAATACCACTCATAAGCAATATCACTGGGGATTGGGTAACTACAGAAATTAGTCATTCTAGTTATTGGTTAGCTCATCTGCTTGAGCCAGTACAGTTTACCAAAGGAATACAGACTTTAGAGAATACTGGTCATCGTCTGTTTTTAGAAGTAGGACCATTACCTACTCTTTTAGGATTAACGCGCCAAAACTGGCAAAACCAGGAACCTCCCCTTTGCTTCCCTAGTATCGGGATAGGGGACTCAGACTGGAGTTGTTTGCTACAAAGTTTAGCTGCTTTGTACATAGAAGGGATAGAAATTAACTGGTTAGCTTTTGATCAAGATTACCCACGACGACGCATTCCCTTACCCACCTATGCTTTTCAGGGTCAACGATATTGGATTGCACCTCCCCAACAATCAACAGCAGCCAGAGTTGCTAGAACTCAAGTACATCCACTTTTGGGTAATCTGGTGCGCTCACCTTTACTCAAGGAAACTCTCTTTACATCTGAATTTAATACAGATGCCATTCCTCTACTACAAGACCATCAAATTTACAATCAAGTCGTTGTAGCTGGAGCGTTATATATATCCATGTTATTAGATGCAGCTACCTACTACCAAAGTTCAGATGCAGAAGTTGGTTGTATTTTGGAAAATATTATTTTTCCAGAAGCTTTAGTGATCCCCAAAGCACAAAGCCGCATTGTGCAGCTAGTCTTGACACCTCAAGAGCAAGAAAGCTATGATTGCCAGCTTGTCAGTTTTGACTCTGTCACAGAAGCAACTCAAAAATCCCAAGCAGACGAAAAATGGCTAGTGCACGCTCGCTGCCAGTTACAGTTTACATCTTTTAATCCTTCAGTACCAATTTCTATAACTGATGTACGCAAGCGCGTCAAACAACAAGTTGAGCCAGCCCAATTATATCAAATTCTACTGGAACACCACGTACAACTAAGACAAGAATTTCAGTGGATCACGGCAATTTGGCAGGGAGATGGAGAAGCCTTGTGCTGTTTGGAGTTACCAGAGGGATTGAAAGATGTAAATACTTACTGTTTACACCCAGGTTTAATCGATTCTTGTCTGCAACTATTGGCTGTCAATATCTTCTCTGATATTCATACTTATAGCGATACTTTCGTACCTTTCCAAGTGGAAACTTTCCATTTCCTTCGTCATCCACAAACTAAAAAACTTTGGTGTTATGCCCAGTTACAAAAAGAAGTAGACTATTTAGCTACAGGAAAAATTGTAGGTAATCTCCAAATTTTAGATGATCAAGGGTATTTAGTAGCTGTAATAACAGGATTTGAATCACGGCGTGTTAGCAGTGAAGTACTCTTGCGTAGTATTTATGGCGACTTGCTGGAATGGTGTTACGATATCATCTGGCAGAAGAAAGATCTTGAATCGCTTCCTACTGCATTACTTCAACCCGGAGAATGGTTGATTTTAGCTGATCAAGTAGGCATTGGAACTGAGTTAGCTCATCAACTGATCAACCGTGGTGAATCCTGTACACTAGTGATTCCTGGTGATGATTATAGCTACTCTCCAGAGACAAAAACCTACACTGTTGCACCTACTAACCCAGATGCTTGGCAGCAACTAGTGTCAGAAGTATTAGAGCGCCCTAGTCCTGGGATTATCCATCTTTGGAGCTTACCAGATAAGTTAACTGGGGATTATACTCAATTATCTTTACAAAGAGCACAAGAGCGTAGTTGTGGTAGCTTTTTGCACTTGCTGCAATCATTGATATCGATATCTGACCAATTACCACCTCTGTGGTTGGTTACGCGAGGGCTTCATGCTGTAGGTACAGCACCCACTATGGTTGATGCTGGTCAAGCACCTTTGTGGGGCATGGGAAGAGTGGCCGCAATGGAGTTCCCTGATTTGCCAGTGACACTGGTTGATTTAGATCCTGCTAGCCAGGATGATATTACTTGTTTACTAGCTGAGTTAGGTCAAACAGATGGTGAACGACAAGTGGCATGGCGAAAAGATACTCGTCATGTCATCCGACTCACACGTCGCCCCATATCTGTGTCTCAATCAGTTCCTTCCATCAGGGCAGATAATAGTTATTTAATCACAGGTGGACTAGGGGCATTGGGATTAATGTTGGCCGAACAGTTAGTAGAGCAAGGAGCGCGATCACTGGTTTTAGTCAGTCGTCGCTCTCCTTCTCCTCAAGCCCAAGCAATCCTCCAGCAACTTGAACACAAATCATCTCAGATCACAGTGATTAACGCAGACATCTCTCAACAAGCAGAGGTTGAAGCCATATTAGCCAAAATTAAAACTCAATTACCACCGCTACGAGGAATTATTCATGCAGCTGGATCATTAGATGATGGTATGTTACTCCAACAAACTTGGGAGCGGTATCTTCAAGTCATGAGCTCCAAAGTCCAAGGCAGCTGGTATCTTCATCAATTCACCTTAGATCTACCTCTTGACTTCTTTATCTGTTTTTCTTCTATTGCAGCTTTGTTAGGCTCACCTGGACAAAGCAACTATGCAGCGGCAAACGCCTTTATGGATGCCCTAGTTCACCAACGCCATTATTTAGGATTACCTGGGTTGAGTATTAACTGGGGTCCATGGGCGAGCCAAGGTATGGTAACTCAACTGCAGCAAAGAGACCAGCAACGTTTAGCATCTTTTGGTTTACAAGCAATACCCCAAGCCAGTGGCAGAACTATACTAGCAGCCTTGATGGAACAAGAAATAACTCAAGTAGCTGTCCTTAGGATGAATTGGAATAAATACATTGCGCAAATTCCCCGTCATGGGCAGCTATTTGTGGAAATGTTAGCCACTGATATCAATCAAACTGCAGAGCTTAAACCAAATCTACAACAGGAATTGGAACTTTTGCCTGTTAGCGAAAGACTATCTCATCTAGACACCCATGTCCGTCAGCTAGTAAGTAAAATCTTGGGTACACCTGCTGACCAATTTGATGCCCATCAAAGCCTTTTTGATTTGGGTTTGGACTCCCTGATGTCTGTAGATTTGAGACGCAGTCTAGAAGAAAGTTTAGGAGAAACCCTTAGTTCTATTATCGTTTTCAATAACCCAACAATCGCAGCTTTAGTTAATCATCTAGCAACAGAAATATTAAACTTAGAAATCATTAATACTCCAGCAAATAAAACAGATAATGCAGATGTTCAGTTGGATGTAGAGATGGAAAAATTTTCAGTCATGCTAGATGATCTTTCCTCTGATGAAATAGCTAATCTTTTAGCACAAAGGCTAAACACTCTCCAAGAAAATGATACCAATGACTAATCAGTTAACTGGTCAAGACTCTCGGTCTTTAATGAAAACTGCCCTGCTGGAAATCGAGCGGCTACAGTCCAAAATTAAGGCCATGGAACAAGCTAAAACAGAACCTATAGCCATAGTCGGAATAGGTTGCCGTTTTCCTCCAAATGCAGACAATCCCCAAACATTGTGGCAGCTACTCCGTGATGGGATAGATGCAGTGACAGTAGTTCCTCCACAACGCTGGGATATTGAGGGGTATTATCATCCCGACCGCGATCAGCCAGGTAAGATATACAGCTACCATGGTAGTTTTTTAAATCAAGTAGATCAATTTGATCCGTTCTTTTTTGGCATTTCCCCACGAGAAGCCCAAGGTCTTGATCCTCAACAACGTTTACTTTTAGAAGTATCTTGGGAAGCTTTAGAGTCAGCAGGAATACCCCCAAAAGGATTGATGGGTAGCCGAACGGGAGTGTTTATCGGCATTATGAATCAAGACTACTCTCGCTTAGATTCTAGTCTGACAGCCATTGATATGCACACTGGAACAGGAAATGCTATTAGCGCTGCGGCTGGTCGATTGTCCTACACTTTTGGGTTTAATGGTCCAAATACGACCATTGACACCGCCTGTTCCTCCTCTTTAGTGACAGTGCATTTAGCTTGTCAGAGTTTACGCACTAGAGAATCTGACCTAGTCTTAGCTGGTGGTGTTAACTTACTATTATCGCCTATTGCCACAGTTGTGGAATGTCGTGCCCATATGTTGTCTTCCCAGGGCCGCTGCAAAACTTTTGATGCTTCCGCTGATGGCTTCGTACGTGGTGAGGGGTGTGGCATTGTTGTTCTTAAACGACTATCTGATGCTATTGCTGCAGGCGATCGCATTTTTGCATTGATTCGAGGATCAGCAGTAAATCATGGTGGGGCTAGTGGTGGATTAACAGTTCCGAGTGGCTTGGCACAAGAAAAACTTCTCCATCAAGCGCTGATTAATGCCAAGGTCGAGCCTAACCAAGTCAGCTATGTGGAAGCCCACGGCACAGGAACTGCTTTGGGAGATCCCATTGAATTAACTGCTCTGGGAAAAATATTCGCAAGCAATCGCCCTGTTCATGCACCCTTATTTGTGGGCTCAGTCAAAACCAATTTTGGTCATCTCGAAGGAGCAGCTGGCATAGTTGGCTTGTTAAAGGTAGTCCTAGCACTAAAAAACGAAGAGATTCCCCCACATCTCCATTTAGAAAATCCCAATCCCCATATTCCCTGGAAGCAAATAGCAATCAAAGTTCCCACCCAGATTCACCCTTGGGAAAAAACAGATAAACCCCGCATTGCTGGAGTCAGTTCCTTTGGTTTTAGTGGTACAAATGCTCATATTTTACTAGAAGAGGCTCCGAATCAAGTTAAATCAGACTTAATAGAACGCCCTTTGCATATTTTGACTCTATCAGCAAAAACTGAAAAGGCACTGATTGAGTTAGCGACACACTATCAACAGTATTTGAAAACGCATCCACAATTAACACTACCTGATGTTGGATTTACTGCCAACACAGGTAGAACTCACTTTCCCTATCGATTAAATTTTGTGGGAGCTAATCTCCCAGATATTGAACAACAATTAACCACATTTCTAACTCAACCAACTATTTCCCCCATCAATAACTCTCCTCCTCAAATTGCTTTTTTATTTACGGGTCAAGGTTCACAGTATGTAGGCATGGGGCGAGAACTCTATCAAACTCAACCAACTTTTCGCGCAGCCCTTTACCAATGTGCAACTTACCTTGCTTCTGAGTTAGATATTTCCTTACTAGACTTACTTTATTCTGATCAGCAAGAGTCTGAAAATCTTCACAATACCCTTTATTCTCAGCCTGTTCTGTTTGCTTTGGAGTATGCGATCGCTCAACTTTGGCAAGCTTGGGGGATTATTCCTTCAGCTCTCATGGGTCATAGCTTGGGAGAGTACGTAGCAGCTTGTATCGCAGGAGTTTTCAGTCTGGAAGATGCGTTAAAAATGGTATCAGCGCGATCTCGCTTGATGCAAGCACTACCAACCACAGGAACGATGGTTGCAGTGTTTGCTGATATTGTAGCCCTTGAATCAGTTTTGGCTGAAGGTTGGAATACAGTCAACATAGCCGCTTTTAATGCACCTCAAAATTACGTTATTTCCGGTGCTCAAGAAGCTATACAACAGGTGTGTAAACGACTCGAAGCAATGGGGATAGAGTATCGTCTGTTACAAACTTCTCATGCATTTCATTCATCATTGATGGAACCCATATTGTCACAGTTTCGCCAGGTAGCTAACCAAGTCAGTTATCATCTACCCCGCATTCCACTAATTAGTAATGTCAGTGGTGAATGGGCAACCACAACTGTCACTAAACCAGAGTATTGGGTAAAACATATCAGACAACCAGTTTGCTTTGCACAGGGAATGCAAACTCTACAGAAATCTGGTTATCAGATATTTTTAGAAGTAGGCCCAAAGCCAATCTTACTTGGTTTAGCTCGTCAGGGCTGGCAAGGAGAAGAATCAGGTATTTGGTTAGCCAGTTTGCGAGCCAATGAATCAAATTGGACTAGTCTGCTAACAAGTTTGGGATTGTTGTATCAAAAAGGAGTAGAAGTCAATTGGCAAGGATTTGATCAAGATTATCAAAGGCATAGACTGACTTTACCCACTTATCCCTTTCAAAGACAACATTATTGGTTAGACTCAATCAAGCAACCAATACGAACAAATCATACAGACAGCTCAATCAAAAATTATCATGAGCATCCATTATTAGGATCTGCTCGGAATAGACTAGCCCATTATCCTCAAGACCGGATCTGGGAAAATACCTTTGAACTATCTAATCTAAGTTTTTTAAACACTACCGATTTTCAGCAAACAGCAATTTTACCCTTAGGAGCCTATGTAGAGATGGCTTTGATAGCTGCTCAGCAAGTATCTGCTCAATCCAACCATACTCTTAAATGTTTGCAGATGCATCAACCTTTAGTCGTGAATGATACAAAACACCAGACTTTACAAACAATACTTACAATCAAATCAGATACTTTCTTTGATTGCAAATTCTACACTATTACAGAGGATGAAAATGGTGATTATCAAAGTCAGCTCCATGCAACTTGTCAGTTGGATGTCATTACCCCCATTGGGAGCATGCTGGTTGACTGACAAAAGTGAGGGCTAGAGGTCTTCAAATGCTGATGGGGTCGAGGATTGAGGGGCTTGAAAAAAGACGGGGGAGCCAGCATTATATGGACAGATACCACTGAGATCCTCGGAATGCTGTGAAAAAAACTCCCGCCTCTACAATCCCTTGAACACCTGGCATTGGTCTTGCTAATCAATGGACTCATCAAGGTCATCTGACCACCTGCGTGTTGATGGTAGTTGCCCTGATTCATACAGGTCAAGTCAATTTGACTCGATGGCTGCCCTAGGGTAGACCCTCATTGGTTTCGGAGTTCTAGTTATTTTCGGATGGGTTGGGAGTGGGTCAAAGCGGCACTCGAAAATGGTTGGAGCCTGATCCGTCAGGTTATGCTTTGTGAGTACAAAGCATAACAATGTACTCACAGAGGTTTCCGTTTTCTCAAAGACCCAATGTTCTTTACCAGCAGTGTTTTTATGAAAACTCCTGAGCGAGTAGCTGCCAACGCACATGGTCATGGGTCTATGTTTATTGGTTTACACTCTCGCACAAAGAGCCTTACGCCAAGCTCTAGCTAATGCCAAGCAGACTATTAAGAATCAATTGGGAAAGCCCACGGCTATGCCAACTATGCCCTGGGTATTTCAGTTTTTCCAGTCTATTCACGCGGGTTTTTGGGACGGGGTGGATCAGATTGTCAACTTAACTCAAGAGCATCAAGAGATTCTTCATTTTCAAAGTGCTCCTTGGCAATAAATAATATTATTGCCAAGGAGCACCTTGCGGAATGTGGGATACATTATCATCAAAGGGATGCAGCCCAATAATCCCAAATTGGGTTCAAATCCCAAAAAGCGATGCAGCACTGTCTTGGGGCAAACCCCCAAGACCGCGCTGTATCAAGACAGCGATCGCTTCTAAGAGCTAATTTGTAAAGTAAATATTAAGAAGCATGAAAACCTTGCTATGATTGTCTTTTGGGTATTAAATAGTTCAATTGTTCTAGTTTAGCCTAAGCCTTATCCTACAAGGATTACAGCGAGTTTACAAATCAGCTCTAAACAAACTGATTAACCTAAAGTAATATCAACTGTCAACCCTAAACCGTTAACTTTCAACACCAATCAATATGGGAAATTTTATTAAATAAAACTTTTTGACTTTTTTGCGGATTCGTCGCTCTGGAATTGAAGTAGAAATTTAGGTACATCTGAACAAACAGAAGCCAGACAAAACCTCTACCTACCAAATGTTGAAAGCTCATAGCAATGAATCATCAGCGGAACAATGTATTTCTGAAAGTCAGCACCTGGCTAGTGGCTGAGATCATCCTAAATTTGATTGGTCTAGATAACCTCGCCGATTACGGCGAATTCGTTTTCGATAAAGAGGTTTTAATATCAACATCTCACCATCAAGTCTCACGGGTTTTCCCTCCTCGCCACTCCCAAGGCTTGTTTTAAGAGTTTCCCCTCAACCGTCAAGCGTCAACAAATTATAACCTTATAGCACTACCCATTAAAGTTAGGACATTGATACAAGCAGCAAACGCTTTTGTAGTAAACTTTTGCCTCTTGCCTCTTGCCTCTTGCCTCTTGCCCTTGCGCGTAGCGCTATATTACTGAAGACTTATAGCCAAGCAACCCTACGACAACCCCTCAGGCTAAAAGACTTCAGCCTTTAATCAATATTTAATCAATATGGAGCTAAGCGGATTCGAACCGCTGACCCCCTCAATGCCATTGAGGTGCTCTACCAACTGAGCTATAACCCCGAGTTTTATACTCCATTACCTAGTATACCTTGATAGCTAAGCTAAGTCAAGTGGTTTGAGAATGAAATTATCTCGATCAGTAGAATACGCTGGGAGACTGAGCCATTTGGGTAAGATACCCCATACAGCTGTTCATCAGAAAATAAACCACTAACATAGCTGCTGCTGACATAGCTACTAAAGTACCAGCCAGCATCAGAGAGAACTCTTGAGTGTCAAAGGCTTCCTGCATCAGGTGCAGTGACCAAGCCACCAAGGCTACATCAAATATTAGAATTATCACCAGCATTTTTTACAAAAATTAATATTGCATCCATATTTAGTTTAGCAGCTATAAAAATCACTGCAAACCATTAAACTACTTAATACTACACAACAAAACTTAAATATTTCGGAAGAATAATCAATTAGTTTACTATGGTAATCGCACCGGAACTTGATGCTGGTTCAAATAGGTTTTAATTTCAGATACACTCAGTTGCCCATAATGCAACAGGGAAGCTAGCAACGCAGCTTCGGCTTTGCCCTCAGTCAGAGCCTGATAAATATGATCGCAGTTGCCAGCACCACCGGAGGCAATTACAGGAATTTCCACCTGTTCAGCCATAGTGCGGGTTAGCTCTAAGTCATACCCAGCCTGGGTTCCATCCGCATCCATACTAGTAACCAGAAGTTCCCCAGCTCCCCGTTGTGCTACCTCTTTTGCCCATGCGATCGCATCAATACCAGTGTTCTCACGTCCTCCTCGCACGTAAACATTCCAACCGGGGTTATCGGGATCTTCTCGACGACGAGCATCAATAGCCACTACGATGCACTGATCACCAAAGCGGTCGCTCGCTTGATTAATAAAGTCGGGATTGCGTACAGCAGCCGAATTAATACTAACTTTATCGGCTCCTGCTCTTAATAATAATTTAATATTTTCTAAAGACTGGATGCCACCCCCCACCGTCAAGGGAATAAATACTTGTTCGGCTGTACGGTAGACTACATCAATAATAATGTCTCGGTCTTCATGGGTAGCAGTTATATCCAAAAACACCAGCTCATCTGCACCAGCATCATTGTAAACTTGTGCTAATTCCACTGGATCACCAGCGTCCTTAAGATTAACAAAGTTGACCCCTTTAACAACTCGCCCAGCTTTTACATCCAGGCACGGTAAGATTCTCTTAGCCAGCATCAGTAAACTAAGTATGAAGTATGAAGGATAAAGTATGACCCATGGCCATAACGTCTTTTAGACAACAGTACCAAAACCCAGATAGAGAACCCAAATCTAGCAAGAAACGAAAAGGTCGTGGCTTACCCCGTCAGAGGCAAAACGATGGGGAGCTACTACTAGCAACAGCCACCGCTGAGGAAGTTGGTCATCAGGAAGAGAGTATTAGACCACACCGCTTAGCCGACTACATCGGACAAAAAGAACTCAAAGGAGTTTTGGAAATTGGCATTCAAGCGGCCAAAGCCAGAAATGAGGCCATGGATCACCTGCTGTTGTATGGACCACCAGGATTAGGGAAAACAACCATGTCCCTAATTTTGGCAACTGAGATGGAGGTGAATTGTAAAATTACTGCTGCACCTGCCTTAGAGCGTCCACGAGATATTGTGGGGCTTCTGGTTAATCTCAAACCTGGGGATATCTTATTTATAGACGAAATCCATCGTTTATCGCGCATGACAGAGGAATTGCTATATCCAGCCATGGAAGACTATCGATTGGATATCACTATTGGTAAGGGACAGAGTGCCAAAACCCGCAGTATTCCTCTGCCACACTTTACCTTAGTGGGGGCAACCACACGAGTAGGTTCCTTAACCTCACCCCTACGCGATCGCTTTGGTATGATCCAACGCTTACACTTCTATGAGATTGATGAATTGAGTTTAATTGTAACGAGGACAGCTCAATTGCTCAAGGCTATAGTAACGGAAGATGGTGCTGAAGAAATTGCCCGTCGGTCTCGTGGCACACCTCGAATTGCTAACCGACTCCTGAGGCGAGTGCGAGACTATGCTCAAGTCAAAGGCATTGAGCAAATTAACCAGGATGTAGCAGCTCAAGCCATGGAAATCTTTAATGTAGACCCGATGGGGTTAGATTGGACAGACCGACTGGTGCTAAAGGTAATGATTGAACAGTTCAATGGCGGACCAGTTGGTTTAGAAGCAGTGGCAGCCTCTACTGGAGAAGATGCTCAAACCATTGAAGAGGTTTATGAACCCTATCTGTTACAAATTGGTTTCCTGCACCGCACACCTCGGGGTCGCGTCGCCACCTCAGCAGCTCGGAAACATTTGGGCTATGAGTAGTTGTTAGTAGTTAGTAATTAGTAGTAAATAGTCAGTAGCAAGGAATCTCAAGATTGCGGTCTCAGTTGAAATAATATATGAAACGCTTGATTCGAATTTTACTGATTTTACTGCTTGTCGTTATATCGGCTGCTACGATAATCACACCCCCAGCAATGGCGCAAACCCAATTCCCAGAATTGACAAAGGCTCAGATCAAACAAATTAACCAGTTAAGGAAAAAAGCATTTGCTGCTACGAATCAGGGGAAATGCGCAACTGCTGAAAATTACTGGACTCAGCTAATTGAGCTGTTGCCAGATAATCCCGTGGGTTGGAGTAATCGGGGTAACCTTAGAGTCAGCCAGAATAAATTAGACGATGCGATCGCAGACTTTACTCACGCCATTGAGTTAGCACCAGAAGCCACTGACCCTTATCTAAATCGCGGTACTGCCTACGAAGGACAAGGGCGATGGGAAGATGCCATTGCTGACTATGAGCGATTGCTCAAACTTGATCCCAAGGATGCCATGGCTTACAACAACTTGGGGAATGCTAAGGCAGGACTAGGCCAATGGACAGAAGCGATCGCAAATTACCAAAAATCCATCGAGTTAGCCCCCAAGTTTGCCTTTGCCTATGCTAACTATGCTCTGGCGCTCTATCAAATTGGTGAAACCAAAGAAGCCACGCGCATCATGCGCAATACTATACGAAAATACCCCCAATTTTCCGACCTGCGAGCTGCTTTAACAGCCGTTTTATGGGCTGACGGAAAACGGGGGGAAGCTGAGAGTAATTGGGTGGCAGCCGTTGGTCTCGACAAGCGCTACCAGGACTTAGACTGGGTAGAGCATGTCCGCCGTTGGCCGCCAATGATGGTTGAGGCTTTAGAAAATTTCTTAAACCTTAAGTGAAATTAACCTGATCAACCTTAGTTTTTCTTAAGAGTAATTACTTCAGGACTTACGCAATCACTTTAAGTCTTAACTATATTTTAGGGTGCGTTATTAACGCACCCTAAACTCATAACACTTAACTAAACTATTTAAACTATTGCTGTTCAAGCACGGTTACGAAGCAGCAGTTGTTTGAGGTTCCGACCCCGTGGCTCCCGGACAAATGCCAAAGGTAAAAGGGTAACCAATCGCACCACTGCTGATAGGGCAAATAATGTTGGCAAACCACCGAAGTTAGGCAACTCGGCTAAAAAGCCACCAAACATACTACCTATAGCACCCCCTAATCCGGCTGATGCTGCAGCTGCTGCAAAATAGGTGGAGGGTTTGTGGGCTGGTGATATCTCGATTTGGATGTTATTGGCACACAGGTCAATGGCTGCTGCAGCTGAACCTGTCCCGAAGAATAAAAGGGGTAGCCAAACCCAAAGAGCGAGAGTTGTTGCGCTGCCGATCCCAAGCCAAAGTAAGGGAATAACGGATAGGAGAATCCCAACCATCACTAGTACTGGACGATTTCCGATCAGGTCAGACAACTTACCCCAGTAGATCAGCGTCAATAAACTTGCCCCAGCCATCAGACTAGTATAGAGAGTTACCCAACCCACATCTAAGCCCAAATTGTCAAGCAGATAAACATTGAAAAACGGATTGCTGAGGGTGAAGGCAAACATCCACAATCCAAAGTAGAGTACAAAGATTAGGAAGTTTGAGTCTTTCAATAGGGCAGCATAATCAGAGGGCGTCGGCTCCTCAGACTCTAAGATTTCATCAGTAGTCTCATCAGTCTTCGCAGTCTTCTTTGAGGGTATCTGAGGAGTAATATCCACCATAAAGAACTGAAAGACTAGACTTAGTATTCCAGCTAGGATAGCCAAAATCAAAATTACGCCATAGCCTTGAACTTGCCCACCTTGCCAGTTAGAAACAATGTATCCCAGTAGGGGAACACAAAGTAGGTTGGTTAAATTAGTAAAGCTATTGCGCAGTCCAAAATAGCGCCCTCGCAGGCGAACAGGAACTAACACCGCCATCCAGCTAGACCAAGAGGGACTACCCAAAGCTCCAAAAATGTGAGTGATCAGGTTAATCGCCAGTGTACACAACACGAGATGATGAGCTGGAGCCAGACCAGTGCAGAACATCCCAATGCCTACTAGGACAAATAACCATAGTAGTCGCGAAGGAATGAAGGTTTTGATGATAAACCAGTGGCGACTGTAGGATCGGTCAGATAAATAAGCACCAATAGGCTGTAGAAAATTCGCCAGTAGAGGTATCCCTGAAAGAATACCGATTTCAAAGTTGCTAGCTCCCAGTTGCAGCAAGAAGTTAGTGAGGAAAACCTCAGCTGTGATACAGGAAAAGAAGGTGGAAAACACGCCGTCAAGGGTTGCAGCCCTCAGGCTAGAGCGAATCTCTCCCTTGGGAATTTTTTCAGTAGGGCTAAGGGGCGGTCGTGCTTCCTTGTTTAGGGGCTTGAGCAACTCTGGCAATCGCGGTAAAGACGGAGCTTCTGGGGCGGCATCGGATATGAGTCTGAGCATAGCGGTTCAGGTAGCTAGATAGAGAGGACTTAAATGGCGAATTTGATGGAGATGAGTAAATCGTATGGGCTCAGGTAGCACCTGTACTGGATCGGCAGGCAGGTAGATACTCCTATGGCATATCCTCCCTTTAGCATCCCCCTTCTTGATGGGCGTAGCGTGCCCATAGCGTAACCCTCTTGGCTTGCTCTTAAATCCCCCCTATACCCTCTTGTAAAACCTTCTTCGGCTAAAAGGGGTTTTACAAGAGGAGTCTATGCCATTTAGATCACTAGGGAAGTAAGACTTGCTTACTCTCGCAGAAGACCTACCATAGCCTTCCTTACTCCTGGTAGAGTCCGGGAAGGTCTAGCTCCTGCGACATCTGCTATACACTCCATTAACCCTTACTTTTCGAGAAGGGCTACTTTTCAATAACACTTATTCTCTAGCCTTCACCCAACCCCTTAGAAATACGAAAAGTAGTACTTTTCAATAATCCCTAAGGGTTACTTCCTAAGGGCTATGCCCTATGGTGAGAGCTATGGTCATGACGGGGTATAGCAGCGGAGGCTACGCTATTCAATTAACGGGGGAGCAAGGGGGATAGACATGGATCATGAGGAAAAATCATGGCCTAGCCTTATTCCCTTGTTTAGGAATCCCGATGTAGCCAGAACCGATATCTACATATCAATATCTGCATATCAATATCTACATATCAATACTGACCTAAGTACAGCTGTTGCCTTTTTTATCCCTGGGGCAACAGGTACCTTAAGAATAATATCTCAAAAAAAGTAAAATATTGCAACAAAAATACAATTAAGTATATTCACTGAAATCTTTCATATGACCGATCGACCCAAGAGGTTCCACCACCTGGCTAGCGAAAAAAAAAAGGCGGAATCGCCTTCATAGTCTTGATCTCAGACTTACGTAGTTCAGTTAGTCAAGAGTGTAGCCAGGATGAGGATCATGGATAATCATAATTAAAGCTAAAGATAAGTGGTGGTATAATAAAGATAAGCAATAATAAAGTTGGCTACTAACAGCTAGCTTTACCCCCATAAATATGGTTAGTAACAGCTTTACACCTTAAGAAATAAGGACACCTTAAGAAATAAGCTGTAGAAAGCCATCTTGGACAACTTAAGAAATAAGCTGTAGAAAGCCATCTTGCATGTCGAGTTATCTCAATAACCATATCTTCATCTGTATTTACTAATTATTTCTAGGTACATAGCCACCTCCTCAGACGGGAAATAAGTTTTCCAGGGGAGGTGCCCAAGCGTCCTTACTTATCATGAAGCAAATCCTTTCGAGATGCCTAATCTTAGTATCTCTAATTGTGTTCCTAACTGGCTGTAGCCGCAGTATCGCCAGTGACATTTCCACTGTGACCCTGAGCGGGTGGCAGAGCAACCCAGCAGAAAAACAGCTCCTTGAGCAGGTACTGAAAGAGTTTGAAGCATCACATCCTGGTATAAAAGTCAAGTTTGAAGTGATCACTGACCAATATATGGATGTCATTAAGACTCGCTTGATTGGTGATGCTGCTCCTGATGTTTTCTATGTAGATGCCCTAGATGCTCCCTTACTCATGACTCATGGAGTCTTGGAACCTCTTGATGATTACATCACTGAGGACCTAGATTTAGATGACTTTGCTCCCCATCTCTCGGAAGCCTTCCAATCTGATGGCAAAACCTACGGATTGCCTAAGGATTTTACAACCCTTGCCCTTTTCTACAATAAAAAATATTTCCATCAACTCAATATAACCGACCCTCCTCAAACCTGGGAAGAGTTAGAAGACTATGCTAAAAAATTGACCACCGATACAACTCACAATGGCAGGGTTGATCGATATGGGTTGGGCATGACGCCAGAACTCTCTCGTCACTACTTCATGATCAAAGCTTTTGGCGGTGATTTAGTTGACCAGAAAGGCAAGGCTATCTTTGCGACTCGCCAAAGCCTATCAGGTCTAACCCCTTTGATGGATATGTATCGGCAAAACCATTCTGCTGCCATACCGTCAGACGTTGGAGCCAGTTCTGGGAGCGAAATGTTTGGTCAAGGGAAGGCAGCAATGGTTATTGAAGGTAGCTTTGCAATTCCTTACCTACAACAGACATTTCCCAAGATTGACTTTGCCACTGCTGAAGTTCCCAGTATCGGTAACCGAAAAGGAAGCATGGTTTATACCGTTGCTTATGTCATGAACAAGCAAGCTAAAAATAAAGAGGCTGCCTGGGAACTGATTTCCTATTTGACTGGCAAGGAAGGGATGAAAGCTTGGGCGAATGGAGGACTGGCAATCCCGGCTCGGAAATCGGTTATATCAGAACTTGGCTATGAACAGAATCCTCTGTATACCCCTTTTATCAATGGTGCTGACTACGCCACGATTTGGCAGGGGGATGAACAATTGCCAACATTTATGACCCATTTCGACAATCAGTTTCTTAGTGCTTTACTTGGTGAGCAATCCTTGAAGTCAGCCATGAAAAAAGCACAAAAAACTGCTAACAAAGAAATTCAAGCAAGTAACTACTAACAAATGTCACTAGCTAAAGCTAAACTTGAAGTTGACCAAAACGTCAAATCGAGGGATGTCACATTGAAGGGATTTTGGCAGAAAGCCAAAGTTAGGGAAGCTATATCTGGCTACCTCTTCATGGCTCCTACTATTCTAGTTTTAGGAACCTTTTTGATTGCACCAATTATCTATGCAATCTTCCTTTCATTCCATAAGGTTGAAATTTTAGGAGGGCTGAGTTATCGATTTGTTGAGTTAAAAAATTTCCTTCGTACCTTTGATGATGAGCGAGTTTGGATTGCGCTAAAAAATACAATTGAGTATGTCATTATTGTTGTTCCTTGTCAAACAATCCTGGCTCTGGTTTTAGCTCTAGTCCTAAATAAAGAAATTAAAGGAAAAAAATGGTTTAGGATTATTTTCTTTCTACCTACTGTAACTTCTTCAGCAGTTTTAACCCTAATATTTATCTGGATTTATAATTCTAATGGTCTACTTAATGGATTACTAGACTTCTTTGGTTTACCAACCTATAACTGGCTAGGAGACCCAAGCGTGGCTCTCAAATCCATTATGATTATGAATATTTGGTCTACAGCACCGTTTTTCATGGTGATTTACCTGGCTGCGCTGCAAGATATACCTAGATCAGTTTATGAGGCGGCTAAACTTGATGGTGCCAATGAGTTCGATCAGTTCATAAATATTACTGTGCCTTTACTCAAACCAGTTACATTTTTCGTTATGGTTATGGGTGTCATCGGTACGTTTCAGTTATTCGACCAGTCTTACATCTTCTCGGGTGGCACCGGTGGTCCAAACAACTCAACCCTGACGGTTGTTCTTCTTATCTACCAGTATGCGTTTAGAAGTCTGGATATGGGTTATGCCGCTGCACTAGCATTAATGTTAGCTGGTGTAATTCTAGTAACAACACTGATTCAACGCGGCTTCTTTAGAGAAGAAAAAGCGAATTAGGAGATCAAATAAGAGTGAATAATTTTCGTTGGATCAGAGGGATATTTTATAGCATTCTTATCCTCTATGCCATTATTACGTTTTTGCCTTTTGCTTGGGCTTTATCAGCCTCCTTTAAACCCCTTGAGGAAATTATCGCTGGTGGTTTGAATTTTATACCCCATGATTTTACCTTCGATAACTACCGCAATATTTTCATTGAATCCCCTTTGTTTGGACGCTGGTTTTTAAACAGTGTCTTGGTTGGTGCTTGTGTAACAGGATTGAATATTATATTTAACTCAATGGCAGGTTATGCCTTAGCCAGAGTTAAGTTTCCAGGTAATTCATTATTGTTGGGAATAATTTTAGCAGTTTTGATGATTCCTGGACAAGTCACCCTAATTCCTGGTTATTTAATCTTAAAGTCTTTGGGATGGCTCAATACCTACCAAGGATTGATTGTACCGAGTGCAGTGAATGCCACCTTTATTTTCATGATGCGGCAGTTCTTTATCAATTTTCCTAAGGAACTTGAAGAGGCTGCTGCCTTGGATGGATTAAGTCGCTGGGAAACCTTTTGGCAGGTTGTGCTGCCTTTAGCCAAGCCAGCTTTGGCAGCACAAGCTATCTTTATTTTTATGGGGTCTTGGAATAATTTCTTAATGCCCCTAATGATTACGTCTGACCCAGGAATGTTTACCCTTCCCTTAGGTTTAAATACCTTTAAGGGGCAATACATTAGTTATTGGAACTACATTATGGCAGCCTCAATGGTCTTTACTATACCGGCTTTGGGGATTTACGCCTTCTTCAATCGTTACTTTATCTCTGGGGTAACATTTACTGGTTCTAAAGGATGAGCTGCTAAAAAGTATCGGTCAAGTCTCACTACACACAAACAGACAACTTATACACAAATGCCAAGGTCAAGACAGGGAAGCTATTGACCTTGTCCTTCTTTTTTTGGTGAACCTCTGAATTGTTTAAATATTGACTATTGAGCTTGAAGCTCAAGGGCTTTGAACCTTCAAGCATTAACCCTGATGTAGTATTTCCTGAATCTGTTCAGGAGTGAGCTGCTCAACATTATTAAAAACCGCTGTTGCACCAGCAGCTTTTAGCCTCTCTTCATAAGCCTCCCGGTGTTCTGGTATCTCCTGGACATGAGGGGGTAAAATCCCTACCCCAACCCAAACTCGTTCTGGATGAGAGTCTCGAGCTTTTTCAACAGTGTACATGTCAGCAACTGTGTCACCAACGTAGATAACTGGCAATTTCACCTTAACTTGGTGGTTCTGTTCTAGTTGTAGAACTACGGCAAACAGTCCTGTAGGGTCAGGCTTACCAGGAGCATCCTCCATCGCAATTAAAACAGGCCGTTCGAGACCAAGTCGTCCTTCTAGGGCATAGTTCGCTTCTTGTCGTGTTGCCCCACTGAAAAAACCCCAAGGAATCCCTGCTGTTGTCAAACTTTTTAAATAACTGGGTTGTAACAATAACGGTTCGTCACAAATGTACCCAGTCCAATGGTTGAGATCTGTTCCTCGATAGCGACAATTGAAAAAATCAACAAGGGCTTCATAGTCGAGAGGAAAACGCGAACGCATTTTTCCTTGAGCCTCAAAGTATCGATAAACTAATTCTCGCGATGCCTCCCAGTCGTTATTCCATAGCCCTTCTGATTTAAGTTGGTCAATCTCTACCATAGTCGGTCGATAGGCACCACCAGTGTAATGCTCTACTGTATCTGCGATCGCTCTACGGTAAGAACCACTAACGTCACGCACCACGCCGTCAATGTCAAACACCACTATGGCATTAAAGTTAGGAATGAATGTTTCTGAACTAGGCATCATGCACGCTTGGGCTAGTTGAGCCAATATTGCTGATCAGCACCAATAGTACCAACAATTTGATCACAAACCTATCCCTGAATCTTGATCAAGAACAGTCTTCTTGCGCTAAAATCATCAATTGTACAATAGATTATAGTTAAAGATAACCTGGGATATCTGAGGGAGGCCTGATTGTCAAAATTTCTATTAAAAGTTCTCTGGCTAGATGAGAATGTAGCCCTGGCAGTTGATCAAATTGTCGGCAAAGGCACCAGCCCATTAACTTGTTACTTTTTCTGGCCCCGGAACGATGCCTGGGAACAGCTCAAGGATGAGATGGAAGCCAAACACTGGATTACTGAATCGGATCGCATTGAAATCCTCAACAAAGCCACTGAAGTTATTAACTACTGGCAAGAGGAAGGTAGACGTAGACCTATGTCTGAGGCTCAGGCTAAGTTCCCGGAAGTCGTTTTTACTGGTAGTGCTTAATCCAGCCTTGCTGATTAATCTAATGATTGAGGGGAATGGGAAATTCGTAAATGACCACTCATCCGACCTTAGTTGAGATGATTCCTTAGTTCAAGAACGTCCTTAATTCAACCCCCTTAATCTAATTAACAGACTGACCGTGACCAAATCCAGAAGCTCCCCAACCCCCCTGTTTCGGGGGGGGTTTGGGGAGCGCGGAGCTTATAGGGTTTAAATCCCTTTCTTACTTCGTTTACGGGGTTGGAATTTACCCTTGTGTTACTACACCATGCCACCAGCAGCTTGAAAGCGAGCACGGGCTTTCTTATAGGCTTGAGTTGCTTGGATTTTTTCTTGGGTATTCTCCTCGCTTTGAAGTTCTTCTAGACGAGCTTGTGCTTCGTTGAACTCAACACCTGCAGCATCCTTGTCAATTTCATCTCCGGACTCAGCACCATTGACAAGAATCGTCACTTCATTATCTTCAACTTCCACAAATCCACCCATAAGAGCAATTGGTATCCACTCTTTGTCTGAACGAATTCGCATCACACCAGTATCCAGCGCTGATAACAGAGGAGCATGATCACTCAATATCCCAAGCTGACCGGTAGTGCTGGGTAAAATTATTTCCTGTGCTTGGTCATCCCAGACGGTTTTGTCGGGAGCAATAATACGAACAGTTAAAGCCATCAGCAGAATGAATTGTTTTTGTTAGACCTTGGAAGTTTAGCAGCTTGAAAGTTACAGGTTACAGGTTGAAGGTTACAGGTTAACAGGTTAACCTTCAACCTTGATAACCTTATTAGGATCAAACTTGACTTAACTCTTTAGTTTTTCAGCTTTAGCGATCGCTTGATCAATACTGCCCACCATGTAGAAGGCTTGCTCAGGAAGGTCATCCAATTCCCCTTTCAGAATCATTTGGAAGCCTTTGATAGTATCGTCCAAGCTAACATACTGACCAGGAGAACCAGTGAAGACCTCCGCTACAAAAAATGGCTGAGACAAGAAGCGCTCAATCTTCCGGGCGCGAGCCACCGTTAGTCTGTCATCCTCGGACAATTCATCCAAGCCCAAAATCGCGATAATGTCTTGGAGTTCCTTGTAACGCTGTAGAGTTGCCTGCACAGAACGAGCTGTTCCGTAGTGGTCTTCTCCCACAATGCTTGGTTGCAGCATGGTTGAATTAGAATCGAGGGGGTCCACAGCCGGGTAAATTCCCTTAGATGCTAGGCCACGGGACAACACTGTTGTACCATCTAAGTGAGCAAATGTAGTGGCTGGGGCTGGGTCGGTCAAGTCGTCAGCTGGTACATATACTGCCTGAATGGAAGTAATTGAACCCTCGTTAGTGGAGGTAATCCGTTCTTGCAGAGCACCTACGTCTGTTGCCAGAGTAGGTTGATATCCTACAGCAGAAGGCATTCTTCCCAAAAGAGCAGACACTTCCGAACCTGCTTGTACAAACCTGAAGATGTTATCGATAAACAGCAATACGTCCTGCTTGTTCACATCCCGGAAGTACTCAGCCATGGTCAAAGCTGACAGACCTACCCGCATCCTCGCACCGGGGGGTTCATTCATCTGACCATAAACTAGGGCAATTTTCGACTCGCTTAAATTATCCGCGTTGATAACGTTGGATTCCATCATTTCGTTGTAGAGGTCGTTCCCTTCACGGGTACGCTCTCCCACACCGCCAAATACTGATACTCCACCGTGTTTGGTGGCGATGTTGTTGATCAACTCCATCATGATCACGGTTTTGCCGACTCCAGCGCCGCCAAAAAGACCAATCTTACCACCACGTCGATAGGGAGTCAGCAGGTCGATTACTTTAATACCGGTCTCGAATACTGACGGCTTGGTTTCCAGCTCAGTTAACTTAGGAGCAGGCCGGTGAATTGGGAAGCGATCCTCAGATTCTGCCGGTCCTCTGTTATCTACTGGTTCACCCAAGACATTGAAAATCCGTCCTAAGGTAGCCTTGCCTACAGGTACACTAATGGGGGCACCAGTATCAATAACTTCCATACCCCGCACCAGACCGTCTGTACCACTCATGGCAACAGAGCGCACTTGGTTATCCCCGAGAAGCTGCTGCACTTCGCAGGTCACAGCAACATCTTGTCCAGCTTCATTTTTGCCTTCAATTCTCAAGGCATTGTAAATCTGCGGCATTTTGCCGCTGGGAAACTCTACGTCAACAACCGGACCGATAATTTGGGCAATAGCGCCCGTGTTTGTTTGTTCTGCGGTGCCTACCATATTGCGCTTATTTAGTCAAGCTATTGTTACAGATTTTGGAAAACAGTCTTAACATTTAGTAATGCCACTCTCCAGATTACCACTGTTAGGGTTCAACCGTATCAGAATCAGAAGTTGATCCCAAATTAAATATAAACACGACTTTAGCTCCCATCCCTGAGGCAGGGCTGTTTCATTGTCAGGAATAAATCGTCAAGTCAATCAGGTGAAAGGCAGCTGGGGTACTAGGAAGAGGATTTTTTTCAGGTTAAAAATAACTTTTTATTAATAAAAAATCCCCCTATCTCCTTATCTCCTTATCTCCTTATCTCCTCACCTCCCCACAAATCACGTTTTAGTCGGACGCAAGAAACAGCCCTGCATCCCTGAGGGGGTAACCAGGCGAGCATCCCTTGGTTCATGATCACCTTCAGAGGTGATCGGATAATTAAGTCAAGTAATAGGCTCAATTTAAAATAGGCACCCCACCCCCGTTCGCCCGGTCAACTGACATACTTTTCAGGTAGCTTGTCACCCCTTCAGCTACTAGAGACTTACTCTTCTTCTTGGTCTTGAGTGAAGCGTTTGGATTCTTCCTCTAGTAGTTTTTCCTTAACTCGTCGGATGGGTAGATTAGCAATTAGTGCTGTTGCCCGTTGGTTGCTTTCTAAGGAAAACTCTGACCCCTCAGGATCAATCTCAACATAGCGAGAGACCACCTCCAGGATGTCTTGCCGCATCGACTCCACCATTGTAGGACTCAGGTCAGAGCGATCATGGGCAATTACCAGTTGGAGGCGGCGCTTAGCCTCTTCACGGCTACTTTGAGCACTCCTCCAGGAAAAAAGTTGTTCTAGAATTTCAATAATCATGGGGCTTTTTGGAGTAGTGAATAAGTCACACAGGGAGAGAAGGAAGAGGCTCTTTGGCAATTCACAATCTAAAACCTTATTGGAACAGGCGGCGTAAGCGGCTAATTAGGTTGTCGTGTTCTGCCATCAGGTCGAGGAAGGAAATATTTGCACCTTCTAAGCGTGCAGCAATGTTTTCAATGGCAATTCCAGGCAGGGTTTTCTTTTCTGATAAGATCAAGGGTTCCCCCTGATTACTGGAGACAATCACCCGTTCGTCATCGGGGATCACACCAATTAGGGGAATAGCAAGAATTTCTTGGACATCTTGAACTGACATCATTTGATCCGCTTTTACCATTGTGGCTTTCAGGCGGTTGACAATTAAGCGGGTCTGCTTGATTCCTTCCGCTTCCAGTAAGCCAATAACTCGGTCAGCATCCCGCACTGAAGTAATCTCTGGTGTAGCAACGATTAGGGCTTCAGTAGCTGCCGTAACTGCATTTTTAAACCCACTTTCGATTCCTGCTGGAGAGTCCACCAAGATGTACTCGTAATTCTTGGCTAACACCCCCAACAACTTTTTCATTTGGTTGGGGTTAACGGCTTCTTTGTTACGACTTTGGGCTGCCGGTAACAGGACTAGTCCTTCCTGCCGTTTGTCTTTGACCAAAGCCTGGTCTAAGCGGCACTGACCTGTTAATACTTCAATAGCCGTGTAGACTACGCGATTTTCTAGTCCCAACAGCAGGTCTAAGTTTCTCAAACCAAAATCTGCATCCACTAAGGCAACTCGACGACCCAGACGAGCTAGGGCTAAACCTAGATTGGCGGTAATGGTAGTTTTACCCACCCCTCCTTTGCCAGAGGTGACAACAATAATTCGACTCATGAATTCAACGACAAGTGGGTTTTAGCAACATCAGCAGCTCTAGCAATACGAATCCCAAGGGAAGTCACGTAGGCTACTTCAGGATAGTACTGAAGCGGCGGTGTCTCCGGTGCCCTAGCTACAGCATCAGCAATCCGCAACTGGGTGGGTTCCATTTTTAATGCCATAATCCGACATTTTCGATTACCATTCGCACCGGCGTGGGCAATGCCTCGTAGATGCCCCCAAACAAATATATCCCCAGCTGCGATCAATGCACCACCAGGGTTCAAGTCTCCTATTATAACAATAGTGCCAGGGTGACGAATCTCTATACCAGAACGCACGGTCATTTGTAAGTACAGAGGTTCTGCGAGTAATTCAGTAGGTTCATCAATCTTCTGATTCAAAGAGTACTTAGGAGTTTCTTGTTCTACTGAGTACCCAGCAGCTGCAGCAGCGACAGCGGTTTGTCGGCGCGTGGTGTAAACTCGCTTTAGCCTTAACTGGACTGCCCCAAGGGCATCAGCGATCGCTTGTAGCTTCATCCCATCCAGCAATTGATCCCCAGCCATCAGATGGACACTGGATTCAGGCTGCCAAAAGCGCTCTCCAGCATTGAGGCGATGCTTGAATTGTTCCCATAGGTCTAACCAATTGGCAATACTAGGGTTTTTAGTGGCTGGTGGCAAGATCAACAACAGCCGTTTCCCTTCACTTTTTAAGCGAACTTGCCCTTGGCAGTTAACTACCGAGTTACGGTCGTTGGAAACCGTTGAAACTAGTGATGGTTGGGGAGAATCAGAAGTCATTCAACAAGGAGCTAGATTGGTTAACGCACCGAAGATAGATTCTTTCGTGATCATACCTTCTTCAGCAAGTTCTGGTAGATAACTGTTGAGAATTTGAGGTAATGGTGGTAGGGAGCAAAAGGGCAAGATACTTATATAATGCTATTGCTCTGTTACCCCACACCCACAACCGATATCCTGTCAAACATTCTTACTGTGTACTCAATCGACGGTAAACCGTCACCAAGCCATTCACATCTCCCACATTGCCAGGAAATAGCACTACAGGTAAATTAGGAAACTGGGGATGGTCAGCAGAGGTTAGTACCATTGAGCATCCAGGAAGGATCTGACCCAATAGTCGTGCTGACCTCAAAGCCAAGCCAGTACTTAAGACATCATTAGAGGTAATACCCCCTTTACTGATTAAAAACCCAATATCTTTAGGTAATCCCCTCACTATATCCATCAATAAGCCTGAAACTACTGCTCCAAAGGCCAGCCGTTTCTGCACATCCTCAAAAACCAATTCCTGACGAGAGGTATACACCACTGGTGTCTTACCAGCACTGTGAATTTCCTGAACGCGATCGAGAAGACTTGCCAAAAGTTTTGCCCGTTGCTGTTCGGATTCATCTAGTAAATTGGCTACATTGACTTCAATCCCGCCAATCCCAGATGAGCCCAATAGCTGCTCCAGCTGTTGGGTAGTCTTTTTAACGTGGGAACCCACAATCACAGCTCCTGGTTTCCCCTCTCGGACATACTGAGCCATATCCATAGGGGACACGGGTTGGGGGCCAAGACTAGCAAGGGAGGTTAAAATACTAGCAGCAGAGCGAAACAAAAAGCGTTTACCTTGGCCAGCAGCCTTCAGGACATCTGCCGCAAATTGATCTAAATCCCCTTGGGTTTCCCCATCCACAACGCCACACTGGTTATTGGAGAGTTTTACAAGGCGCTCCAAGGTACCGTTACGAATATCTGCTAGTAAAAACCCCTCGACCGCATCAGCCTTGATCTGACCTTTGGTCTTTTCTTGGACATAATCGGGTAAGTAACTATGGCGATACCCAAATACCGAGTCACGGGCAAACTCAGTTTCATGCACCGGGGTTCTAATACCATCAATGATTAGGTAATGCACACTATCGACAGTGACTCGTCCGCCCTCAAAGAATGCGGGGACTAAGAAATGGGCATCAAAGGGTCCGACTTCCTGAGCAATTACATCAGTTTCGACAGGATAATGCCCCCGCAAGGTGGAGTCAGAGCGACTGACTACCATAAAATCTTTTATTCCTTCAGCGTCTATGGCCATTTTGAGGTTATGGCAAACTTCCCGAGTCACAGTTGCTGCTTGCTCTGGGTTAAGAGCTCTGGTATTAGTAAGAATAAAAAAGATTGGGGAGTTATCCCTTAGTCCTAGCCGCAATGTATCCACATCCCAGTGCATCAGCAACAAGCAGCTGTGAACGGTTTGGGAGCCAGTCGGATCATCATCGAGGACAATAATTTTTGGTTTTTTGCTCATTTCCTAAGCCTGTCATTGAAATCAGTTATTTACGATGGTAATCGGGAATGGCTAATTGCTGATTGTGATAGCAATGGTTCTAATGATTAGGACATCAAGCTAAATCAATCAGGATATTTATATAAAAAAATAATAGCACAATTACATTTCAAAAAGCACAAAATAATACCCAAATAATTATTTAAATATTAACTAGATAAAATGCTGTTATTTTAGCTATAATAAACTTTGACTTGTTGATTGTTAGACCTTGAAAAATCTTAAGATTATATATAGCTTTATGGATAGTTGATAAGGTAAAAAAACAGCTATAATTATAAGTATATACCAATGAAAACTAATCCTTTATCAGTAGTTGGAATTCCCTAAATTTCCCCACTACCTAGTTTAAGGAGGATGTTAACGTTTAATTTATATAATTGCTATATAATAAGGGGTAACTAAGCAGCAAAAATTTACAGTTTATAAACTATTTGTCCACTATATTGTCACTATAAATTATGTCAGACCAATCCCGTCCAGAACCACAAAGCACTTCAACTCTAGAAGAAATTCGCGCCACACGGCTTGACAAAGTTGAACAACTTAAAGCAGAAGGATTAATTCCCTATGCCTATAATTGGGAATCTACAGCTCAGGCTGCAGAATTGCAGCAAAACTATGCTGATCTAGGCAATGGCGAAGAAGTAGATGTGGAAGTGGCTGTTGCTGGTCGGATTATAGCTCGTCGTGTTTTTGGTAAATTAGCTTTCTTCAACATTCAGGATGAGACTGGTACAATTCAGCTTTACCTGGATAAAAAGAGAATCACTGCTAAAATGGCAGACCTTCCCAATGCTTTTAATATTCTAAAAAAACTCACTGATACTGGCGATATTATTGGCGCAAAAGGAACTATCAAGCGCACGGAGAAAGGGGAACTATCTATTTACGTCAAGGAGTATGATATCCTGACTAAATCTCTGTTACCTTTGCCAGATAAATGGCATGGTTTGACCGATACAGAAAAGCGCTATCGTCAACGTTATGTTGACCTAATTGTTAATCCTGATGTCCGGGAAACCTTTCGTCGTCGTGCCAAAATAACTGCTTCTATTCGGCACTATTTAAACCAACAGGATTTTATTGAAATTGAAACTCCGGTACTTCAGAGTGAGGCTGGTGGTGCAGATGCCCGTCCTTTTATTACCTACCACAACACCTTACAAATGGACTTGTATCTGCGTATTGCTACCGAGTTGCATCTGAAGCGACTAATTGTTGGTGGTTTTGAAAAGGTGTATGAGTTGGGGCGTGTCTTCCGCAATGAAGGAATTTCGACTCGTCACAATCCGGAATTCACCATGATTGAAATCTATCAGGCTTACGCTGATTATAATCAGATGATGGTGTTGACGGAAAATCTGATCAGTAATGCTGCTAAGGAAGTGTTAGGTACACTAACTATTAACTACCAAGGTGAAGTAATTGATCTAACTCCTCCTTGGCGTAAAGTAACGATGCACGAGTTAGTCAAAGAGCAAACCGGTTTAGATTTTGAGAAATTCACCGACATTGAGCAGGCAAAAGCAGCAGCGAAAGATGCTGGTGTGGAGGTTCCCAATGATTGCTATTCTATTGGCAAATTGCTCAATGAAGCCTTTGAGCAGAAGGTAGAAGAAACCTTAATTCAACCGACTTTTGTTCTGGATTATCCTGTGGAAATCTCTCCCCTCACTAAACCCCATCGCTCAAAATCAGGTTTAGTGGAACGGTTTGAATTGTTTATAGTGGGAAGAGAAACAGCAAACAGTTATTCTGAGTTAACTGATCCTATAGATCAACGGCAACGACTAGAAGCTCAAGCAGCCAGGAAAGCAGCAGGAGATTTGGAAGCTCAAGATGTTGATGAAGACTTTCTCGCTGCTCTGGAGTACGGTATGCCTCCCACTGGTGGTTTAGGTATTGGTATTGACCGTTTAATTATGCTACTCACTAATTCACCTAGTATTCGAGATGTGATTGCTTTCCCATTGCTGAAAAGTACCAGCGCTGTGATTAAATCCTGCGACTACGACGTAGACAAAAAAATTCTTCGGGTTGAATTCAATAATGGTAGTATCTACAAGTATCGAGATGTACCAGAGGAAATCTACAAAGGTTTGAAAGATAATCCTTCTATCGGTCAGTATTTTAATACCCATATCCGCGAAAAATATGGCTTCGACCGAGAAATTTAGTGTAAGGATTCAGCCCAAGGCTCATCAGCCATAATCTAGTCACTTGGTCTTGGATTATAAGTTAAAAGGTCAGATTACAATTTAGTTCTTAATCAGCGATTAGCTAACCTTGTGCAAAGCTAATCGCTTTTAGCTTAGATAGATTAAGGTAAAGCATTGACAAATAAACAAAAATGTGAATATGCAAGGATTGATAGTGCGATCGCTAAAAGTCATCGGTCATTTGTCAAAGACTTTTGAATTTTTCATTAACAATGAACAGGTAACAGTTAACAATAAAGAATTAGCAGTACAACCTGTAGCTAGCTTGTAATGAACATACGCACTGTCTCGACTAAGCCCTTTACAGACCAAAAACCCGGTACTTCCGGACTCCGTAAGTCGGTCACCGTTTTTCAGGAGCCCCATTACCTAGAAAACTTTATCCAGTCTATCTTTGACTCCCTAGAAGGCTGTGAAGGTCAAACCCTAGTTGTAGGGGGTGATGGTCGCTACTACAATCGGCAAGCAATTCAGACCATTCTCAAAATGGCAGCCGCCAATGGGTTAGGTCGGTTGTTAGTCGGTTGTGGTGGTATTCTGTCTACCCCAGCAGCATCTTGTCTTATTCGCAAGCATAAGGCATTAGGTGGCATTATCCTCTCAGCTAGCCACAATCCTGGGGGTCTAAAAGGTGACTTCGGTGTCAAGTATAACACCAGTAATGGTGGACCAGCACCAGAAAAGGTGACGGGAGCTATCTATGATCGGAGTAAAGTCATCGATAGTTACAAAATCCTGGAGGCTGCGGATGTGAATCTAGACCGGCCAGGTGCATTTACTCTGGGAACCTTGAGCGTTGAGGTGATTGACCCAGTTGAGCCTTATACTCAATTAATGGAGTCCCTGTTTGACTTTGACCGCATTAACCAGCTACTAACCTCTGGGAAATTCCGGATGTGTATGGACTCATTACATGCGGTAACTGGTCCCTATGCCCATGCTATTTTTGAACAACGCTTAGGGGCACCAGAAGGTACAGTACTTAATGGTATACCGTTAGAAGATTTTGGCGGTGGTCATCCTGATCCTAATTTAGTCTATGCTAAGGACTTGGTGGATATTCTCTATGGTGATAATGCACCGGACTTTGGGGCTGCTTCCGATGGGGATGGCGATCGCAATATGATCCTAGGAAGCTCGTTCTTCGTTACCCCCAGTGATAGCATAGCCGTCTTAACCGCCAATGCCCATCTTGTACCTGGTTATAGTCAAGGTTTAGCAGGGGTAGCCCGTTCCATGCCCACCAGTGCTGCTGTAGACCGAGTGGCGGCTAAGTTGGGTATTGATTGCTATGAGACCCCAACAGGTTGGAAGTTTTTTGGCAATTTATTAGATGCAGATAAAGCCACTTTGTGCGGTGAAGAAAGTTTCGGCACTGGTTCTAACCATGTACGGGAAAAAGATGGACTTTGGGCAGTGCTATTCTGGCTCAATATCCTGGCTGTGCGGGGTGAATCAGTGGAGCAGATTGTCCGTAGCCACTGGCAAACCTATGGTCGTAATTTCTATTCCCGCCATGACTATGAAGAGGTAGATGGGGCACGAGCTCAGGAACTGATGGAGCGTCTGCGTTCAAGTGTCCCAGACCTGAAAGGACAGCAATTTGGCTCTTACCAAGTAGAGTATGGTGATGACTTTAGTTACACAGACCCAGTAGATGGCAGCGTCAGCCAGAAGCAGGGGATTCGGATTGGCTTTACTGATGGCTCTCGAATTGTATTCCGTCTATCTGGTACTGGTACAAAAGGGGCAACCCTACGGCTCTATTTAGAGAGCTATGAGCCAGATTCCACTAAGCATGACGTGGATACTCAACAAGCATTGGAACCACTGATTTCCCTTGCCCATGAAATTGCCCAAATTCAGAAGTTTACAGAGCGGGAGGTGCCCACTGTAATTACCTAAGGTTTTGATGGTAACGTTTGCCTTTAAAGTTTGAAGGGAAATCCTCAAACCCAGTTAAACAAAGCAACATGGGTAATAGGTAATTAGGTAAGCATTCAGCTATCAGCTATCAGCCAGCCATTCGCGTAGCGTGGCCAACTGCCAAGGCTGACGGCTGAACGCGCACGCGTGGCCAAAGGCCTTCGGCACCTCAAGTAGCGCATATGCTTACTTGGTACAACCCCGACCATTTACCTATTACCTATAATCCTTTAGCAAAATGAATAACTATCTCGGTAATAGTGGATAGCCTAGATTCCAATAGCCACATATTTTTATTCCTAGAGGTGCGGACCTCGAAAAATTTTTATCATTGTTTTATTTAGCTGATCTCAACAGATAGTTTTTGGATATTTCCTCAAGTAAAGAAATAGCTGGCTACATTTCAACATTATTTATTGTAAATTAGTTAATAAATTAACTAATTTACAATACTCTTGTATTAACCATTTTTGCACCACAGTACATTGATTGGGGCAAAACCTTGCTTGCACACCTCAATAACTGAATGAAAGAGGGACTGAATGAAAAAGATTATTCTTTAACCCCGATTTATTATAACCCCTCACTGTTTTGAGGGAGGGAAAAATTCCTCATTCATAATTATTAGCTTACTGATGTTATATAATAATCAGTTTTTGCTCAGGACTAACTCAGTGAATTTTTCATAAATTTTTATAAATTTTTCATAAAAATCCCTATTTTGATAGTGACATTTACGGATTTTTATGCAATTTATATTAATGGTAGGTTTTTTTGTAAGTCAAAACGCCAAAGAAAAATATGAAGCCTGGAACCAAACTAGTTTTTTGACTAGGTCATCTGTTAGGGGTTGGATGTGATCAGGGAATCGTTAGCCAGTCAAACTCTAGAAAAGGCTTCAAAACATTTATCTAGTGAAACTGGATAAATTTGAACAGGGCATCTTTGAACTATTAAAGAGGGTGTTTTCGCCTTATCGATGTATCTAGAAACATGTATCTAGAAAGCTACTGTAGTCTAGATACATCGATAAGCATGATTAAATTTGCCCCAAAAGTTCACAGATAAAGTGCGCAAACTCTTATCTCATTTCATGCTAGGGACGTTTAGTAATGCCAGTGTCTTGATGCAAAGCTTGAGTGGGGGTAACCACGGCACAGCGCGAGTGGGGGTTACCCCCGCAGGTCGGCACTGCTTCCTCTGTTCCCTTGCTGCATCTATTTTGTAAGTTAAACATCCCGTGATTTACTGAGTTGGGATGGAGTAATTAGAAATTTTTTGGTGCATCAGGACTAAAAAGAAAAGCCAACCACTGTAAACATAACTTTTGGGAAAAAACGATCTTATGGTTCTGATTCAAGCAGAAAGCGATCGCGTAACACGAGTAAACTACATTAGTGAAACTATTAGTGACGATGCTTTCAACGTTGAACTTGTCCGAATAGAAAACTTTGATGACCCGGTTGAACAACCCGGTCTGCTTACATTTACATGGACAGCAGAGGATGGAGCAGCTGGTAAGTACGATATTAGTATTGCCTACTTTGACGAAAATGATGGGAACTCTCCCCTGACATTTAGTGTCAACGGACAGGAAGTTGGTACCTATGTTTACGACATAAACTTACCTGGGCTTACAGCTGACCGAAGTACTTATGTCCCTTTAAGCGGTGCCAATGAAGGCACGCTAACTGCTGAGGCTAATCCCAATGCCATTTTTAAGGACGTAGACCTTGCTCCAGATGATGTAATAGAAATCTCGGTACTGGCAGATAGCATTAGTAATGATGCTAATTTCGAATTAGGGCGAATTGATGCCATTGAAATTACCCCAGCTGAAGAGATTATCCCCAGTTTAGATCTGTTTTGGCATAATCCTGTCAGCAGACAAATTGGTGCGTGGACTCTAAATGAGGAAGGCACTAGCGTTGAGACGACCGCGTTCATTACCGATCAAAGTGGTGAGGAGGTATTGTTACCAGAAGAGAGTCCATTGGAAGGCCGTGGTGTTATAGATTTAGGCGATGGTAACAGGAATCTTCTGTGGCGTGATACGGTGACCGGCGGTGTTGCAATTTGGAAGATGGAAGGCTCTGAGTTCCAGGAGGCAATAACTATTGACCCACCAGCAGATGGCCCAGGTTCAAACCTCGACTGGGAAATCCGTGGCACCGGAGATGTTAACAGTGGTGGTGGAGAAGAAATCTTCTGGTACAACACATCTACTGGAGACATTGCTGTTTCCGAGATAGATGAAAGCGGGTTTGGGAATGCTACGTTTATTACGGATACCAGTAATCAGGCGATGATTATATCACCTGAAAATGACTGGCAGTTACTTGCGGCTGGAGACATGGATGGCGATGGTGATGCAGATGCTATCTGGGAAAATATGACTACCAAACAGTTTGCCTACTGGAACCTCGAAGGTACTGTTTACCAGAACCCAGTGCTGATCGATTCCCCAGCGGCAGACGGTGGTTGGGAATTCCGTGGTGCCTATGACGCTAACAACGATGGTATTGATGATTTCTTCTTCCGTAATTCCCTTTCTGGACAGAATGGCATCTGGATGATCCAGAATGACTCAGTGGATCAATTTGTTTCTATCACTCCGGTGGAAGATACTAACTTCTCCTTATACGTCTAGGATAGTCAGCAGCTAGATTTACTGTTGTAATTAATGTCAAGACAAACCCACCCCTTCTGCTTAAGTTCAAGGGGTGGGCTGTTTTTTGACTTAAATCTGAGTCTAATCTTTCCGAGTGTCAGCGGCATTCCCATCTAATTCTCAGAAACGAGATCTCCAAGGCATTTACCCTTCTGTTAAGCCTTTTTGCCCCACAGTCAATTCAATGGTGCAAAAACTTGGATCGACACTTAATGACTTAATTAAATAGGGACTTAATGAAAAAGAGAATTATTTCACCCAGATTTGATATAAGCCCTAACCTAAGCAATTCAGCTTATATTCTTAGGTGACTTGATATTATATAATAATGATTTTTTTTGATCAGTACCAACTCAGTAAATTTTTTCTAGATTTTTATAAATTTTTCATAAAAAGCCCTATTTTGATAGTGACATTTACGGATTTTTATGCAATTTATACTAATGGTAGGTTTTTTGGTCAGTGAAAACGCCAAAGAAAAATAGGAAGCCTGGAACCAAACTAGTTTTTTGACTAGGTCATCTTTTAGGGGTGGATTTTGATCAGGGAATCGTTAGCCAGTCAAACTCTAGAAAAGGCTTCAAACTATTTATCTAGTGAAACTGGATAAATTTGAACAGGGCATCTTTGAACTATTAAAGAGGGTGTTTTCGCCTTATCGATGTATCTAGAAACATCTATCTAGATACATCGATAAGCATGATTAAATTTGCCCCAAAAGTTCACAGATAAAGTGCGCAAACTCTTATCTCATCTCATGCTAGGGACGTTTAGTAATGCCAGTGTCTTGATCCAAAGCGTGAGTGGGGGTAACCATGGCAAAGCGCGAGTGGGGGTTACCCCCACAGGTCGGCGCTGCTTCCTCTGTTCCCTTGCTGCATCTATTTTGTAAGTTACACATTCCGTGATTTACTGAGTTGGGATGGAATATTTAAAAATTTTTTGGTGCATCAGGACTGAAAAGAAAAGCCGACCATTGTAAACACAAATAACTTTTGGGAGTAAACCATCTTATGGTTGTGATTCAAGCAGAAAGCCTCCTCGGCCCAACGTCAGGAAAGTACGTTTTGGAAGACCAAGGCATTGATTTTGCTTTAGGCGGTCAAGGTGTCAAAATAGACATTAGTGGCATTCAAAGCATTGACAACGTTATTAATGGAACGGAGGCTCCTCCAGAAGGTGTGCTGACATATACATGGACAGCAGAGGATGGAGCGGCTGGTAAGTACGATATTAGTATTGCCTACTTTGACGAAGTGGATGGTAACTCTCCACTGACATTTAGCGTCAACGGACAGGAAGTTGGTACCTATGTTTACGACATAAACTTAAATAGCATTACAGCTGAGAAAATTACTTATGTCCCTTTAAGCGGTGCCAATGAAATTGGCACGCTAACTGCTGAGGCTAATCCCAATGCCATTTTTAAGGGCGTAGACCTTGCTCCAGGGGATGAAATAAAAATCTCGGTACTGGCAGATAGCAATGGTAACTTTCTTGACGGCAATGGTAACAAAGCTTTCGAGCTAGGGCGAATTGATGCCATTGAAATTACCCCAGCTGAAGAGATTATCCCCAGTTTGGATCTTTTCTGGCATAATCCTGTTACCAGACAAGTTGGTGTGTGGACTCTAAATGAGGAAGGCACTAACCGCGAGACCTCAGCATTCATTACCGATCAAAGTGGTGAGGAGGTATTGTTACCAGAAGAGAGTCCATGGGAAGGCCGTGGTGTTATAGATTTAGGCGATGGTAACAGGAATCTTCTATGGCGTGATACGGTCACCGGCGGTGTTGCCATTTGGAAGATAGAAGGCTCCGAGTTGCAAGAGGAAATAATTATTGACCCACCAGCAGATGGCCCAGGTTCAAACCTCGACTGGGAAATCCGTGGCACCGGAGATGTTAACAGTGGTGGTGGAGAAGAAATCTTCTGGTACAACACATCTACTGGAGACATTGCTGTTTCCGAGATACATGAAAGCGGGTTTGGGAATGCTACGTTTATTACAGATACCAGTAATCAGGCGATGATTATATCACCTGATGATGACTGGCAGTTACTTGCGGCTGGAGACATGGATGGCGATGGTGACGCAGATGCTATCTGGGAAAATATGACTACTCGACAGTTTGCCTACTGGAACCTGGATGGTACTGTTTACCAAAACGCAGTGGTGATCGATTCCCGACCAGCAAACGGTGATTGGGAATTCCGTGGTGCCTATGACGCTAACAACGATGGTATTGATGATTTCTTCTTCCGTAATTCCATGACTGGAGAGAATGGCATCTGGATCATCGAGAATAACTCAGTGAGTGATGATAATATTTTCGGGATCACTCCGGTGGCAGATACTAACTTCTCCTTCTACGTTTAGGATAGTCAGCAGCTAGCTTTACTGTTGTAATTAACGTCAAGACAAACCCACCCCTTCTGCTTACGTTCAAGGGGTGGGTTGTTTTTTCACTTAAATCTGGCTCTTCCGTACTTGTTATGCTAAATTAACAGTTTAGGGCAGGGACTTCGGAGCAGGGACTTCGGAGCAGTGGAAAGAGGCAGTATGCGCGAAATTTTTGTTAATTAAATAGCCTCAGAATCATTGTAGAGTAAGCTTTCGGTTTTTTTTAACTTAAAATGAGCGCATAGTAGGTACTGAAGAACCTTAAATCTGAGTCTATAGCAATTCTACGACTTTTGAGGTATAAATTTTTGGGTTTTAGGGAGCAGGGAGCAGGGAAGAGGTAAGTCGGAAGTGGGAAAAGGGAAAAAATAATTTGTACCTCATAGCTACGATAAACGCTATATCTCTGACTTGAAAGAAACGGCTGAACAAAAGCCCAAGGGGATTCGAGGCTATTGGGGCGATTTGAACAAAGTTCATGATGTCTGTTGATGTCACTCAGCGGTGTTGATAAATCTCGTATCAGGACAACTCCTCTGTTACTTTGAAGGGCGATCGCTCGTAATTTAGCTCTGAATCTTTATGGAGATGCAGGGTTTGACAACATGGCTCAGGTACAAAGAAAATGCCAATTTGGGCTTAATAATATTAAGGCACTTTTTAGAATGAAATAGCTCTAATGCCAACTTAGTAAGTTACGGGATGTGTAACTTACTAAGTTGGGACTGAATTGGGATGGAGTAATTAAAAATTTTTTGGTGCATTACGACAGAAAAGAAAAGCCAAGCACTGTAAACACAGATAACTTTTGGGAGAAAACGATCTTATGGTTCTGATTGAAGCTGAAAGCAATCGCGTAAGGCGAGTAAACTACGAGATAATCTCTGACGACGATATTCCTGCGGTTGCTTCAGGCGGTCAAGCCGTCAGGATTAAAGATACTAATATAGCCGGTGTGCTTAAATTTGAATGGACAGCAGAGGATGGACTAGCTGGTAAGTATGATATTCGTATTGCCCACTTTGACGAAAATGATGGGAACTCTCCACTGATATTTAGTGTCAATGAAAAAGTTTATGACTATACTTTCAATATAGATTTACCTGGGGCTGAAGGTTTCAAAGAGAATTTTGTCCCTCTTAGGGGTGCCAATTCCAGTGGCACTCTAAGTGTTGATGATAATCCAAATCCCATTTTTAAGGGCGTAGACCTTGCTCCAGATAATGTAATAGAAATCTCGGTACAGGCAAGTGGCAATAATAAGGATGATAATTTGGAGCTAGGGCGAATTGATGCCATTGAAATTACCCCAGCTGAAGAGATTATCCCCAGTTTGGATCTGTTCTGGCATCATTCTGTCAGTGAAAAAGTTGGTGTGTGGACTCTAAATGAGGAAGGCACTAGCCTTGAGACAGCAGCGTTCATTACCGATCAAAGTGGTGAGGACGTATTAGTACCAGACGAAAATCCATGGGAAGGCCGTGGTGTTTTGGATAATGGCGATGGTAACAGGAATCTTCTGTGGCGTGATACGGTGACCGGCGGTGTTGCCATTTGGAAGATGGAAGGCTCTGAGTTCCAGGAGCAGATAATTATTGACCCACCAGCAGATGGCCCAGGTTCAAACCTCGACTGGGAAATCCGTGGCACCGGAGATGTTAACAGTGGTGGTGGAGAAGAAATCTTCTGGTACAACACATCTACTGGAGACATTGCTGTTTCCGAGATACATGAAAGCGGGTTTGGGAATGCTACGTTTATTACAGATACCAGTAATCAGGCGATGATTATATCACCTGATGATGACTGGCAGTTACTTGCGGCTGGAGACATGGATGGCGATGGTGACGCAGATGCTATCTGGGAAAATATAACTACTCAACAGTTTGCTTACTGGGAGCTTGATGGTACTGTTTACCAGAACCCAGTGCTGATCGATTCCCCAGCGGCAGACGGTGATTGGGAATTCCGTGGTGCCTATGACGCTAATAACGATGGTATTGATGATTTCTTCTTCCGTTCCGGAAGTGGAGAGACTGGCATCTGGATGATCGAGAATAACTCAGTGAGTGATGATAATATTTTCGTTATCGATACGGTCGAAGATACTAACTTCTCCTTTTACGTGTAGGATAATCAGCAGCTAGCTTTACTGTTGTAATTAAAGTGAACAAGCAGCCCACCTCTTCCGCTTACGTTCAAGGGGTGGACTGTTTTTTCGCTATTTTATATAACCCCTAACGTAAGCATTCAGCCTATATTCTTAGCTAACTTGATCTTATATAAGATTTTTTTTTATCAGTACCAAATCAGTAAATTTTTTATAGATTTTTATGAAGTTTTGATGAAAAGCGCTAATTTGATCGTGACATTTATGGATTTTTATGTCATTTATACTAATGGTAGGATTTTTTTTTAAGTCAAAACGCCAAAAAAAATAGGAAGCCTGGAATAAAACTATTTTTTTTACTAGGTCATCTAGGGATGAAATTTTATCAGGGTATCGTTAGCAAGTAAAACTCTAGAAAAGGCTTCAAAAAATTTATGCAGTGAAACTGGATAAGTTTGAGCAGGGCATCTTTGAACTATTAAAAGGGGTATTTTTCCCTTATCGATATATCTAGAAGTACGTATCTATAAAGGTACTTTACTCTAGATACATCGATAAGCATGATTAAATTTTCTCCAAAAGTTCACAGACAAAGTTCACAGACTTTTATTCCATATAATGGCAGGAAATTTAAGTAATGCCAGTGTTGTAAGTTACACATTCCTTGACTTACTAAGTTGGTAATTAATTGGGATGGAGTAATTATATTTTTTTTGTACATCAGGACGAAAAATAAAAGCCAACTACTGTAAACAAAGATAACTTTTGGGAGAAAACTATCTTATGGGTAAGATTATTGAAGCAGAAGACATTTTACAAGAAAATTTAAACTCTGAAGACAAAGATCCAAAGAAATACGTTTTCGAGAATGAAACAGGAGGCATTGATGTTCTTATAAACGGTGAAGTTGTCAAAAAACAAGGTGTCAAAATAGACATTAGTGGCATTAACATTGACAACGTTATTAATGGAACGGAGGCGACTCCAGAAGGTGTGCTGACATATACATGGACAGCACAGGATGGACCTGCTGGTAAGTATGATATTGGTATTGCCTACTTTGACGAAGCGGATGGGGAATCTGAACTGACATTTAGAGTCAACGGACAGGAAGTTGGTACCTATGTTTATGATCTAAACTTACGTGGTGATAATATAGATGAGCCAACAGCTGAGCAAAAGAATTATGTACCTCTGAGGGGTGACAATTTAACTGGCTCTTTAAGTGCTCAGAATAAGCAAAATCCAAATCCCATTTTTCAGGACATAGACCTTGCTCCAGGAGATGAAATCGAAATCTCGGTACTAGCAAATAGCAATGGTAACTTTACCAACGAGCAGGGTAACGTAACTTTCGAGCTAGGGCGAATTGATGCCATTGAAATTACCCGAATCCCCAGTGTGGATCTGTTCTGGCATAATCCTGACAGTGGAGACGTTGCTTTGTGGACTTTAAATGGCCAGGGCACTGAGGTCGAGACAACAGCGTTTATTACTGATCAAAGTGGTCAGGACGTATTAGTAACAGACGACAGTCAATTTGAAGCCCGTGGTGTTATAGATTTAGGGGATGGTATCAGGAATCCTCTGTGGCGTGATACGCTAACCGGCGCTGTTGCGGTTTGGAACATGGAACGCTCGGAGTTCCAGGATGCAATAATTACTCAGGCACCAGCAGGTCAAGCAGGATCAGACCTCAACTGGGAAATCCGTGGTACGGGAGATGTTAATGGTGGTGGTGCAGAAGAAATCTTTTGGTACAACACATCTACTGGGGACATTGCTGTTTGGGAGATCGATGAAACCGGGTTTGGTAATGCTACGTTTATTACGGATAGCAATGGTCAAAACATGATAGAGTCACCATTAAGTTCCTGGAAGCTAGTTGCGGCTGGAGACATGGATGGCGATGGTAACGCCGATGCTATCTGGGAAAATATGACTACCAAACAGTTTGCCTACTGGAAGCTCGATGGTACGGTTTACCAGGAGGCAGTGCTGATTGATGCCCGACCAGCAGACGGTCCATGGGAATTCCGTGGTTCCTATGACGCTAACCGAGATGGTATCGATGATTTATTTTTCCGTAATTCCGAAGGACAGAATGGCATGTGGATGATCGAGAATAACTCAGTGAGTGAGGAGAATATCTTACCTATCACTCCTTCGGTTCCAGATACTAACTTTTCCTTCTACGTTTAGGATAGTCAGCAGGTAGCTTTACTGTTGTCATCAAAGTGAACAAGCAGCCCACTCCTTCTGCTTAGGCTCAAGGGGTGGGCTGCTTGTTCACTTTAATCTGAGTCTAATATTTCCGGGTTTCAGTAGCGTGCGCCGTTCCCTTATCATGGCAATGAGCAAACGGGATAATTTAATAATATTGATAGATTAATGATGAGAATTTAAAGTCTGGATAAACGTCCTTAGCCTATGGCCACCCTATTTTAGGTGCTTTTTGGCACAGGCTTCTAGTGGTGACACAAACTTCGACGCTGTGAGGCAAAAAAGATTAAACGAAGCTTACCTCTTTTATTCAAAAGCACCATTAGTAGGACTATCTGTAGCGCATTAGCTGATAGCTTACCCACTAACTACCCTGAGGCAGGGGAAAATTACTCATTTATAATTATTAGCTGACTTGATGTTATATAATAATTAGCTTTTACTCAGTACCAACTTAGTAAATTTTTTATAAAATTTTATAAAATTTTTATGAATAACGCTAATTTTCTAGTGACATTTACGGAATTTTATGGCATTTATACTAGTGGTAGGATTTTTTTTCAGTCAAAACACCAAAAAAAACATGAAGCCTGGAACCAAACTACTTTTTTGAGGAGATCATCTCTTAGGGATGGAATTTTATCAGGGTATCGTTAGCCAGGAAAACTATAGAAAAGGCTTCAAAAAATTTATCCAGTGAAACTGGATAAATTTGTGCAAGGCATCTTTGAACTATTAAAGGGAGTGTTTTACCCTTATCGATGTATCTAGAAGTACGTATCTAGGAAGGTATTGTACCCAAGATACATCGATAAGCATGATTGAATTTTCCCCAAAAGTTCACAGACACAGACAAAGTTTACAGACTCTTATCCCATTTCATAGCAGGGACATTG
Organism: Moorena sp. SS36440bin_2; assembly: GCA_011524395.1. Lineage (GTDB taxonomy): Bacteria > Cyanobacteriota > Cyanobacteriia > Cyanobacteriales > Coleofasciculaceae > Moorena. Next base: position 64,311 of record WTKN01000217.1, read on the forward strand.
AGTAATGCTAGTGTTGTAAGTTACACATCCCGTAACTTACTGAGTTGGGACTGAATTGGGATGGAGTAATTATAAATTTTTTGGTGCATGACGACGCAAAAGAAAAGCCCACCAGTCTAAACACAGATAACTTTTGGGAAAAAACTATCTTATGGTTCTGATTCAAGCAGAAAGCCTTCTCGGCCCAACGTCAGGAAACTACGTTTTGGACAACGAAGGCATTGATTTTGCTTTAGGCGGTGAAGGTGTCAAACTAGACATTAGTGGCATTCAAAGCATTGACAACGTTATTAATGGAACGGAGGCGACTCCAGAAGGTGTGCTGACATATACATGGACAGCACAGGATGGACCTGCTGGTAAGTATGATATTGGTATTGCCTACTTTGACGAAGCGGATGGGGAATCTGAACTGACATTTAGAGTCAACGGACAGGAAGTTGGTACCTATGTTTATGATCTAAACTTACGTGGTGATAATATAGATGAGCCAACAGCTGAGCAAAAGAATTATGTACCTCTGAGGGGTGACAATTTAACTGGCTCTTTAAGTGCTCAGAATAAGCAAAATCCAAATCCCATTTTTCAGGACATAGACCTTGCTCCAGGAGATGAAATCGAAATCTCGGTACTAGCAAATAGCAATGGTAACTTTACCAACGAGCAGGGTAACGTAACTTTCGAGCTAGGGCGAATTGATGCCATTGAAATTACCCGAATCCCCAGTGTGGATCTGTTCTGGCATAATCCTGACAGTGGAGACGTTGCTTTGTGGACTTTAAATGGCCAGGGCACTGAGGTCGAGACAACAGCGTTTATTACTGATCAAAGTGGTCAGGACGTATTAGTAACAGACGACAGTCAATTTGAAGCCCGTGGTGTTATAGATTTAGGGGATGGTATCAGGAATCCTCTGTGGCGTGATACGCTAACCGGCGCTGTTGCGGTTTGGAACATGGAACGCTCGGAGTTCCAGGATGCAATAATTACTCAGGCACCAGCAGGTCAAGCAGGATCAGACCTCAACTGGGAAATCCGTGGTACGGGAGATGTTAATGGTGGTGGTGCAGAAGAAATCTTTTGGTACAACACATCTACTGGGGACATTGCTGTTTGGGAGATCGATGAAACCGGGTTTGGTAATGCTACGTTTATTACGGATAGCAATGGTCAAAACATGATAGAGTCACCATTAAGTTCCTGGAAGCTAGTTGCGGCTGGAGACATGGATGGCGATGGTAACGCCGATGCTATCTGGGAAAATATGACTACCAAACAGTTTGCCTACTGGAAGCTCGATGGTACGGTTTACCAGGAGGCAGTGCTGATTGATGCCCGACCAGCAGACGGTCCATGGGAATTCCGTGGTTCCTATGACGCTAACCGAGATGGTATCGATGATTTATTTTTCCGTAATTCCGAAGGACAGAATGGCATGTGGATGATCGAGAATAACTCAGTGAGTGAGGAGAATATCTTACCTATCACTCCTTCGGTTCCAGATATCAACTACTCCTTCTACGTGTAGGATAGTCACCAGATAGCTTTAATTTTTTAATTAGAGTGAATGAAAACCCACCTCTTCTGCTTCCGGTCAAGGGGTGGAATGATTAAGTTAATCCATGTCAGAAACACCCCAAACCTCAGCTCAAGGAAAGCTGGACATTACCATGCCAAGCCATGAGCTAACCGCCACCACAGAAAAATGGTTTGACTATCCAGTGCGAGTCCATCCCCACCACACTGACTATGGTGGTATAGTCTGGCATGGTACCTACCTTCGCTGGATGGAAGAAGCGAGGGTGGAGTATTTACGTTCAATGGGTATGGATTATAGTGATCTCGTCAAGCTAGGATGCGATTTACCGGTAGTAGAACTTTCTTTACGCTATCACCGGGCAATGCCAATGGGCACAGAAGCAGTTGTCAAGACAGCCATCGCCGAAATGAAAGGTGTCCGTATTAAGTGGGATTATCAAATTCAATCCCATGATGGGAAAGAACTTTATGTAACCGGTCGTGTGATTCTAGTACCCGTTGACCAAGAGCAGGGTAAGATTATGCGCAAGTTACCACCAGTGCTCAAGGATATATTAGAGCAGTTTTCTAGTTGAGCCAATCGAACTTAGCTTATTTTAGGGTTGTTTTACAAAGCGATATCAGCATATTGCCACGCTTGTTGATATTGCTGTTGTATCGTTTCTGCTTCTGCTGTTTTTCCTTGTGCTTGCAAACTTTGTGCTAAACCATGTAATGACCAACCATTTTCGGGATAAATATCTAAATCATCACGAAACGCTTGTTCTGCTTGCTCTGGCTGATTGCCTTGGAGCAGGATTGTGCCTAGCAAATTACGGGTAGGAGAATACCAATCTGGTGGTTCATTATAAACCAGCTTATCTTCTAGGGTAACCGCATTTTTTAAGTGACTAGTTGCTGTTGTGTAATCTTGCTCAAGAGTAGCAATTGAACCGGTTAAGACTTCAAGGGCAATTTTAAGAACACTAGGAGTAGAATTCAAACTCGATATTTTAAGTTCTTCTAAATCAGGATCAGCAACTAAACCTTGTAATTTAGCTAATTCTTGATTAGCTTCTTCTTTTTTACCTTGAGAGGTGAAAGCCATACCTCTAGCATAATGCCAAACACTTGTAGCATATTTCAAATCAGTTTTTGGTGCAGGTGTCTCTAGAATTTTATCCCATTTTCCAAAACGCACTTCCGTATAAAGTGGAACAACAGAAAAATGTTGTATTTTACCAGATAAACCTGGATTAGCCATCAGACTTGGATCAACTGCTGCTGTTTTTTGTGCTGCTTCCATTGCTATTTCACTTTGTCCACTCATTACCGCTGCAAACCAAAGGAAATGGTAGTTGTGAGGAACATAACCAATAGTATAAATACTTTGAGGATGGGGGGATGCCAGATAGTTACGATCCGCCATCACTCCTTTTTGATTAGCAATAACAGCATCTTGGTAACGTCCGACTCGAATATAGATGTGAGAGGGCATATGGACTAAATGTCCTGAGGCGGGAACGAGAGTTCGGAGATTATCAGCAGCTGTAATAGCTAATTTGGGTTGTTCTTTCTCCGTGGCATGGATATAGAGGTGAGTAGCTCCCGGATGCTTAGGATTTTTTTCTAAGACTGATTCTAATGTTGCTAAAATTGGCTTCGCTTCTGGTTTGAGTTCCCCATTATCTTGCCAGTAGTCCCAAGGCATGGTATCCATTAGGGATTCTGCGTATAGAGTTGCTACATCTAAATCATCAGGATAATCTTGAACAACCTGCTTCATTGCTTGACCATAAGCGATATCAAGGGAGGAACGATCTGCGATTGGTTGTTCCGAATAACGCTGTGCTAAAGCCTTAATATAAGCCTGTTCCTTTGGAGATGCGTTGTTACTTAGTGCGATCGCTTGTTGAATTGCTTGCCAAGCCTCTGGTACTTGTTCATCTGCCATTGGTGCATTGATATTTGCTCCAAGAACATAAGCTAATCCCCAGTAGCACATGGCACAATTAGGATCTAGCCTACTTGCTTCTTTAAAAGCACGAGCAGCTTCAGCATGATTAAAAGCGTAGGCAAGAATTAAACCTTGATCAAAATACTTTTGAGCTAAGTCTGAGGTAGTGGAAATAGGGTAATGATAATTCCCAAGATTATCTATTAGTTCTAATCGTTCAAGCTTTTCCTGGACAGATGAGGCTAAAACTGGAGGGTTAAATAGGAAAGGGGATAGTAAATTAGGAATAATTATTAATCCTAAACCGACTATAAAACTTATCATCAAAGTTTTAAGCTTATGATTCATTTTGTTGTTCCTCATACAGTCCCCCATCCCCATAATTCCTGCATCAGTTAGCCTCAGAAAACTAAATTGCTGAATTTAATCATTAGTCATTTGTAATCAACCAAAAGACTTTGGTTGCTTACAAATGAACAATGACTGATGAGTTTTGACTACAGCAGTGATGACTTATGAAATTGCAGGGCAATTCACATTTGTCCCACCTAAACCACAATACCCATTAGGATTTTTAGCCAGGTACTGTTGGTGATAGCCCTCTGCGTAATAAAACTCAGGAGCATCTATAATTTCTGTGGTAATATTACCATAATTGGTGGCATTCAGAGCTTGCTGATAAGCGTTTTGTGAGGCTTCCGCTAGCTTCTTTTGGTCTTCGGAATAGGTATAAATTCCTGAACGGTACTGAGTACCAGTATCATTGCCTTGGCGCATGCCTTGAGTAGGATTGTGGCTTTCCCAGAAGACTTTCAACAGTGCTTCGTAACTGATTACTTTTGGGTCAAATACCACGTACACTACTTCATTGTGACCGGTCATACCTGTACAGACCTCTTGATACGTGGGGTTAGGGGTGACTCCAGCAGCGTAACCTACTGCGGTAGTGAACACTCCCTCTTGTTGCCAGAATCGGCGTTCTGCTCCCCAAAAACATCCCATGCCAAACATCGCCATTTCCAATCCATCAGGGTAAGGGGGTTTGAGAGGATTGCCATTGACGTAGTGACGCTCGGGTACTGGCATGAGTTCTGAGCGTCCGGGTAAGGCTTCCTCAGCAGTAGGCACAGTCAGCTTTTTCTTAAATCCGAAGAGTACCATCAGTTTTGAATCTTAGTTTTGATCACTTACTTAACATTTTGCAACATTTATAGCGTTTGTATATGGGTTGTAAAAACACCAATTGCAGCAAAAGGAAGAGATGCAAGAGGCTTGCATACAAGAGGGGAAAGAAATCCGGCGTTTTATTGGATAATAAAAAATACCTCTTAGGTTTACATCTGATTTACAAACCCTATAGGAGGAAATGACTCATTCATTAGTGTTAACTACCAATAGACGGTTTACTGGCTATTGGCTAGCTACTAAAGACTAAAGACTAACAGGACTAAACACTCTCCGACTCAGGAGGAGGATGATTTAGTTTTTGCTAGACTACGATATTCCCAAGCTGGAACAAACTTAGGGTCTCGCCACAACCCTCGCCGATATCGTTTGGCATTGGCTTCAGCACTATCGACCATTTCCGCACTGGGGCAATCTTTCAGATAAGGCCGATATACCTGTGCTAGTCCTTCTTTAACTAGCACTTCCTGGACAAAGGTGCCATCGGTTAAGCGTACTTCACTGACGCTGCGCCCATAGCGGTCAGTATCAGTTACGGTCAAAACTACCTGATTATCGCTTTGTTTAACCAGTTCCTGAAGTCGCTCCTTGGCTTTATTTCCCCATTTGAATTGACTTTTGTCTACCAATTTGCGGCTTTGCTTCTCTTTGTTGGAATGGGCAATTTCTGGAGCGTCGATACAGGCAAACCGAACTTTGACATCCTTGCCAAACCTGTCAGCGACGAGAATGGTATCCCCATCAGATACCCGTTTGACAGTGTAATTCCCGATTCCTAACTGGTCTAGAAGGGCGGCACATCCAAAGAGACTCAGGATTAGGACAGAGGCTACTATCCATTTGAAAATGTTTTGGATTAGTTGGCGAGTTGGATTCATGGTCAATTACTGTTGACGAGTGTACAACAGTTTAACTAAAAAACTCTACTTGTGCCCTATTCCCTGGTTCGACCTTCCGATCAATCCTACTATAACATCTAATTTACTGTATACTATAATATCAATCCGAAGTCAAACCTCAGACAAATCCGTGTTACTCTGGGTAACCTCTTAGCCATCTTGCGAGACTTCTAGATTTTTCCATACTTCCATTGGTTACATTCGTTAACCATCCGTTGCTCCAACTGAACACGAGCAAAACTCCGACAGAGATGGCTATAGATTTGACTCTGTATTAATTTATGTTCTCAAGATTCAACCCTAACTACTCAATATGATTATGGTGCTGAAAACGATAACTCTAGTGTCTTCAACTCTAGTTTCTTCTCTGTTATGTCTCGGTTGTCTAGGGTTGCCAGTTCAAGCCCAATCGAACACTTTTTCCAATTGCGATCTAGGCGATGATTTAAGTGGTCGTGATTTGAGCTTTGGTAATTTTAGTAACTGTAATTGGAGAAGTATTAATTTAAGAGGTGCTAATTTATCAGGGGCTTATCTAAATAGTATTCTACTCAATCCTAAACTTCAATCTTACCAACAACGGGCGACTGAAGAAGTCAGTTCTGATCTGACCAATGCTAATCTCCAGGGAGCAGATTTAACTCTCGCTAATTTAGAAAGAGCCATCCTGACAAATGCTAATTTAGTAGCTGCTCGTTTATTTGATGCTGACTTAACATCGGCTACATTAGAAAATGCTAAATTAGATAAGGTTTTTGCTCCTGTGGTTCTCTTATATGAGGCTAATTTAAAAGGAGCAACATTAAGTTTGGCTAATTTAACCGGTGCGAGCCTGGCTAGCTCTGATTTAAGTAATACCTATTTGTATAGAACCAAATTAAGTTATGCTGACTTACAAAAGGCTAATCTAAGTGGGGCTAATTTAACAGAGGCTAATTTAACAGAGGCTAATTTAACGGGGGCTAATTTAACTGGGGCTAATTTGACTGGCGCTAACTTGTGTAATGCGACTATGCCAGATGGTACAGTATCTCAGCAAGGTTGTCCTTAATGTCATGATCAAGCAGTAAATTCTAAATTATGGAAAACGAACTGGCAGCAAAAGCCGAAAAAATACCAGAAATCAAAAATAATGTCTGTCGTACCGCAGTAGTAATGGCGGCAAAACGTGCTATTGAATCGAAAAGGACAGACCGACTTTTTGACGATCCTTTTGCTGCTCAGTTAGTTGGGTCTAAGGAAATACAGTCTTTGATGGATTATTGGGAAAAACAAGACGGTAAAGACCCGAAATCAAACACCCTTCGCATCCAGTTTGTGGCAGTGCGAACTAAATTTTTCGATGATTTTCTGATATCTGTAATACCAGAGGTACGTCAAATTGTTATTCTAGGGGTTGGGTATGATACTAGGGCATATCGCCTACCCTTACCACCTGAATTATGTATATACGAGATTGATTTACCAGAAATCATGTCTCGCAAAGAAGCAATTCTTAAAGATATTCCATCTAAATGTCATCGCCAGTCCATCGCCACAGATTTGCAAAACCCTTGGGTGCATTTATTAAAAAATCATGGATATAAATCTAATCAACCGACAGTTTGGTTGATGGAAGGTTTATTGATGTATCTGGATAACAAAGAGATAAATACATTACTAAGAACAATTTCTGATATCAGTGTCAAAGGCAGTTATTTGGGTGCAGATTTAATAAGTGTAAAGTCTTGGCAAATAGGCTCTAAAACTCAGAAGGGATTAATTAGTAAAAATTGGCGTTTTGGCACAGACGAACCAGAAAAATTATTTGCTAATTATGGGTGGAATGCGTCAGTTATCCAACCGGGAGAAATAAGAGCAAATTATGGACGTTACTCTGTCCAAATCGCACCCCGTTCAGTCCCTGGAAGGCGACGTTCCTTTATGGTAACTGCTAAAAAAGAATGATGGTTATCCTAAACTTATTTAGACCTCTTGCAAAAGTATTTTTATAATATTTTTTGCGTCAATTCTTGTCCACTGTGCCCTGTTCCCTGTGCCCTGTGCCCTGTTCCCTGTTCCCGACAACTGCCGCGAAGTCTATTACATCTTACTTATCAATACAATACTCTAGATTTAATAAGACATAGGGAAACAAATTTGTAAACCATCCCCCCCAAATTTCTTTAGCTTTTTCCCCTTCAATAAAGGAGTTGACAATACGTTGCCATTGCGGATCACTCTTAGGGAGAATCATGCCATAGAAATCACAGGTCAGTGGCTGAGCTGGAGATAAGGTGTACTGGGATGAAGATAGTCCTTGTCTGGTGACTTCTCCAATTAATAAAATGCCATCGCTGGCAAAGGCATCAATATCGCTATTGACTAATGCTTCGACTCCTTGAGACCTACCTATGTCTCTAGGAAAAACTATTTTCTGAGCATTAGGATAGGTTTGCTCAATAAATGTTTCTGTTAGGCTACTGGGAAGTACTCCAATTTTTAAACTGTCAAGGCTTTGGTAACGATTGAAGACTCTTGGTTGTTGAGAATCCACTAACAAGTGTGTGCCAGTAATAAAAAATGGTGTCGAGAATTTTATCCCTTCAATATCACTCCTAATGGTATTAGGGCCACACTCCAAATTGACAGTTTTATCTCGGACAATCGCAAAGCGACTTTCCAAGGTTGATTGAATAGCAACAACGTCTAGTTCTATGGGTTTCTTTAGTTGTTGGGCAACTTTGTCTTTTAAGGAATTGAGTAGGTCAAAGCAATAGCCTTTCCATTCTCCGTTGGCATCAATGTAGCCGAAAGGAGCAGCATCTTTTCTAATACCAACTTTTATGGTGCCAGTTCGTTTAATTTGGTCTAAAACCGTTTCTGAACGCTTCCGTATTGGCTCAATTGCAATTTGTGGTATGATAACTTCGGGAGGTTGACTGCCAAAAGATTCCTCTAGTTGTTCTGGAGTTAAAGATTTGACTAAATGTAGATCTAGGGAATTCTCAGAGAGGAATTTGGCATAGCTAACACTAAGGTAAGGTCGATAGTTTGGTAAATCCCGAATATGAGTATTAACAAAAGCTAAGCTTAAGGCTTTTAGGTAAGAAAGTCCGACCTGAGGATTGGAACCAAGTAATTCTCTAGGAAACAGGGCAAAATCGTCGTCCGATGCACCACTAGTGGAGAAGTGGTTGCCATCAACAATCATTGCCAGATATTTTTCTGGGGTATTGAGCCAGATGAAGGGGTGAATCTGTTCTGGGACAGTTGGTGCTACGATGTCGTGGCTACCTGCCATAATCATGACTGGCACTTGAATTTTACCCAAGCTAGCTGGACCAAGGGCTGTGCTGGTAATAGGATTAACAGCGATTACAGCTTTGACCCGTGGATCCTGCAAGTCATAATTAAACGGGGGTAAGCGATTGGCAAGGCATTGGAGCAGTACAGAGAGATTGAAGGTTGGGTCTTGATCAGGACACACTTGGCGCAGTCTTAAATCATTAATTTCTGCACCTGCTACGGCTAAAGCTGTGTAACCCCCGAAGGAATGACCAATCACACCTACCTGTTCGAGATTCAGTGTATTAGCAAAATTAGGGTCAGATTTAGAGAGGTCTTCCAGCTCATCGAGCACATATCGAATATCTAAAGGTCGTTCAATAAACTCTACCGGATTGATTCCATTGGCTAGTCCCTGTAGTACAGCTTGAGAATATTCAACATTACTCCCGACGTGTTCAGGCACAGCTACAGCAATGCCATGGGATGCTAAGTGTTCTGCTAAATAGGTGAAATGGTTGCGATCTGAGGCAAAGCCATGGGACATGACTACTAAGGGCGCAGGTTTTGGATTGCCTTGGGGTAAGTACAAAGCAACCTCAAACTTGGTTTCTCCGGATAACCCTAGAGGGGATTGACGGCGGCGACCGGAAAGGGTGATGACTTGGTCTGTGAAGTTATAAGGACCTGGTTGTTGTAAGTCTTTTAACTGGGACACATCAATGGTATTCTCGGCAGCGGCTTCTCGGGTTGCTTGCTTTGCGATCGCATTCACCGCTGCATCTCGATATCGAAATAGGGTAGCTAGCTCTTTTCGGACATCGAAGATATAGTCGGTATCAATCAACATCCCCTCAGTGGGAAACTGGCGCACTATATTCATTAGAGTTAGACCTTCGGAGTCAGCTGCTGCCAAAACCAGCGCCCCCCGAAGACTATGTAAACCATTGCGACCAGGGTGCGTTTTGATCATCTTTCCCAAACCTTCCAGAAAGGCTTCTCCCATGGGGGATTTACCTAAGCGGGAGATGGCCACAGGACTGATTTTAATCCGCTTTTGGAGTAGCATCCGCAACTGTTCCAAGGCTTCTGGGTTCAGCATTTGGGCGTAGAACTCAAATTCCTTAGTGATTCTGCCCTCATTGGCGAAAATTTCCAGGGATTCCCGGGAAAGGGACAATTTTAACGGACCATAGTTAAAGTAAATGTATTCTGCACTCTTGGCTGGCTTTGGTGTGACTACTGTGGGGAGTATCCCTAAACCAAGGAATAAGCAAGTATATAAAAAACCTAGTAGTTTCTTGGGTTTGGCTTTTGCTTTCACTAGTCTAGTCTTCTGCTGTTACTCTGTCTTAAGGGAAAATATAGTTTGCTGGGACGTTGCTGATGGCGAAAGGAAACTATTGGAAAATTATCCGCCATCTTCCCCATCTCTTTAGTGTTGTATTACAAATCGGGCAAATATGACTACTACTTCCACTGGACGCTGGCAATTCTGGATTGATCGAGGTGGTACCTTTACGGACATTGTGGCAAAACGCCCGAATGGGCAGTTGATAATTCATAAGCTGCTTTCAGAAAATCCTGAACGGTACCAAGATGCTGGAGTACAGGGAATTAGAGAGATTTTAGACATCCCTGTTGGTAAGCCGATACCCAGTGATGCCATTGAAGCGATCAAGATGGGAACGACAGTAGCCACCAATGCCTTATTGGAACGGAAAGGCGATCGCACTGTCCTAGTAATTACTAAAGGCTTCCAAGATGCCTTGCGCATTGGTTATCAAAATCGCCCCAATATCTTTGCCCGTGAAATTGTGCTCCCTGAAATGCTCTATGAACGGGTGATTGAGATAGAAGAACGCTATAGCGCCCAGGGTGAAGAGCTAATCCCGATAAATCTGGTTGAAACCCGCCAATCCTTGCAAGCTGCTTATGATGACGGTATTCGTAGCTGCGCCATTGTCTTGATGCACGGCTATCGCTATCCCACTCATGAACAGGAGATAGCCACTATAGCATCAGAGATTGGTTTTACCCAAATATCAGTATCTCATCAAGTCACCCCTTTGATGAAATTAGTCAGTCGGGGGGATACCACAGTGGTTGATGCCTATTTATCACCGATTCTGCGTCGCTATGTAGATCAGGTAGAACAACAGTTGCAGCTTGGCGGCTTGACCAATGAAGCTTTGGAAAATAACCTTCAAGCTACCCGGCCTGAAGGCTTACGGGGAAAAACCTCTGGACTATTGATGTTCATGCAGTCAAACGGAGGACTGGCGGACGCGCAACAGTTTCAAGGGAAGGATAGTATTTTATCAGGACCTGCTGGCGGTATTGTTGGAGCAGTACAGACTAGTCGCATTGCTGGTTTTGAGACGATCATTACCTTTGATATGGGTGGCACCTCTACAGATGTAGCCCATTACAACGGGGAATACGAGCGTACCTTTGAAACTGAGATTGCTGGGGTACGGCTGCGCACGCCAATGATGGCAATTAATACAGTGGCTGCCGGTGGTGGCTCCATTGTCCAGTTTGATGGTGCCCGTTATCGGGTAGGACCAGAGTCGGCTGGGGCAAATCCAGGTCCTGCTTCCTACGGTAAGGGGGGTCCGTTGACGGTGACCGATTGCAATGTGATGGTAGGGAAGTTGCAGCCAGGGTTTTTCCCCAAGGTGTTTGGAGCGGATGGTAACTTGCCGTTGGATGCTGAGGTGGTAAGGCAGAGCTTTGAAGGATTGGTAGAGGAGATTGGGGATAACCGAAAACCAGAGGAAGTAGCAGCAGGATTTTTAGCGATCGCAGTCGAGAAGATGGCCAATGCCATTAAACAGATTTCTCTACAACGGGGCTATGACGTTTCCGAGTATACCCTATGTTGCTTTGGGGGTGCTGGTGGCCAGCATGGGTGTTTAATTGCCGAAGCCTTAGGCATTAAGCGAGTGTTCATTCATCCCTTTGCTGGAGTATTGTCAGCTTATGGCATGGGTTTAGCCGATATCAGGGTATTGAAAGAACAGTCAGTTGAAGCTGAGTTAATAGAGGGGTTGGAGTTAGAGGGAATTTTGGCCAAGTTGGTGGCTCAGGGAATAGAAGAGTTGAACCACAACCATGCCCAGGATCGGAATAGTAACGAGATTGAGGTCATTCGGCGAGTCCATTTGCGCTATGAGGGCACCGATTCAGCTTTGGTTGTTGGGTTTGGTCGGATTGATCAGATCACGGAAGAGTTTGAGCGATTCCATCAACAGCGCTATGGATTTATCGTGCCAGGGAAAACGTTGATGGTCGAAGCGGTTTCGGTAGAGTTAGTAAAGCGGATGGCTATCCCAACAGAACCGATACGGTCTCGTCACAGTGGGGAAATGTGTGCTCCCGTGGCCACAGTGCAAATGTATACCGCTAATCGGTGGTGGGATACCCCTGTGTTTAGGCGAGAGGATTGGCAACCAGGGGATTCGGTGCTGGGTCCGGCATTAATTATTGAGGCAACTGGAACCAATGTGATTGAGCCTGGTTGGAAGGCAGAGGTGACTGAACGGAATCATTTGATATTAGTTAAATCTGGTTTGGGGGAGCAGCAAGACAACCTGGAAATGTTGACTAATAGCACTATAGATCAGCTGCAAGCAAATACTGTTCAAGCTTCACCCCATCCTGACCCGGTCATGCTGGAAATCTTTAACAATCTATTCCGTTCCATAGCAGAGCAAATGGGGACAACTCTTCAAAATACCAGTTATTCAGTCAATATCAAGGAACGGCTAGACTTTTCCTGTGCGATTTTTGACCAACAAGGGCAATTGGTAGCGAATGCCCCCCATATTCCAGTGCATTTGGGGTCAATGAGTGAAAGTGTCCGCAGCTTGATTGATGCCCATGGTGATAGTCTCAAACCTGGGGATGTCTATATTCTCAACAATCCCTATAACGGTGGCACTCATCTCCCAGATGTCACCCTTGTTACTCCAGTTTTCCTCAACTCTTCCCTAGGGCTAAAGGAACCTTCTCCCCTTTCCCCTTTATTCTTTGTAGCTTCCCGAGGACACCATGCTGACATCGGTGGTATTACTCCCGGTTCCATGCCTCCTAATAGTACCAGCGTCAAGGAAGAAGGGGTATTAATTGACAATTTCCTGCTGGTTGAGAATGGTAAATTCCGAGAAAATGAAATCACCCAACTCCTGTTAGGGGGTCAATATCCAGTCCGGAATCTGACTCAGAATATAGCTGATTTACAAGCACAGATTGCTGCCAATGAGAAGGGTGTGCAAGAGTTACGGCAGATGGTAGCGCACTATGGATTAGAGACAGTGCAAGCCTATATGGGTTATGTCCAAGATAATGCTGAGGAGTCAGTGCGTCGGGTGATTGATGTGCTGACAGATGGCAGTTTCAGCTATCAGTTAGATGGAGGTGCTAAGATTCAGCTCACGATTACTATTGACCGGGACAACCGTAGTGCCAAGATTGATTTTACCGGTACCTCGCCTCAGTTAGACAGTAATTTTAATGCACCGTCAGCGGTATGCAAAGCAGCAGTGCTATACGTCTTCCGCACCCTAGTCGATGATGATATTCCCCTCAATGCTGGTTGTCTGAAGCCTTTGGAGGTGATTATTCCCGAAGGTTCTATGCTGAATCCCCGTTATCCAGCAGCAGTGGTAGCCGGGAATGTGGAAACATCCCAAGCAATAAGCGATGCGCTCTATGGTGCTTTAGGAGTGATGGCGGCTTCTCAGAGTACTATGAATAATTTTACCTTTGGCAATGAGCGCTATCAATACTATGAAACGATTTGTGGAGGGTCTGGGGCAGGGGTTGATTTTGATGGAACAGATGCGGTACATACTCACATGACGAATTCTCGCTTAACTGACCCAGAAGTCTTGGAATGGCGATTTCCAGTACTTTTGGAAAGGTTTGGAATTCGCCCCGATAGTGGGGGTAAGGGCATTCATTGTGGGGGTAATGGCGTGATTCGCCAGATTCGTTTCCTAGAACCTATGACCGCAGGAATTCTATCTGGACGTCGAGTGGTCAAGCCTTTTGGGTTAAATGGTGGTGAAGCGGGTGCTTTGGGAAAAAATTATGTGGAACGGAAGGATGGAACGCTTGAGGAGTTGGGTAGTACTGGGGTAGTGGAAATGAATACAGGTGATGTGTTTGTGATTGAGACCCCTGGAGGTGGCGGATATGGTTTTGATAGTGGTGATAGCGCATCCTAATCGGTAGGGGGCGAATGCGATCGCGCCAAAGGCGATCGCATTGGTTTTTCCTTTGGGTAAAAAGTCTTAACGGTCTAGGAGGTTAATGGTTAGACCAGTAGCAGCACCTTTAACCGCATTATCTACCACGGAGCCATTATCAATGATCACGCCAGTGACAACACTAGCAGCAGCGCCAAACCCTACATCTTGAACTAGACTCCCAGCACTGTTACGGCGAGCTCTAGTTCTATTGCGCTTAGTAGCATTCACAGCAGCACCAGCAGCAGCGCCATTGGCACTATTACCAATCAATGAGCCGTTGTCACTTAATTCTCCAACTACCGCACCAGCAGCGGCACCAATACCGATATCTCTTAATAAATCACCAGCAGCTGCGGGTGCAGCGGGTAGTAGTGTTGCGCCTACAAAACCGGTTGTGATCAGTCCTGGTAGTAGAGCACCGAAAATTCCTTTCATCTTTGTGTCCTCTAAATTGAGCAATCGAGCTACTGCTCTTAGGTTAGATCTGTCTCTCGGCAGATAACCTCTTCCATTGGTGACAAGTTAAGGAAAAAGATTCTTGACTTTTTTGGCTGAGTTGTTCTTTAAGGGTATTCAAAAAGTTATTACCCGTACTCAGACAGGCAAAGGACTTGCCAACTCGTCGGCAAGAACCTAAAAGCATATAGTTTGCCCGCAGCCAATTTGAGTACATTCGGATTGCTGAGACTTTAACCCTCTCAGCCCCATTAATATATTTTGAGTGGATCCCTTTCGAGGGTTATCGTGAGGGAAGGATTCGCTGCTCCACCTTTGGGATAGCTAATATGGATAGTTTTTTTATTCCCTTCTTGTCCAACTAATTTTTTGTTTGTCGCAGCTAAATTAAACCACCTTGAACCACTTGGTGACCAAGCATGATAGGCAATGGCTAAATAGTTTGGTTTATCCTCGTCATTAGAATAGTAGAATGGAATGTAATTCATCTCATCACTCCTACGCCAAAGACGAACTGCATCATCACCATCAGACTTATCAGATGATGAAAGCTTATAAACTGAAAAAGCTTGCTCTTCTAGCTTATTCCCCCCAGGCATTCCAAGTTTATAGTTTATGGTAACTTGCATACCTGGTTCTAATTTGATAACTTGCAATTTTTCTGAGTCTACATTATTATCGTAAGCTAGTGCTATAGACGACACCATCAACAATAATTGATTTACCAACAAAGATACCCCTATAAACTTTAACTTTAAGGGGTTGGAAAATATATTCATGTTTTCTCCGATTAATTTCTGTTTTCCGCTCTAGAGAATCTTTGAGCTGTTCAATAACTTTGCAGCTGCGTCTCAATAGGGGCAGCACCAAGCTGATTTCTTCGGTATGGCTATTTTGGGTTCACTCAATAGTCCGACTGTCTCGCTGTTAGGCTAAAGATACACCAAGCTCAGGCTAGTGTGTCCTTCACTTTGAGATTTAGTAATATTTTGTAACAACATGATTTACAAATAGCAAACAAACTTAAATTGTCACCAATAATCTCTTCCCATAGAATTATTTTACCGCGCTGCATCAAGAACATGAATCTACCAAAGCTTCCTAAATATATATAGGGCTTAGAGTTTTTGACCTTGTCTTGATGCAAAGCGCGAGTGGGGGAAACCAGGGCAGTTCCTCAAGACCGCGCTGCATCGCCACCAAAAATTCCTATATAATTTCTTGCCTCTTGCCTCTTGCCTCTTGCCTCTTGCCTTACTACGGAATAATTGCGAACACCCTTGCTGGAAAACCAGAACCTTTCAGGGGCTTAGGAAACGTTACGATTGCGATCGCACCATACTCCGGCACCTGATCCAAGTTAGTTAGCAACTCGATCTGATACTTGTCTTGGCTGAGAATATAATTTTCTAGGGAATAGTCCCCTTGGCTAGTGGCAATTCCAGGGTCAGTATCAGTTGGTTCATGACCGGAAGCAGTAATGTAGCGTTCTTCGTAGAGATATTTCAGTACTTCAGCACTCCAGCCAGGATAATGGGCAATACCATTAGCGTCAGCATTACGCATTTTCGTCATACTAGGCCAAGCCTTAGACCAATCCGTACGCATTGCGACAAATGCCCCTTCTGGCACCAAACCGTATTTCTGTTCCCAAGCTCGTACATCTTCCAGGGTAATTTGATAGTCGGGGTTCTGAGTCACCTTGTCGCTGACATCGATTACCACCAGGGGTAGCACCATTTCAGTGACCGGGATTTCATCCTGAAACCGTTTACCCCTGACGAAATGAGCTGGCGGATCAACATGGGTACCCCACTGACCAGGAAGATTATAGCGCTGTGCCCAAAATCCAGAGCCCTTGGTGCCAATCATCTCATCGTAGTAGTAGGTTGTGGTGCGTGTTTCAGGATCAAAGCTTGGCGAGTGGGGAATCTGGGGATGAAAGGTATGGGTTAAATCCACAAACTCATGGGACTTTAGTTCTGCTAATGTATCCCAAAGGCTGGGATAGTCAGCGGTTTGGGCAGTGCTCGGGTTTGCCAAACCGACTATGACAATCATGGTTAAGACCAACAAAGCTTTACGCAACATGGCTCTTGCCTAGAAAAATTATCAAATGAAGTATCAAGGATTCAGGATAAACCATGAAGCATTAAGGATTATAGCGCTACGCACAAGGCAAGAAGCAAGAGGCAAGAGGCAAGAGGCAAGAGGCAAGAGGCAAGAGGCAAGAGGCAAGAGGCAAAAGTTGAGGTGCATTAGCTTTTCAACTTTTATCAATGTCAAACACCTTAATGCCTAGTGCTATAAGGATGAATCAGTGTCCATGTTCTATGCATATTTATATAGTTATTGGTTATTTTTGAGCAATTACGCATTTACACACTTACGCACTTATTTATTCAATTGGACGTCAAACGCTTAGAAATCTGGTTAATTAGCCCACTCACAATTGCCCCAGCCATCAGCACGCCAATGGCGGGAGTAAATACTGGTTCCCAAAGGCTGTACCATAGTTCCAGTCCCAAGGGAATACCAACCGAACGACCAACCAATGCGATCGCAAACCAAAGAAAGCTCAATAAGACTAGAAAAACATCGAGCATTAAAATTTGGTTGAGCCAACGGAGCAATTGCTCTTTCATCTTCAAAATTTCTGGTATTTTAGTTGAATTGTCAACGTTATTAGTTTATTGTTGTGCAGTCATGCTGGTCAAGAGTGAAATAATCGAACTTAAAACCCACGAACCTATCGCCATTTACAATATCACCGATTACATCAGCAAATTACTAGAGGTTACTGGGGTTAAAAACGGTCATGCTTTAGTTTTTTCCAGACATACAACTACTGCGTTAGCCATTAATGAATATGAAGAACGATTAATCGAAGATATCAAAGTCCATCTAAACAAGCTAGCCCCTAAAGATGGTAAATATCTCCATAATGACCTGCACTTAAGGATTGTACCTCCTGATGAACCGATCAATGCCCACTCTCACCTAATGGCAATGATGCTAAACAACAGCGAATATATTCCTATTATTGATGGCAAATTAGCTTTGGGCACCTACCAATCGGTTTTATTCGTTGAATTAGATGGACCTAGAGACAGAACTGTTTTAATTCAAGTATCTGGTGAAACCTAAAAAATATCTTACTAGGAATTGGCTGAAGCAGAACAGTTTAACGAAACACCATTATCTTAATTATAGATAAAATTATCTGAGCCAACTCCGTTAATGCATTGGGATTAAAGTTATGCTAAACTAGATAATATTGGACTCGCTCTCACTAATAATCCTCTTCCTTCTCAGAAGGTGGAGTGTCAACATAGTTCTGTTTGAACTGATTGAAGTAAGTTGAGGGTACCCCATAGAAACTATGCCGAAATTCTGGTTTAGACTATACAGTAGCGCTACCATAGCATCACTTCTACTTGCCGCTGGCTTTTGGAAGACTACGCCACTCTACCATGCAGCAAACACACTACTCCCCTCACTAGCAGTATCCCCTGGCAATCAAGTAGTCGATCAGGGTTCTCCCCCAGCCTGCTCTTCTATTAATCCGATTACCAAGGGTATGAAAAAAGAACGAAGAGCAACTGCTATGGCACAATTGGCTCGATCAACAGAAGATTGGCATTTTGTGATCAATGAGTGGATTCAAGCCATTGAGGATTTGCAAGCTATCCCAGCAGACAGTCCTAAACGGATTTTTGCTCAAAAAAAAATTGCTGAATATATCAAGAACTTAGAGTTAGCGTACCTAGAAGCACTAGCAACCACGTCATCCTTGCCCTTCTCTAGTTTTGATAACGACATATTTGATCAGCAGCTGCAGCTTTATCTATCCTATATAGCTGCCGTTGGTAGCCCTGACATTCTAATTGTAGGTAGTTCCCGGGCATTACAAGGGCTTGATCCTCAGCAACTCCAAAAATCCTTAGGGATGTTAGGGAAAGGAGAGCTAAAGGTTTTCAATTTTGGGGTAAATGGTGCCACAGCTCAAGTTGTTGACTTCCAACTTCGTCAGCTCCTGACTCCAGAACAATTGCCACAGTTAGTGATCTGGGCTGATGGGGTGCGTGCCTTCAATAGTGGACGAGTAGACCGCACCTATGAATCCCTCGTCGCCTCTGAAGGATATAAACGTTTGATGGCAGGCGATCGCCCCACACTTCCTAAAAGTCAACAGGAATCAGCCAATACTTGCCAAGCTATTTCTGAGTCTACTATTTCCAGTGTTACTACTAAAATTTATCAAAAATGGGCACCGGAAACTAGACTTTGGGCAACAGCGACCTTAGCTTCAAATCGGCAACCTAGACCCTGTAACCTAGACCCTGCAACCTGCAACCTGCAACTGGTTTCAAAACAGTTAACTACCGCCAACACTGGCTATAGTACTTTTGCCATCAATGCTAATGGTTTTCTCCCTATGAATGGCACCTTTAACCCAAAAATTTACTATCGGAGCCATCCACGAGTGTCAGGGAGATATGATGCCGATTATCAGCCCTTCAGTTTTGCTGGTAAACAGACTACTGCTGTCAATGCTATTAAAAGCTTTTTGAAGAAACAAAATATTCCCTTAGTGGTGGTTAACTTACCCCTTACCAAAGACTATTTAGATCCAGTGCGTCTGAGTCGTGAACAGAAATTGCAGCAGTGGATGCTCAAACAAACTGATCAAGGATTTATCTTTATCGATATGGGGAGCCAGTGGCTAAACCAAAATCAGTATTTTGCTGATCCGAGTCATCTGAATCAATACGGCGCAGCAGCAGTGGCTAGCGAGTTGGCCGCTAATCCCCAGATTCCTTGGCCTTGACCCAATTCATAACCCAATTCATTAATTTTGTACCCTCAATCACAAATTATTTTAAGGAGTAATGGGCAGATGAATTAATACCAAATTAAAACAGTTTTGGTACATTAATTATATTAAATTTCGATAAAGATTAGATTAAATTTAGATTAAGTTTATTAGAGTAAAGGCTGTGGTGTGTATTTAAAATTTAAAATTTACAATGTAATTATTTAAGTTTTGGGGTT
This sequence comes from Moorena sp. SS36440bin_2, assembly GCA_011524395.1. GTDB lineage: Bacteria > Cyanobacteriota > Cyanobacteriia > Cyanobacteriales > Coleofasciculaceae > Moorena. The sequence goes on from WTKN01000217.1 coordinate 83,906, forward strand.
ATTTTTGAAGCTATTTTGTGCATTTTGACAGTGGAATGACTCAAACTGTATTAAACAATCCAAATTTGCTGATTTATGGTGCCAATCTCACACGTTACAGAGTTTGTCAACCCCTACACCTAAATAATTACATAGACAATTAACGATTAACGATTAACAATTAACAATTAACGATTTACCTGCATACCAAGTGATTAAACTGGAGGAGATATTATTCCCCCAGTCTTCCTTGCCTTTAAAGGCTAGAGTCTTTACATGTTTTTGAAAGCTTTCGCTTCCAAGCGATAGACCCTACAGCAATAACGTGTAACAGACCCAATAGAGAACTTGGTTCTGGTACTTGTTCAATTGAATAGACAGTCGTTGTGCCACTGACCTCATTGTTAACAACTAGCATCGGTATGTCGTTGGGACTATCCTCTGCTGAGATGAAAAGCAATCCTTCAGCACCAAGATCCCCTGCTGTACCAGCCTCAGGATCCCCTAGGAAGTCGCGGTTGTTGATGTAATCCACAAAGAATGCATTTTCAGGATCGGTAACGTCATAGACTATGAAGCCACCAATTTGCTCAAAACCGATGAAGGCAAAGGTGCGACCGAATAACTCAACCACGGTTATCCCCTGGGGTTCCGGACCTCTATTGTCGCTGCGGGTATCAAAGTTGTTTTCCTCAGCTTCAGCGTTGAAGAAATCCGGAAATAGGTCAGCAGTTATTTGTTCAAAAGCATCGCCACTATCAAAAACTAGCTCTAAGCCATCGTCTGTTACCTTCAAAATTGAGAAGGAACGTCCTCCAAAAGCAAACAGTTCGTCAAAGTCACCGTCTCCATCAGGGTCACCATTGATCGTTGAAACTTGCAAACGTCCAAGAACATCGTCTTCTTGTAGAGCGATCGCATCAGGGAAAGCAGTTGGGTCTAACACTAAGTCATCTATCCGATCATCTTCCTGGAAAAAGCTTACTTCTTCACCGTCTAAGTCACCCTCAATGCGGAGGAAATCGCCTTCGTTAGCAGTGACTAAGTAAGTTATGCCGTCAACGGTATAGACATCAAGTTGGTCTGGCTGGAATAACCCAAACACTGGCCTGTTTTCGATATTGATAGCATCATCTCTATCGCTAGTATCTAAACCATTATTAGGCTCACTGTGATCTTTGACACCGAGACCCACAACGTTGGTGAACTCATTAGTTTCTAGATTTAGAACACCAATAGCATTGTTTTCCTGGAGTGCTACCCAGGCAGTTTTACCATCGTCTGAGACAGTGATGTTTTCCGGTTCAAGATCGCGATCAGGGGTAATCGGAGACTCGAATAAATCCTCAATGCCGAATTCGTCCTGGGATGAAGCCTCAATTTCTTCGAATGCATCGACAAACAGCTGTACTCCCTGGTTTTCGAGATCCTGTTTTGAGAACGAACTAAAGTCTGCAGTTCTGACAGTAGGATGCTTCGGGTCAAGAAGGTCGATAATACTAACCGACCCCTTTGGATTAACGATCTGACCTAAAGTCTCTGAAAAGGCTGGCTCTGCTTCATTGGCAACCAGTAACTTTCTGCCATCTGGGGTAAAGGTTACCGCGTCAGGCAAGGCACCAACCTTGACCGATGTTTTGAAGTTACCGTTGGTGTCAAAGAAAGCAACTGTTCCTGGATCAGTTAGCACTTCATTGGCTACGGAAACCGCTAGTAAGCCATTGCTAGAGGCAATACTGGTTGGCGTTGCGCCAAACGATGCCAGGGGGATGGTGGTGGATAACGAGAGGTTTCCTCCGACAAAATCCAGGACATCGACTTGATTGCTACTAGCATTGGTAACGAATAACCTTTGGCTGAGTGGATCGAAAGTCGATATCTCCGCCGCTCCATCATCGAAAATTCCCGTGGAAAAGGTAGAAATCGGTTTGATGTCTAGGGAAATGGCGGCGGCAGGTGATGTTAGTATACCCAACAGCAATGTTGAGTTAATGGTTGCTTGTATGATTTTAGGCATTTTTCTATCAGAAATAGATGGACTCTGATCTTTTACCATGGTGTTCCTTGCTCCGTCTAGGTAGAGGTAATACTTAGATACTGTAAATTAAATGCCTCTGATGCAATTTATGATGCAATTTATATGAGCAATTTTTTATATCAGTGAAATTTCGTGTAGTTCTAGTAGTCTTCACTGAAACTTCACCAAATCTTTACTGAAACTTCACAAAGTTTTTAGTCAATCTTTAAATAAGGAATCACCAAAGCCTGATGGGATCACTTTAATTTAAAACCTAATCCAACTTTGTTTCACGCCACTTTGGCGGCAATTTGCCTAATATGATTAAGAAAACATAATAGCATAGTTTTGGATATATGATTTAGTTTTTAACTAAAAAATTAGTTATAACTCTGACTAGTCATCATAATTACTAGTTTTTTTGCTCTAGTTTGATAGTTTAAAAACTAGCTATTTTAAAAAATATATTTTTTTAAAAATTATTCAATTAACTATTAGTAATCTATAACAGAGTGTGAAACGCCCCCATTATAAATAGTCTTTAGGGTACTTAAGCTTTTTCAGGCAAATTTAGAGTGTCGATCGAGTTATACTACCAAGTCGCATTATTGATTTTACAATTAATCCTGGATTTACGAAAGGTTAAATTTTTATAAACTTGTTTAGTATCAAGTTTGTTTTTGTTATTTTTTTAAATAAAAACTATACTAAATAGTAGTATAGCTAGCAACAACAGCACAAATAATCACTGAATAAACCAAATTTAATCACAAAAAAAATATTAATTATTTAAAATAATGTAATTCGATATAGTCTAGTATAGGGTGTACATTAAGATCCCATAACTATTAAGATGTGGGAAAAATTACTAGTAAGTAGATCATGTTATGTGAAGAGATCAAGTGATACCATAAAACAAACGCTCCTAGGTTCTACCACACGCTTTGCATCTACTCCGATCCTCAAGAGTCATTGTATAACCGGGAGGTAATCTATGACTTCTCAAGAAACCGGAGCTTCGAGCTATGCAAGGTGTGCTTTAGCACAGGGTGTCTATGGGGAGGTGAAACTGGTGAAACTAAGGTACTCTCAAAGAGATGATTTTTAGGAGGCAAAACCTACGAGGACAAGCAAAAGGCCTTGGGGTAAGACGAATACCTTTCCCTTTGTCCATCAGGCGAGTGTGTCATTCCCTCAAAGCATGCAACTCGCTCTAGCCCAACTGCACTAGGGTGTTCTGACATTAAGTTTTCCTGTATTGACTTCACCTAACCCAAGGAATTAGTAAGGCATCTACAGTTCAAGGGGATAACCGAATCAGTGAATTTACCTATGGGCTTTTGTGTTGAGGTAGAGTGTCCTGCAGGAAATCGCTATTCTTAGGTAGATTCACTGAAAACTTTGCTAAGTTGGCTAAGGTAGCCATACTGACATGGCTAACCCTAGTATCTACCTGTGAAGACATCGGTTCTAACTGTAATTGAGAGTAGGACACTATGTTAACCAAGCTGTTAGGAAAAGTTATGCTCGTTGGTCTGCTCACTTCCGTAGTGAGCTGTAGTCAACCACCAGAACAATCAAACCCGAGCTTAGAGCCATCGAAAATTTCTGAAGACACTAAGGTTATTGTCTTAGGTGATATTTCAAAAAATCCAGCTAAAAAGATCCGCCGCTTCCAGCCCCTGGCAAATTACCTGGCTGACAAGTTGAGTCAGTTCGATATTAACACTGGCGAAGTAAAAATTGCCTCCGATTTTCCGACCATGATCAGCTGGCTCAAAGAAGGGGAGGTACACCTATACTTCGATAGCCTCTACCCAGCCATGAGGATTAATCAAGAGTCTGGTGCTCAACCAATTTTGCGCCGCTGGAAACGGGGTGATGGTGATTACCACACGATTATCTTTACTATGAAAGACCGAGGGATTAAATCCCTAGCTGACCTCAAGGGTAAGAAGGTCGCGTTTGATGATAGACAATCGACCTCTGGCTATATGTTACCTATGGCTTATCTGATTGAAGCAGGTTTGAAGCCTAAGGAAAAAGGATCAACCAGTGATGTAGTGGCAGCTAATGAGGTGGGGTATATCTTCAGTGATGATGATGAAAATACTATCCAATGGGTTATTAGCTCAAAGGCAGACGCTGGTGCAGTAGATAACCAGACTTTCGCGCAAGTCCCTGAGGAGGTCCGGCAAGCCATGAATATTTTGGCTGAGACGGACAAAGTGCCTCGGCAAGTCGTGATGGTTCCAGGCAATATGGATCCTGAGTTAAGGGCTCAGATCAAGAGTATCCTGACTACTATGCATAAAGACCCCAAGGGCAAAGAAGTGCTGACTAAGTTCCAGAAGACTGCTAAGTTTGATGAATTCCCAACTCTACAGGGGTTGGACAGGATGCAACAATTATACAACATTGTTGAGAATCGGTAAATTGCATGGGCAGATTTAGCTGGAGACAATGGCCATTAGCCACTAAATTGACAATGACTATGACTAGCTTGGTCATTGTGGCAGTGGCTAGTGTCACCATGCTATCTCTGCACCGTGAGCAACAAACCTTTCGTAAAGAACTCAAGCAACAGGCTGAACTATTGCTTAAGACTCTGATCTTAGTGACTGCTGATGCCCTCTACCTTGCAGATGCTGATTCTTTGGAGCAGGTCATGGAGCAGTTGGGGGAGCAGGGGTTAGTGGAGGAGGGTTTCATCTACCAAAAAGATGGACGTATTGTAGCCGAAGCCAATCCGGTAGACGGTCAGGTTTATAGTCTCGAGAGTCACCCTGTTGGCCAGGAGTTGCTAAGGAGCCATAATACAGTTGTTAGGTGGGAAAATAACCAACTTTTTGCTGGTAAGGCAGTGATTCTGGGGAATAAGAAAGTCGGAGCGATTAGTGTCGGACTGTCTACAGCTCCCCTGGATAATAAAATTGCTGCGGTACGCAATCAAGGTCTAGTGGTGGCAATAACAGCAGCCGCTGCCGGTACCCTGTTGGCACTGCTGCTGAGTCGGTCAATCACTGAACCATTGCAACAGATGACTGCTGCAACCAAGCGTTTGGCCGCTGGGAACTTGAACCAGACCATTACTGTTCACACCAAGGATGAGCTAGCAGTGTTGGCAGATTCCTTCAATAGCATGACATCCAAGCTGCGAAAAGTCATTGAAAGTTTGGAACAGCAAACCGCAGATCTGGGCCAAAGTGAAGGGAAAAATCGAGCCTTGCTTAATGCTATCCCAGATTTAATGGTGCAGTTTAGTCACAATGGTACATTTCTAGAATATAAAATTGCAAGGAATCAGAACTCTTTTGGGTCTTTTGATCAAGTCTTGGGTAGAACGGTGTATGATGTATTACCACAAGAGATAGCTCAACTTTATATCCGCAATGTTCACCAAGCTTTGGAAACTGGGGAGATCCAAATCTTTGAACATGAGATGTTTATTAATGGCCAACGTAGCCATTTTGAAGCACGGATTGTGGTCAGTGGAGAAAAAGAAGTCCTGACCATTGTCCGGGATATTACGGAGAACAAGTTGGCTCAGATTGAGTTGCAACAGGCAAAAGAAGCCGCTGAAGAAGCCAACCATGCCAAGAGTGCGTTTATGGCTAGTATGAGCCATGAACTACGGACACCCCTTAACGGTATTCTGGGCTTAAGTCAGTTGCTCTGGGAAGATGCCGAGGAATTAGGTTATGACGAGTTCGTCTCTGACCTAAAGGAGATTTGGAACTCTGGTACGCACTTGCTCACACTGATCAGTGATGTTCTAGACATATCAAAGATTGAAGCGGGCAAGATGAACCTCTACTTAGAGAGCTTTGACGTTACCACCCTGATAGTGGAATTGGAAAGCCTTGCTAAGCCACTGATGCAGAAGAAGAACAATAGTCTAAAGATCAGCAGTGCTGAGTCTCTCGGGGCAATGGTGGCTGACCGGACTAAGCTCAAGCAGGTTCTGTTAAACTTGCTAAGTAATGCTGCCAAATTCACTGAGACAGGCACGATTACTTTTAGCATTGTTCGTGAAGGAAGTAACCATAGGAATGGCAAGAACGAACTGATCTTGGAGTTACCCCAATCTTATTCGAGATCCTCAAGTGCTTCCTACACCACAATCGATATTCCTACCTCCGCCAATACCTTAGCCAATCTCAAATCTGATCATTGGTTGATATTCTCGGTAACTGATACTGGCATTGGTATGACTCCAGAACAGCTTAACAAAGTATTTCAACCATTTACCCAGGCAGATAATTCAACTACCAAAAAGTATGGTGGAACGGGTTTAGGTCTTTCCATCAGCCAACGCTTCTGCGACATGATGGGTTGTAAGATTACGGTGGAAAGTGCGCTTGGTGTTGGCTCTACCTTTACAATTCGTTGTCCTGCTGTAGTAAATGACCCCAAATCAGACACACCTAAGGGCTAAATGGGTAATGGGTAATGGGTTAAGTGAAGGCAAAAGGTAAAAGGTAAAGTTTTCACATTTGAGCTTTCACATTTGAGCTTTCACATTTGACATGACACCCTTCTTAAGGCGCGCCTGTTTAATTCTTCATATTTCATGGTTCATGATTTGGCTCAAATGCTGTCAGTTATACTATCAAAGTTCAATGCCTTGACCCGAACTCCTGGAACTACTATATTACCGTAGCGCTGTACTTTGCTTAGGGCATCGACTTCTTTCAACATTTGGGGCAGGCTTTGGTTAAAACGCAGGTTTTTAATCGGGTAGGCAATCTGACCGTCTTCAATCCAAAATGTGCCATCACGGGTCATCCCTGTGACTTCTAGGGTTTTGGGATTGACATAGCGCACATACCAAGCACGGCTTACCAAAATACCTCGCTCTGTCTGGGCAATCAGGTCAGCTAGACTTTGGCTAGAACCGGACATGACAATGGGAAACAATAGTCCGCTTGGATCTTTGCCTTTCTGAGCTGCCCAATAGCGGCTATAGTAAAGAATTTGGGGAATACCGTCCTTAATCACCTCAGTGTAGCGATTACTCAACCCATCCCGAAAACAAGTGCCTAATTGGAGTAGGGGATGAGCAGGGTCGCGTTGTACCTGGACTATCGGGCTAAACATTGGCTGACCCAAGCGGTTACCAGTGGGCTTACCACTTTGATCACTATGGGACATAAAGGAACGTCCTTCATCCGCTGCCCGAGCATCCATATTCCAGATTACCCAAGACAGCAATTCCGCAAAGGCAGCACCATCAAATATCACTGGGTAGGTACCTGGATTGACCTTACGGGGGTGACGTGAGGCTAAGGCTCGTTCAACTAGACCTGTTATTGATGACTTTTCTAAAATCGGTAACTGTTCTATGGCAAAGGCGGTGCTATGACTCCAACTGGAACCATCGTCTATACGGGCTGTCACGCTACAATCTGCTTCTGTACCTTGGTCTAAGGCTCGTAACCCTTGGGAGTTCCCCACAACTCGTAAAAAGGCTTGAGTACTAAGCTTACCGGACCCTTCGACTCCTGCCTTACCAGTTAAGGTACATACTCCCTTGACTATTTCTCCCCGTGCCAAGGGGGAAAGGGTAGCGGTGGCTTCATCGAAGGCTGGGGTGCGTTGCTCATAATCCTGGGATTCGAGTAGGGGTACCCATTCAGGATCTTCTGGGGCAATGCGAGCCAGTTGTTCTGAACGTTTGATAGTTTGGGCAATTGCCTCTGGGTCTAGTTCTGTTGTGGTAGCAGAGGCACAACGCTTACCGAAATAACTGGTAATGGTCAGTTGGCAGCGTTGGCGGCTGATATTCTGGGTAATCTGATTTTCCGAGAAGCGGCTCAGAAATTCGTCACCAAGGCTGAGACTGACGAATACCCCTTCTGCTTGGGATTGGGCAATGACTGAATCAACTAGGGATAGGGCTTGATCTTTGCGATCGCATATCGGAGCAGCAGCTAGGGTCATTTCCTGTGGGGATGGGCTTGATAAGCAGCTAATTATTCTATTGACACTCCCCGGCCTGTTCGCGTAGCGTCGGGCAAAGCCCGAAAGGCGCGGGGATTCCTAGATCAACGAGCCGCCTTAAACCGCCGAGTTCTAATCTTTGACGCCGCCAAAAACTAGACAGTACTTAACCAAAAACCCGTTTAAAACCAAGTTCCCAGTTAATTAACGACAGACCCAGAGGGCAGTTCTCCTTAGGCGTTCGAGTACTTATTGGAAGTGCCTTAAAAAGTCGGTTACTTCCCGTTTCCTCAAGTTCCGGTGTGCCCCACCGTACTTTGCGGTGCGACCCGTGGCGAATTTAATTCACCTAGGTCAATCGCACCGTTTTTGTCTCAAAAAGTGTTCTTCTGGGTTCACACGCCAACAGTTAATTATTGACGATTGGGTTTTTAGCGATGCAGCGCGGTCTTGGGGGTTTCCCCCATGAGCGACTGCATCAAGAAAAGAGGACTTTCCCTACCCTCTAGGTATTACTACTTTATGATCAATAAGTTACGGGTCTCTCTCCCGGCTCAGTCAACGGTTTTTCAGCCTGTACCTACTTTAATCATAAATCATCGTCATTGATGATTCCGGAAAAGCCGTCCTAGAAGGACGGGGCTTTAAACCCAGAATTTTTGGTAAAAAAATATTATCCTGTAGTATACCAAAAATGTCTCAGCATATAGGAAAAGGGTGAATGAAAACGATACCGCTGCTAGCTGCCACTATCATCAGTTTTGGTTTGACAAGTGTTGGTCAAGCTGAAGGTAAAGAGATTCCTGAGTATAAAGGAACCAAGCAGTTGATGGAAGGTCCATACTCCAATAACCTAGATGCGGCTTCATACTTTCAAGTTGGGGTAAAACTTTACGGACGTCGGGACTTTCCTGGGGCAGAGCGTGCTTTTCGTAAAGCCCTTGAGTTCGACCCCTATATGGCCATGGGACGTTATTTGTTGGCGAATACGTTTTTGCAGCAGGGTAAGAACCAGCTGGCATTGGAACAATACCAAATTGCTATTGCCCTTGACCCAACGTTGTCACAAGCTTATTACAACTTAGGCATTGCTTTTTACAAGGAAGGGGCACCCGATAGTGCGATCGCTGCTTATCGACAGGCGTTGTCTTTCAATCCTGAATCAGCCAATATTTATTATAACTTAGGCTTAGCCCTGGAATCTCAGGGTAATCAAGAAGAGGCGATCGAACACTACCAAGCCACCATTCGCCTAGACCCAGATTATGGCAAAGCTTACTATAACATGGGACTGATTTTAGTCGAGCAAGACCAGATTGGACCAGCAACTACTGCACTCAGACAAGCAGTTCGCACTCAACCTAAATTGGATAAAGCACACTACCAGTTGGGACTATTACTGGTGGAGCAAGGGGAAAAGTCAGCGGCAGAGGAATCCTTTAGGGAAGCAGTTAAGGTTGACCCTAACTTGGCTCCGGCTCAGTATCAATTAGCGGTAATTTTGTTTGAGAAAGGGGAGTTGGCGGAAGCGATTACTCGCTTTCGCTTGGTGACGGAACTGGAACCGGAAAATGTGGATGCTTACCGACAGCTAGGGGCCGCACTGACAGCGAATGGTGAGTACGCCGAAGCAGTTACCACACTCAAATTAGCTGTGCAACTGGATCCTTACCACGCTTTGACCCACTACAACCTTGGTGTTGCTCTACAACAGCAAGAACAGTATGAGGAAGCCATGGCTGAATATCAGCAAGCTCTTAGCCTGTCTCCGGCATTAGCAGAAGGTCATTACAACTTGGGTGTAGTCTTAGAAAAGTCTCAACAGCGAGAGGAAGCTCTCTCTTCTTTGGTCAAAGCTAGAGAGTTATTCGCTTTTGCTGGTAATGAGGAGAAGGTAACGGAGGTTGATGAATACATCATGCAACTAGAACCAGAAGCTTCTTTGGTTAATACTCAAGAAACTCCTGAGGTAGACTCTCCTGGAATTCCACAGATGAAGTCTCCTGACATTCTGGAGGTAGAATCCCAAGAAACTCCTAAGGTAGAGTCCACTGAAACCGAAGAGATGGAACCGGAACCGTCTGAACCAGAAAGAGGGATTCCTAAGCTTTAGATGGGTAAACGGTCAATATCATGGTTGGAGCCAATGATAACCATAACCATATCTTTGTACAGAGGTTCATTAGGGTCAGGGTTAATCTCAAATTCAGCATCTTCCTTGATAGCCAGGACAGTCAAACCATAGCGGTTGCGCAATTCCAGTTCCATAATGGTTTTGCCATCAAATTTTTCTGGCACTACGACCTCAACAATACTGTGCTTAGAGTCTAGGTCAAACCATTCCAAAATAGATGGTTTGGTCAGGGAGCGTGCTAAAGCACAACCTGCATCATTCTCAGGAAAAACTACATGATCGGCTCCTACCCGTTTTAACAGCTTACCATGAACTTCTGAGGAAGCTTTGGCAATGACGTAAGAAACTCCTGCTTCTTTTAAGTTGAGGGTGGTTATAATGCTTTCTTGTAAATAGTTACCGATGGCAATAATGACTGTGTCAAATTCAAAAATTCCAGCTTCTTTCAAGGCTAATGGTTCTTTTGAATCGAGCTGCACAGCATGGGAAGCTATTTTATCGGTTAACACTTGCGAAACTAGTTTTTCATCAATATCAGTACCCAGAACCTCATAGCCAAGTTGGTATAGTGTGGAACAGACAGCTCGACCAAAACGCCCTAATCCAATAACGGCAAACTGTTTATTCTCTTTGGGTAGGTTACGCAAGAATGTTAAAAATGATAGATTCACTTCGGCCTCCTGTGATAACTTATCTAGTAATTTTTTACTTATTGCTTGTTAATTTTTAAGTGTTAATTGACCTGTGCAATTAGCCATTACCAAGCCAGCATACCTTTTCCATTGGATTATCCCACAAGTAAGTTTTCTTCTGGATACTGAACTGAACTGGGACGGGGTTCTCCTAGTAGGGATGCCATGAGCAACAAAACTCCAACCCGGCCAATGTACATTGTTCCAATTAAAACTAGCTTTGCCCAGGTAGAAACGTCTTGGGTAATGCCTGTGGAAAGACCGACAGTAGCAAAGGCTGAGACGACTTCAAATAAAATTTGAATAAAATCAAGGGTTGGCTCAGCTAGGGAAATTAAAAGTGTTGATAGAATTACTGTAGCGAATGATCCGACTAAAACTCCAATGGCTTTTAAAATTAGCTCAGTTGGGACCTGACGCTTATATAGATAAACGTCTTCTTTTCCTTGTAAAATTGCTTTGGTAGAACTAACTAAAACTCTTACTGTTGTAGTCTTGATGCCACCACCTGTTCCCCCTGGACTAGCTCCAAAAAACATCATGGTAATCGTAATAAATAACCCGGCTGTGGTCATTTGACCAAGATCAATGGTGTTAAACCCTGCAGTTCTGGTGGTCACTGACTGAAACCAGGCTTGGATAAATTTGTCTGATAGTGTTGAAGAGCCTAGAGTGTTATAATTATTAAACTCGATGAATAAAAATGCAATTGTTCCCACTATTAACAAAAAGATAGTGGTGCTAGTGACTACTTTAAAATTTAGAGAAAATTCTAAATACTGACGTCGTCTTAGAATGCGATCGCGCAACCAAAGATAAAACTCAAAAATTACCTGTTGACCAATGCCACCGCAGATAATTAGAGTTGTGATCACTAGATTCAGGAGAAGAGATGACTGATAACTTGTCAAACTGTCTGGAAACAGACTAAATCCAGCATTATTCCAAGCACTGATGCTATGAAAAATGGCTAACCAGAGTCCCTGGTATAATCCATAATCGGGAACAAACACTAGTAAAAGTAGAAAAATCCCTGTGATTTCAAAAATTATTGCTGTGGCAATGATGGAACGAATTAATGCTGCACTGTCTTGTAAACCTTGTCTATCTAAGGCTTGTTGAATGGCGATTTTCTGCTTCAATTTGAACTTGCGCCCCAGTAGTAAAATCAGAAATGTGTTGGTGGTCATATAGCCCAAACCGCCAATTTGGAATAGGGCAAGCACAATCAACTGTCCCCAAAAGGAAAAATAGGAGCCAGTATCGACAACCACTAGACCAGTAACACAAACAGCAGAGGTTGAGGTGAATAGTGCCACCATGGGGTTAGTCCATGTGCCATCACTAGCAGCAAATGGCATCATTAGCAAAACAGTTCCGATGGCAATTACGGAAAGGAATCCAAGGCAAATGGTTCGGGGAATAGTCATGTCTCATTTGTTATGTGTCTTTGTGATTTGTCTTTGTCATTGTTTATTTGTGATTTACCATCTGTCAAGACCCTTTTCCCTTAGTAGCGGCTCACCCCGTGCGCCCGTCGAATTGGGTATGGTTTATGGAAGTCATAACCGCTATAGTTGGTGATACGGAACGATGCTACTGGACATAATATGACATTAAGTCTTGAAAAATTGAGTCTTGAAAAACAGATTCAGGAATTTTATGATGCCTCTTCTGGCTTGTGGGAAGCCGTTTGGGGTGAACATATGCACCATGGCTATTATGGCTGGGCGGGTACTGAGAAGAAAAACCGACATCAAGCACAAATTGACTTGATTGACGAATTGCTCTGTTGGGCTGAAGTGGAGCAAGCTAGTACTATTCTGGATGTCGGTTGTGGGATTGGTGGGAGTTCACTTTATTTAGCCCAACAGTTTGAAGCAAATGTTACTGGCATTACCTTAAGTCCAGTTCAAGCATCACGAGGAACTCAACGAGCGCAAGAGGCTGGGTTGGCGACACGGGTTCAGTTTCAGGTTGCTAATGCTTTGGATATGCCTTTTGCTGATGAAACCTTTGATTTTGTCTGGTCGATGGAGAGTGGAGAACATATGCCGGACAAGCAACAGTTTCTTCAGGAATGTTATCGGGTGCTTAAACCTGGGGGAAGGTTTTTAATGGCAACTTGGTGTCATCGTCCGATAACCTTGGCGACGGGACAATTGACAACAGATGAACAGCAGCATTTGGCTGAGATTTATCGAGTTTACTGTTTGCCTTATGTGATTTCTTTGCAGGAGTATGAGGAAATTGCTGGCAATTTGAATTTCCAAAGTATTCGCACGGCGGATTGGTCAGATGCGGTTGAACCGTTTTGGGATATTGTGATTGATTCTGCTTTTGAGCCGAAAGCGATTTTAGGGTTGCTTAAAAGTAATTGGAAAATTCTGGAAGCGGCACTGTCGATGGGGTTAATGAGTCGAGGGTATCGCCGAGGGTTGATTCGTTATGGGTTGTTGTCTGGAACCAAGTGAAGAGACCAGGTCAAAGTTGTAGACCATATCAACTATAGCAATCCGATCGCATAAGCGATGAAGCTGAGGCCTTTGGCCACGCTACGCGAACGCTTCATCGCTAGCCAACGCCCTTCGGGCTAATCGCATAAGCGCGGAAGCTGAGGCCTTTGGCCACGCTTGGCCTTTGGCCACGCCAAAGGCGAACGCGTTCGCGTAGCGGAGGCCGTAGGCCACAACGCTTCCGGAGCGTCGGCTGCACCGAATCGCAATAACCTTTGCCCAGCAAGGATTTCAGATTTTGAATATTTTACACATGATTGAGTAGGATTGCTATAGGTACTATCACAGCAAGCTCAAACCCATGAGAGGGATATAGTTTTAGTCCAAATTTTTTGCATAAGTGACATGCTCCTATAGCTAAGTGTATTTTGTAGCTTTAAATTTTAATTAGGAGTAGGTCATGAACCACTTTAGTATAGTGATGGAGTTTTTGGGCGATCGCCAAAGATTCCTGAAGGAGGTTGACCAAGGGATTAAGATTGATATCAAGATTATCTCTTTATTAATTGCTAGCTCAGCATTTTTTGGGATTTATGGTGCAATTATCGGCTCGTTTAGCGGCTCTTTCCAGATTATCTCTTCAGCTATCAAACTCCCGGCTCTATACCTTTTAACGTTATTAATTTGTTTACCAACTTTATATTTGTATGAGATTAGCTTAGGTTGTAAACGTAGTTTTGGGCAGTACATAGTTTTGCTTTTGGCGGCGACATCTGTGATTAGTGTGATGCTATTTGGCTTTGCTCCTATCACTTTCTTTTTCCGTCTTTCAATTCATAATTATCAATTTTTTCAGCTCTTAAATCTAGTCATACTTGGCATCACTGGGTTAATTGGTATCAATGTATTTTACCAATGTATGCGATTTATCACTGAGCAAGAAGCTGAAAACAAAAAATATCGCACTAGGCTTCTTAAAGCTTGGTTAGTGCTGTATGGATTTGTTGGTAGCCAATTGGGATGGACTCTCAGACCATTTTTCGGAGATCCTGGGGAACCTTTTGCCGTATTTCGCGACTTAGAGAGTAATTTTTATATGCATGTATTGGAGTTAATTGGTAAAATCTTGGGTTGGGTTTAAGGCTTACTATTGATTTGCTGTTTTCAAGCCACACTTGTGGCAGCTATAGCGCTGCGGGCAGCGCTATTTATTATATCGATAACGGATGGGATTGCTTGGGTGGAAGTAAGAGGACTTGATTTATTCCCGGTGTGATTTTAACTACTGACTGGTGGGTGATTGGAATTGGTTAAAGATATCATAAAATGGTGTAACAGGAGCGAGATTATATGTCATCAAATTTAGGAAATTTACAGATTACGTCAGAGGATATCAGAAACCTGGTAGATCTTAGTTTTGCTAAGCTTGTGGCTATTGATTTTTGTCGGGGGTTTATCTTTAAGAAGCCTAAGCATATATTATCGGTTCTGTTAACTGAGATATTTATATTGGGTCTGAGTTTAATTTTCTTTTTGCCTCCAATCCTGATTTTTATGAAAAATTCAGGCAATTTGCCTGAAGACCAGGCTGGGATAACTGGGCTATTTACTATACTGGTGGGATTGTTTGTGTCAGGGATAGTGATTGGTAATGTATATCTTTATAAACAAGGAAAGCGAATTAAGTCTTTGGTTAGGTTAATGGATCAGGTTGATAACTATAATGGTGTGATTAAAGCGATTGAGTTAGCTGAACGAATAGAGGCCATTGAGGGTTCAGGTACTGAGTCTAAACAATCTGAAAGCCGGATAAAAGTTATTGAATCTATAGCGATTACTAAACAAAGTTTAGTGAATGCTTTACAAGTGGAAAATTTAATCAGAAGTCATAATAATTTAATTGACAGTCGTCAGGTATTTTTAAGCAATCTTGATGATAATTTAGCTACTTTGATGGCTTTTGAGCTGAGTGACGAAACTGGTGAATATGGTCGCTTACTTAATCAGTCTATTCAGATTGGTATGAGTGTACATAAGGAGGTAATAAATTTACAAGGTAAGCGCTAGTTAGTTGTTCGCGTAGCGTGGCCTTTTGGCCAAGGTTGTCGGTCTGCCGAATTAAGAATGCAGAATGCAGAATGTATAATTATTATTATTAATTAATAATTAAGCTGTTGCGCATTTAAATTGGGTATAATAGAGTTAACAGCCATTCAATAAAA
>WTKN01000210.1 GCA_011524395.1 Moorena sp. SS36440bin_2
TAACTATTGAGTTATTTTAAAATAGCAATTTTTGTTATCTGTTCCCTATTCCCTATTCCCTATTCCCTATTCCCTTTATTCTATACTAATAGAGTCACTCTCTTGAACCCGTCATGATTGCTGATAAAATTCCAAATTACATTTCACAAGAACACTATCTATCCCAAGAAGAAGAAAGTTCCATCAAACACGAGTATAGTGATGGAGAAATCTATGCTATGGCTGGAGCCAGTGATGCCCATGTTACTATTGCTGGAAACTTATTTGCACTGTTAAGAAATCATGTCAGAGGCACTGGTTGTCGGGTTTATATGGCAGATATGAAAGCGTATGTTGAAGCTGCCAATAGTTATTACTATCCCGATGTTATGGTAACTTGCGATGCCAGAGATAGAGAATTGAAAAATTATAAAAAATATCCCTGTTTAATTGTCGAAGTCTTATCTCCCAAAACCGAAGCCTTTGACCGGGGTAACAAATTTTATGACTATCAAAAATTAGACACATTGGTAGAATATGTCCTAATTAGCCAAGACCATCAGCGCCTAGACTGCTTTCGCCGTAATGCCCAGGGACTTTGGACATTACAATTTTATGATCCAGGTAGTGAGATTCATTTAGAAAGTGTTGATTTTCGTAGCAGTATTGAGGCTTTGTATGAAGATGTCACCTAAGCATTCAGCGCTCAGCAGTTAGCTTAAGCTGGTTTTCATTTAAATTCTATTTTATGAGAGCAGTACAAAATTGATAATCCTAGGGTGGGCAGTGCTATTAATGGGATTGGCCTTTTAGCCTACGGCCTCAGCTTCCGCGCTTATGGGATTGGCCTTTGGCCACGCCAAAGGCGATTAGCCCGAAGGGCTACGCTACGCTCCGGAAGCAAAGCTTCCGCGCTTATGCGATCGCTAGCTATTATTATTGGTTTCAAGCACTGCCCACCCTACGTAACTTCTGTCTTCCCTGTTCCCTAAACCCAATAATTTTTACCTGTAATAGCTAACGGCTAAACTAATCAAAAAACTCACGCTAAATTACACATAATTTAGGGGAAAAATCACGAACTAAAATAATTGTAAATAAATGTAAATAAAATATTTAAGCCTTGCATTTTGTCAATAATTTATGTATACTATATAAAGTAAACGACCGTACTAATAACCGCGCTGGTCATGGCCATTAATCATCTCCAGCGCGGTTTTTCTCCCAACCAAGTAGGAGCTACTTCCATAATGGCATCAAAAAATCACGATTATTTATCCTGCTGTGGAATGGGCATCAGCCGTGGAACTGGCATCAAGCCGCGTGACACAATGAGCATCAAGCCGCGTAACAATTTCCCGACGGGCTTTCCCAGCCAGGCGCGAAGAGGCGCAAAATCAGCGCAATTCTTGTGGTGGTGCGTTACGGGGCGATGCTGACTACGAAGTTGAATATGATGGCAAGGCGCGCCCCTAACATACCCTACTTTTTGACCCTGGAGTATGTAATCCTCAATAATGCGATTGGCCTTAGGCCACGCTACGCGAACGCAAACTGCTGAAACTTAGCCAGATTTGATGTAATATTTCCCCTATTACAAAGCGATGCAGAGGTGCGACCCGTGGCGAATTTAATTCTTAATTGGTCAAACGCACCATTACGGTCTTGGGGAGGCAGCGCGATCTTGGGGGTTCCCCCCATCAGCGACTGCCGTGGTTTCCCCCACTCGCGCTTTGCATGGCTGACAGGTGCGGAAACAAGTTCCGCACACAGACCCAAAACCATAAGCCACTGCATCAAGACAGGTGCGGACGCAGGTTCCGCACACAGACCCATACGCCACTCGCTATTGCATCAATAATTTCCGTACTTATGGGTGGAATAATGCAAAACTCCCCTTTGAATTAAGAATGGTGAATGTAGAATTTAGAATTTGTAATTCACCATGCTGCATTCACCATGCTCGATTCTGACAGACAACCTTGGCCAAAAGGCCACCCTAGGGGAACAACCAAATAACTTTCAACCTTAAACCAATAACCTTAAACCAATAACCTTTAACTTTCAACTTAAACCCAAGGGAATCCAACCCAAGAAGAAACTTAAAAAAGAATGGATAAATTCATCTAATATTTATCGAAATTTAATCTGTTTTTGAATAAAATTCAGGAATATTGAAACACTAGTTATAGTTTCTCTATGGAGTATGATAATGTTTTAATTTTTGGTATGCTTATTTTTAATTAAAAAACGAAAAAAATCTCGGTGTTCTCAAAATTATGTAGGATGTAGTTTGGAATAAAACCCTACACTACCAAGACTTTTTTATTTGTTACTGCCTGTTGAACTGTAGCAACACGACTACCTCACTATGACCCAATTGAATTATTGGTTGAAATCCTTAGGAATGCTAACTGTAGCTGTGCTGACTACGGTATCTCCTATTACGTCTAGAAAAGCTAATGCTAGAACAGTTGCGGACTTAAGGCAAGAGGGAAAATCTCTGGAAATTTCTGTGGTTCCTCCAAAAATAGCTCCGACCGATTCCATTAAAATCCCTGTTCCTCCTCCAGAAACGAACAAGAATGGCATTTGCCCGGAGTTTCTACCACCAGTCATTAACTCGATTATCGATCATCCTTCCTTTGCCAGAGGGAAATGGGGGATTGTGGTTGAATCATTATCGGAAGAGAAGGTTTTCTACAGCCACAATGCTAATCAATACTTTATCCCTGCTTCTAATATTAAACTATTAACTACAGCGGCAGCATTAAACAAGGTTCATCCCAATACTCCGATTCGTTCTAAGTCAATGAAAGAATGGGTGAAGGTAACGAATCTAAAAAGCAACAATAGCTATGCTGATACCTTATTGCGCTATATTGGCGGATCCGAAGCAGTACAGGATGCTTTGGCGGAATTAGGAGTTAACCCTAATAGTTATCGATTGGTAGATGGGTCTGGCTTATCCCGGAAAAATTTAGCCACTCCGGAGGTATTTGTAACCACTCTCAAAGGGATGAGTGATGCTCATAATAACCAAGTGTTCCTAGCTTCTTTACCGGTTGCAGGAGTCAGCGGTACTCTCAAAAATCGGTTGCGTCATCCCTCTACACAAACTAAAGTTCAAGCCAAAACCGGCACCCTTAGAGGAGTTAAAGCTCTGTCTGGATATCTCGAACATCCTGATTACGGCACTATCGTGTTTAGCATCATGGTTAATCAACCATCCCAGTCAGGTAAAGTCTTAGAAAAGGGAATTGATGAGATTGTTCTGCGCTTAACTCAGCTGATGCCTTGTAATTCATAGAGAGTGTGTCGGGAGATGGGGAGATGGGGAGATGGGGAGATGGGGAGATTTTTATCAAGGGTAATGATCTGACTCCCGACTCCCGATTCCCGACTCCCTAATCCCTAAAACCACTCTTCCCCTTATTGCCTGTAACAATCCGATCAAAATACCAATTCAATACCGGAGCGAGCAAACTATGGAACCGGCCTAGTAATCTCATCTCGAATCCTGGCATGATCCCAAACTGCTTTTTCTCAATACCTCGTACAATCTGATCTGCTACGGCAGTGGCACTCCACATCTCGGCACTGCCAGTAATCATCTTAGTTTCCAGGGGCTTGGTTTTATTTTCTGCTTCCAGTTGTGGGGTATCGGTATCGGGAGGATAGACAATAGAAACATCAATGCCTTGGGGCTTTAACTCACCCCGCAAGGATTCCGCTAAACCCCGCAGGGCAAATTTACTGGGACTGTAAGGGGTATAGCCATAAATACCAATCAGTCCAGCACCGGAAGATAGCAGTACAATATGACCTTTGTGTTGCTCTACCATGCTAGGTAGTACTGCTTTAATAGCATAGAGGGAACCAAAATAGTTAACTGCCATGGTTTGTTCAAATACCTCTATGGGCAGCTCTTGGAAGTAACCGGGATGAGCAATACCAGCGCTAGTGATTAATAGGTCAGCCGGACCGATTTGGTCAATGGCTTGCTCAATAGCTGCTTCTACCTGTATCTGCTGGGAAACATCAGCAGAAATAGTTAGAATTTTTGCTTGCGGATGCGTTCCCATGGCTTCAATCTCGACTTTAGCCTGCTCTAGCTTGGCTGCATCCCTAGCAATCAAGGTCAGATTAGCTCCCTTCTGGGCTAATAATTTGGCAGTGGCTTTGCCAATCCCACTGGAGCCCCCTGTGATAATAGCGTGCTGTTGATTGAAGGTCATGGTTGAGTCTATAGGGAACAGGGAGTCGGGAATCGGGAATCGGGAATCGGGAATCGGGAATCGGGAGTTCCATAACCGCTATATATGGAAATCCCACTAGTAATTATGGGATGTTCCTTTGGAACCGCTTTGCGAACGCACTCTTATCTAGCAGTTTTGAGCGTAATCAGGTACACCAATTTTTTCCCTGTTCCCTGTTCCCTATTCCCTGTTCCCTGTTCCCTGTTCCCTATAGAATAAATTATGCGATTAGCCCGAAGGGCTACGCTACGCGATCGCGGATTCGTTTACCGCCACTTCCTTATTCTTAGCCGGTAAAGGTGCTGGTTTATTAGTCATAAATTCAGCTAGCTGAGCCTCAATTTGGTCACGGACAATTTGGCGATATTCGAGGAAGTGTTCCGCGTAGGCACAAACCACAAAGAAAGAGCCCACCACTTTCGGTTTCTGCTGGATCAGCTTAAACAGACTATTCCAGAAAGTCCAGCGGGTCTTACGAACAACCCCTTGACGCCAGCATAGGGTTAGTAGCGCCCGGATGGTTATCCAATCGATCCGACGAGGTACAGCATGCCTCGGTAGACCAAGCTTCATAAAGTGGTTGTAGGTGCGGTTTAAAAATTTCTCTGGGTCATACAGTGTCCAAAACGCCTCCACATATTCACGAGCAATTTCTTCTACAGGCCGAGTGGGAACAAAATTGATCAAAGTGGTTTGGTTAATATTAGCCCCACCATCGAGAAGTCGTCCTTCTTTCTCAAGGCGATGCCACAGAGCAGTATTAGGCAATGCCTGCAACATACTAAACAAGGCAATAGGAATCGAGGTTTTCTCAATAAATTGGACAATGCGATCGCCTGCGCCAGGTTTTTCTCCATCAAAGCCCATGATAAACCCAGCCATCACCCTCAGACCGGCATTGGTAATGGCATCCACTGATTCACTCAAAGAATCCCGAGTATTTTGGAACTTTTTAGTCAGGGTAAGGCTGTCTTCATCAGGAGTTTCAATGCCCAAAAAGACCACTTTAAAATTACAATCGACCATCAGGTCCATCAGTTCTTGGTCTTGAGCCAAATCCACTGAAGCTTCTGTGATAAAGCTAAAAGGATACTCATGTTCTGCCATCCAGACTTTCATGGCTTTCAGCAGAATCTTGACATTGCGCTTATTGCCAATAAAGTTGTCATCGACTAGAAAAATCCCCCCTTGGAAATTCAGTTCTAAGAGGCGTTCTAGTTCAGCTAACAACTGCTCAGGACTTTTGGTGCGGGGTTTGCGACCGTAGAGGACAATAATATCGCAGAATTCGCACTGAAATGGACAACCCCGAGAGAACTGGATTGCCATAGTGTCATAGGCTTCCAGGTCCAGAAGCTCAAAGCGGGGGATTGGGGTTTCCGTAACATCTGGCTTCTCACCATTAGCACGGAAAACCCCTTCACTCTCGCCCCGTTCAATCGCTGAGACAAACATTGGTAGGGTAATTTCCCCTTCATCCAAAATCAAGTAATCTGCCCCAGCCGCTTCAGGTTCGTGAGGTGAGGTAGTCGGGTAAGGACCACCGACAGCTACCTTTTTCCCACGGCGCTTAGCTTCCTGAATTAGCTCAAGAAAATCCTTTTTCTGGACGATCATACCTGAGAGAATCACCATCTCAGCCCAATCCCATTCTGCCTCCGTTACCTCAGATACATTGCGGTCAACCAGTTTAAATGACCATGTCTGAGGTAATATCGCTGCTACTGTCACCAAACCTAGGGGTGGCATCAGTGCCTTGCGATTCACCAATTCAATGGTTTTCTCCATTGACCAGAAACTTTTCGGAAACAGAGGATATAGCAGTAAAACTCGCATAAGTGGCACCTGAAACGATAGTTAGGTTTTCCGGAATTGATTTATGAGAATGTATCAATTGATCACAGCTGGCTTAACAAAACCCGAGGAGCGAAAGATGTCCTTGGCGGATTACCTGTCAGCCACTAACTATTAGGTAACGGGGTGGGATACTTTTCCCCAGTTAGTTAGTTGCTAAGGTTTGCTTATATATATAGTCTGATCCCCGAGTTAATTTCCACTCAATCCGCCAACGGGGTTTGTAATCTGTAAGTTGCCAGTTTTCCCTTAGATTTACCTGCCAGTAGTTATACTTAGCACCAGCTTAAACTGAGCGTTACATTTCTTCCCCCCCTTAAATAAGGGGGGATGGGGGGGATCATCTCCCCCTTTGTTAAAGGTGGAATCTTCAATTAGCTTCCCCCCCCTTAAATAAGGGGGGATGGGGGGGATCATCAATAAGCTCAGGTTATGACCGTGTGCAGTATAGTTACTATGAAGATAGTTACTCTTAGTTACTCTAAGGGTGATTTCTGGGTACTATCGTCCTGCTGGAGCTTTGCTACTTCTTGAGCCAGGGTGTTCACCGTAAAGCGAATTTGCTCCTCTGTATGGTTACAGGTGATAAAGAAGCGCAGGCGGGCAGCATTTTGCGGCACCGATGGATAGAACATAAACGGGACATTGATGCCACGCTTAAAGAGATTCTGAGAGAGTTGCACCGACTTCAACGCATCCCCCACAATAATTGGAATCACTGGAGAGTCTTTACTCGTCCCTGTGTTGAGTCCCTGTTTCTGGGCTAATTCCAGGAAAAGTTTCCCTCGCTGGTGCAACAGTGCAACTCGCTCTGGTTCTGCCTTGAGTAGCCTTATGGAAGCGAGCACGGAGGCTGCATTAGGAGGAGCTATGCCAACACTATAGACAAATCCCGGGGAGGTATACTTGAGGTATTCTACCACAGCAGCGCAACCAGCAATATAGCCACCACAGCTAGCAAACGACTTGCTGAGGGTACCCATCCACAAATCTACATCAGCGGGATCAACCCCACAGTACTCACCAACCCCTCGACCGTGTTTGCCCAGTACCCCGATGGAGTGAGCTTCATCTACCATCAGGAAAGCTTTGTGGCGTTTCTTGACTGCAATGAACTCAGGCAAGTCGGGAATGTCACCATCAGTACTGTAAACCCCTTCGATCACAATCAGTACCCGTTGATACTGGTGACGACGCTCCTGGAGTATTTTATCCAATGCCTGAGAGTCATTATGAGGAAAAGCAATAATGCTCGCTCCCGACAGGATACATCCCTGTAGAATGCTGTTGTGGCTCAGAGAATCATGTAAAATTAAGTCGTTTTTGCCAAATAGGTGACTAATAGTAGTTACGTTAGTAGCATGACCGCCTACATAGACGATACTATCCTCAGTACCAATAAAGTCAGCAATTTCTTTTTCTAGCTCTCGATGTAAGGGTTTTTCCCCTGACAACAGACGGCTAGCACAGGCGGAGGTACCATAACGATCTATGGCATCCTTTGCTGCTTGAGAGATCACTGGGTCACCACACATCCCCAGATAATTATAAGTGGCATAATTAATCAATTGCCGGCCACCAATCTGGGTGGTGTTGTTGACTACCCGTTCTTGGGGGGTAAAGAAAGGATTGTTAACCCCGAGAGCTTTAATTTCCTCCTGTTGCAATTGCAGTTTGCGGTATTCTGGGTATAGGTGGAAATTGTGGTATTCCGGTGGGATATCTGGATTGTCTAGCTTTTCTGCATCTTGATTTGGGATTAGCCCGTTTTTAGCCGATATATGACCATTCGTTTCAGGTATTGACCTCGCCGATGAGGTTTCATGGTTAGCTTGCGAGCTGTCTTTTGGTTGTTTAGCAACGTATTCCGCCAAATACTCAGCCAATGCCTCAATATTGTCGTGATCCCATAAAAGCGTTGGGGAAAGCCGATGTCCGAGGAAATTCTCCAGCTCTCCGGATAAGTTAACAGCTTCAATAGAATTTAAACCATAATCGGTAAAATCCCGATGAATATCGATTTCTTGGGCATCCAGTTCAAGTACGTCTGCTAGCTTGGACACTAACCAAGTGGCAATGCTTGATGCTTCTTGAGATAATTTTGGGGAACTGACGGTAGATTTGTGATCACTGGTAACTACAGTAGCCGGTGAGCTTTCTTTCCCGTTCCAGACCTGGTTCAACAATTCCATGTTGCACTCCTTCACCACACTAAAAGATTAAATCACCCAACTCCAGTTACTGGCACTCGGTGATCGTCTGGCCTTACCCCTCCATGACTTTTCGATCATTGAGCCTAGTTGTGAACCTTCAATCTCAGCTAATAATGTTCTAAACAGAGATTATCGCTCCATTTAGCGTTAGTTGCCACTGTTGAAGCCAATGAATTGCTATTTTTGGGGTTGACTTGATGGTTATTTTGCCATGAACTACCAAAACTTGTGAAAAATTCTATCAATCATGTCAAGTCTACCCTCTTGCGCCGATAGCATTTGACCAAAAATTTTGGGTTTCAAGCCCCGTCCTCCGTTCGACGGCTTTCTCTTTTTGTGTTATACTGTACGTAGAGTTGTCCCACGTCAACAATGAAGGTCTTAGAGTTCAAGGTCAAGGGAAAGAAAGCTCAATATGCCGCAATTGATGAGGCGATCCGTACCGGTAAATTTGTCCGCAACAAGTGTATCCGTTACTGGATGGACAACAAGGGTATAGGACAAAAAGAACTGTATCGTCATAATACGTCGCTTAGAGCTGAGTATCCCTTTGTGAAAGACTTGAACTCCCACGCATGTCAGGCTTCGGTTGAAAGAGCCTATAGCTCAATTGCTAGATTTTACGATAAATGCAAAAAAAAAGTTCCTGGTAAAAAAGGATATCCCAAGTTCAAGAAATTTTCCAGATTCGGCGTAGCCGACGCTGCGCGAACGGTTGAATACAAGACATCGGGCTGGAAGTTGTCAGGGGATGCTAAATCAATAAAATTCTTAGACAACAAAGGTATTGGGAAACTGAAACTGAAAGGAACCTGGGAGTTATGGCGTTATAATCAAAAGCTAATTAAGCGGGTTAGATTGGTACGTCGCGCAGATGGCTACTATGTTCAGTTCTGTATAAAAGTAGATGATTTGGAATCTCTAGAACCAACTCATACTAATATTGGACTAGACGTAGGACTTAAGGAATTTTACACCGACTCCAAAGGGGGTGTAGAACCTAATCCCAGGTTTTATCGTAAAGGTGAAAAAAGACTAAAGTTTCATCAACGTCGGGTTTCTCGTAAAAAGAAAGGCTCATCCAATCGCAGAAAAGCCATTAATAGACTAGGTCGGACACACCTTAAAATAAGTAGGCGACGTGAAGAACATGCCAAGAGACTGGCGCGTTGCGTAATCCACTCTAACGACGTGGTTGCTTACGAAGACTTAAGGATTAGAAATTTAGTCAAAAATCATTGTCTTGCTAAGTCTATTAATGACGCTGGTTGGTATCAATTTAGGAAATGGCTGGAATATTTTGGACAAAAGTTTGGCAGGCAAACAATAGCAGTAAATCCTGCTTATACTAGTCAAAATTGTTCTAGTTGTGGTGCAGTTGTCAAAAAGACATTGTCAACGCGAACCCATACCTGCAAGTGTGGTTGCCAGTTGGACCGCGACCACAATGCAGCCATCAACATCCTAAAAAGAGCTTTGGGTACGGTGGGGCACACCGGAACCTGGATCATTGATCCGAACGCTTTAGGAGAGGACGCCTCTACTCTTTCTGATTCCGGTCTGAAAGAGCAAGCGACCTCTTTGATTAAAGAATCCCCGTTCTTATAGGACGGGGAGTGTCAAAGGTAAGCTATTCTGCATCTAAAAATCTGCATCTTACGAAACAGATTTTGTTGATTGGGTCTGGTAACCTCGCGTCTAAGCTTGGTATGAGGGGAAACAACGCAGGAATAATGCGCGATCGCATAATGGCAAACCATAAAGCTAAATACTCCAACTTAGTCGATCTCGTGGTCGATAGAGCGATAAACCAACCTAACCAAATTGCTTACACTTTCCTAGCAGACGGGGAAACAGAATCTGGCCTGTTGACCTATCAACAGTTAGATCAACAGGCCAGAGCCATTGCTGCTCAGCTACAGTCTCTAGTTGCCCCTGGCTCCCGCGCCTTATTAGTCTACCCCTATACCGCTGGTTTAGAGTTCATTGCTGCTTTCTTCGGGTGTCTGTATGCCTCAGTTGTAGCAGTGACCGCTAATCCCCCCCGGTCGAAACAGGCTATTGCCCAATTACAGCAGCGGGTAATTTCTGCCCAAGCTACAGTAGCCCTTACTACCACGGACTTATGGAAAAGAATCCAGCAGCAGTGTGCCTCCAATCCAGAATTAGCCCCAACCTTAACTCAACTGTCCTGGATAGAAAGCAATAAAATTTCCCCATCTCTAGCATCAGACTGGATTGAAACGGAGCGCCCAGATCACGATAGCTTAGCGTTTCTACAGTACACCTCAGGGTCTACCGGTAAGCCAAAAGGGGTAATGGTGACCCATGGCAATATCCTGCACAATTCAGCCTTGATCTATGAGTGCTTCGAGCATACCCTTAACAGTCAAGGAGTGATCTGGTTACCCTTGTTTCATGATATGGGTTTGATCGGTGGTGTAATCCAGCCCATCTATGGGAGATTTCCCGTTACACTGATGTCACCAGTAGCCTTGATACAGAAACCAGTTTGCTGGCTCCAAGCGATTTCCCGCTATAAAGCCACTACCAGTGGTGGTCCCAATTTTGCCTATGACCTATTGTATCGCCAGGTCACTGAGGAACAGATAGAAACTCTAGACCTCAGCAGCTGGGAAGTAGCGTTTTCCGGTGCTGAACCGATTCGAGCCGAAACCCTAGAACGGTTTGCCAAGACCTTTGCCCCTTGTGGCTTTAGACCAGAAGCATTTTATCCCTGCTACGGTATGGCTGAAACGACATTATTTATTTCTGGGGGATTGAAAGCTAACCCTCCCGTGATTAAGTATGTCGAGCAAGGTGCCCTAGGAGAAAATCAGGTGCTAGCTGCTACTAAAGACCAAAAAGGAGCACAAGGAATTGTCAGCTGTGGTCAGCCCTGGTTGGGTGATCACGTAGTAATTGTTGACCCGGAAACCTTAATAGAGTGTCCAGGGAATAAAGTTGGGGAAATTTGGGTATCTGGTAATGGTGTCGGCCAGGGCTATTGGAATCAACCAGAGGAAACAGAACGCACATTCGGTGCCTATATAAAAGACACCGGCACTGGACCATTTCTGCGCACCGGAGACTTAGGATTCCTACAAGATGGGGAACTCTTTATCACCGGTCGCCTCAAGGAATTGATGATCCTATGGGGCAACAACCGCTATCCCCAGCATATTGAAGCAACTGTTGAGAAGAGTCATCCAGCCCTGCGACCCAACGCTAGTGCAGCGTTTTCCGTAGATCTAGACGGGGAAGAACGATTAGTTATTGCTCAAGAGATCAAGCGGAGTTACCTGAGACACTTAGTGGTTGATGAAGTAGTGGCAGCCATTCGTCAAGCCGTAGCCCAAGAGCATATTGCTGATGTTTATGGCATTGTGCTGCTGAAAACCGGAAGTATTCCCAAAACCTCTAGTGGCAAGATTAAACGTCGGGAATGTCGGCTGCGATTTCTTGATGAAACTTTAGCAGCAGTAGGTGAATGGCGACAGAGTCAACTTCAACAGCGTAGTATTACCGATCTGTTGAGTCAGTTGAATGTTGCTTCATCAGAATCCTAGAGTTGTCCTTGGATTGATTAAATGTGTTCAAGATTACTCATTCCCAGTGACTAATTCCGAGCATCACTAGCAATTTATGATTTTTTTTAGCAACCAGTAAAAAAAATAATTAGGTATGGTAACATATCCCTCTAAGCGCAGCTAATTTTATTAATCATGAAACGTTCTTTAGACGCTCTTAGGGGAAAAGCGAGAAATTTCCTGATCTATGGTCTTGGCAGACCACTTATCCACAAGTTTGAAAAGCTAATTACTGATTACTCATTAATTGCTAATTCAACATTCTTTGATCCTTACCAATTTAATTGGGTGGCTGAGTTAGAATCCAAATGGATGACGATTCGCCAAGAGCTAGATCAAATCCTGAAATATCGAGATATTATACCTAACTTCCACGATCTTTCCCCAGACCAGGCCGAGTATATCAGCACGGATAATCTGTGGAAAACCTATGGTCTTTATGCCTATGGAATCAAAGTTAAACAGAATTGTGAAAAATGTCCGGAAACCACTCGTATGATTGAAAAAATTCCTGGCATGAAAACGGCCTTTTTTTCAATCCTATTACCAGGTAAGCATATCCCTAAACATCGGGGACCCTATAAAGGGGTTATCCGATATCATCTAGGATTAATTGTTCCTGAACCGAAGGAAAATTGTCGGATTCGTGTTGGTAACGACATTCGCTATTGGGAAGAAGGAAAAACAATGATGTTTGATGATAGCTTCCCCCATGAGGTATGGAATGAAACCGATGGGATGCGGGTGGTTTTATTTCTAGATATTGTCAGACCGCTACGTTTTCCTGTTTCATGGATTAATCAATTATTCATTAAACTGATTGCTTGGTCACCCTACGTTCAAGATGCTATGGCTAATCAGAAGAAATGGGAAGAACGCTTAGATAAGGTGTTTGCTCGACAATGAAGCAATCGGGAATCGGGGATCGGGAATCGGGAATCGGGAATCGGGAATAGCGATGCATCGCTATTATCGTACTTGTTGCATCAAGACTGCAGAGGTACAAAGAATTTTTTACCTTTTCTTTGTTACCTTTTCTTTCTTTCCTGCTCCCTACGAGGTACACAGGTTTTTTACCATCTTACCTTTGATATCCTACATCTTATGTCTTTACTTCTTCCTGCTCCCGTCTTGATGCAGTCGCTCATGGGGGTTTCCCCCATGAGCGACTGCATCGCTGCTCCCTGCTCCCTGCTCCCTGCTCCCTATTCCCTATTCCCTGTTCCCTGTTCCCTTTAGTATATGACAAATGATTTTGATGCCATCATCATTGGTAGCGGAGCTGGTGGAGGAACTGTTGCGTTGGCGCTTGCCTTAGCTGGTAAGCAGGTTTTACTGGTTGAGCGTGGTAACCGATTCATTGACAGTGAACCTTACCAGGACGAGCAACGAATGCTGATCGACATGGCAGCTTTTGATGACCGCACCATCCAGGTTAATGGGCGTAATACCCGATTGTTTATTGGCGGAATTCTTGGTGGTGGTACTTCCCTCTATGGTGCAGTGTTGATGCGTCCGAGCCGCAATGATTTCCATCCTGGCAAGTACTATAGTGAATGGCTACCACGTCACCTCTGGGATTGGCCAATTAGTTATGATCAGCTCTCCCCCTATTTCGATCAGGCGGAGTCATTATTCCATGTTGCTGGAGATGATCCTAATAAAATCCTTCATCTAGAAACACCAGCCCACAGCTATCCGGCCAAAACTCCTCCCCTTGAGCCGATCAATCAGAAATTGGAGCGGGGAATTGAGAAAGCTGGATTTACTCCTTTCCACTTACCCCTGGGCATCGACTTTAACCGTTGCCTTCGCTGTCCTAAATGTCCAGGCTACTACTGCCCCAATGATTCTCGTGCCTCGACATTGGTATGTGCTATTGATGGAGCCGTCAGCAATTACCATCTCCAGGTAAAAACTAATACAGAAGCAGAGTGCTTGGTTACCAACACTCAAGGTAAGGTGGTTGGTGTAAAACTTCGCTGGCGCGATACTGGTACCATCGAAACGCTTCAAGCTAAAACCTATATCATAGCAGCTGGAGCTATCGGTAGCCCAGTAATCCTGATCAAATCTGGCTTAACTGGTCGTAGTGGTCAGGTTGGCAGAAATTATATGTACCATTGCGGTGCTTTGGCGGCTGGGTTGTTTAGCCAACCTACCGGTGGCGCAGATACCTTCATCAAGCAGTTAGGCTTCACGGATCTTTATTTTGGTTCAGGGGATTTTCCCCATAAGCTGGGGTATTCCCAAACCGTTCCAATCCCTGGGCATTTGAGCATACAAGAAAATTTACCAGTACCGATTCCAGATGCGATCGCAAAATTCCTACTCAAACGGATGCTGGCGATGACGGGATTTGTCGAAGACTTACCCCAACCCGAAAATAGGGTAGAAGTTAGCAAGACAGGATCGATCCATCTAGTCCACAAATTTCATCCTTACGATATTTACCGCTCCCGTTACTATATGCGCCAGCTCAAGAAAGTGATGAGCAATGCCGGGGTAGTATTTATGTTTGGTGCCACCGGGGATAAAGATGATCGTCACACAGCCCATCAAGTGGGCACCACACGTTTTGGTACCGATCCCAAAACATCAGTGCTTGACCCATACTGCCGTTTGCACGATCATGACAATGTATTTGTTGTGGATGGTGGATTTATGCCAACCTCGTTGGGGGTTAGTCCTGCTTTAACCATTGTAGCTAATGCACTGCGAGTGGCAGATTATATTAAGGAGACTTGTTAACATGAAAACTGTTGTAATCACAGGAATTTCCGGCACCCTCGGCAGTGCGTTAGGTCAAGAGTACATCAATCGTGGTTGGCAAGTAGTTGGTGTCACCCGTCAAGAAAACCTCGAAGGTAACTTTTTCAATACATTGTGTGTGTCTCAACAACAAACCCTTGAGGATGCCCAAAAGTTGCTTGAGTATGACCCTGATGTGATTATCCTGAATGCAGGACAAATCGAAACTGAGGTAGGGGATGGAGGAGTGCCACTGGTTGAGATAGTAGAATCGATGAATCGTGTTAACTACAGTTGGCCAGCATTGGTAGCCCTGGAAGCAGCCAAGCTAAAGCGCGAGCGACCCCTAGATGTGGTTGCTATTGGTTCGATTGCAGATGGTAGCCCTTCTTGTTTTGGTCCAGTGTATCATTCTGGTAAAATCGCTCTGCACTATTACTGGTCAGGTGTTGGACCAATCGTTTACCACGCCAGCAATAATCAAATTCGCATGAGGCTTTACCGTCCTGGTGTGATCAGCGGTCCCTTGGCTTGGGCACCAGTGAACCGTCTCAATGAAAAAGGTTATAAAATCCGAGCCAACCGAGTCAATTCTGCTCCTCCTGCTGAAAAAGTTGCTAATACAATCGCCAGCTGGATTGAGAAAAACAAAGAATGGGTGGGAACTTATGATGAGCCTTTTAGCTTTAAAATATTCAAATACCTCTTTGCTTTGTTCCCCAATTTCTTTTACAAACTACAGTTGTTTGGATGGCCTCGGGGCAGCAAATTCGTCTAACTAGGAAATAGGAAATTTCCTCCAAGAGTGTGGGTGTAAAGCTTAAGCTATCAGCTATCAGCTATCAGCCAAAGACGAAAGCCAAAGGCTGAGAGCATATGTGCTACGCGCATATGCTGAAGAAGTTAATAAGTTTTTTTTTGTAAAAGGTGTCAGAAACTATTCTCCAAGTAGCCACATTAGTTGATATCCTGCGCTACAGAGCAGTTAACCAGCCAGATGCGATCGCATATACCTTTTTGGTGGATGGAGAAACCGAACGGGTCACTCTGACTTACCAACAGTTGGAGCAACAAGCCCAAGCGATCGCGTTCCACCTGCAATCAATATATTCCCCAGGAGAAACTGCCCTACTCCTTTATCCTCCTGGTCTAGACTATATTTGTGCATTTTTCGGGTGTCTGTACGCTGGGGTTGTAGCTGTCCCCGCTTATCCTCCTAGACCCAACCGCTCCCTTGTCCGTGTTCAGGGAATTGTCAAAGATTCCCGGGCAAGGGTAGCCCTAACTACCCAAGCAATCCTGTCTAATTTAGAGCGCAGGTTTACTCAGGCTCCAGAACTGAAAACACTGCAGTGGGTAGCCACAGAAACCATCAACGGCAACTTAGCTCAATCATGGCAGCAACCAGCTATAGATGGTAGCACCCTGGCTTTTCTACAATACACCTCTGGTTCAACCGCTCAGCCAAAGGGAGTGATGATTAGCCACAGCAACCTAGTCCATAATTCAGCTGCCATCTATCAGTATTTTGAGCACACTGACCACAGCAGTGTGGTGAGTTGGTTACCGATGTACCATGACATGGGTCTGATTGGTGGCATACTCCAACCTCTATACGGGGGTTTTCCAGCTACCCTCATGTCCCCGTTGATGTTTTTGCAAAGTCCAATCCGCTGGTTAAAAGCGATTTTCCACTATCAAGCCACCAGCAGTGGCGGACCAAACTTTGCTTACGACTTATGCGTAAGGAAAATCAAACCGGAACAACTAACAAACTTGGATTTGAGTAGTTGGGACATTGCCTTTAATGGAGCTGAGCCCATTAACTCCGCTATCTTGGAGCAGTTTGCCACTAAATTTGAGTCCTGTGGGTTCCGCCGAGAAGCATTCTACCCTTGCTATGGCATGGCTGAAGCCACCTTAATGGTTTCTGGTGGTCTCAAAAACGCTCCAATTGTCTTAAAAACAGTTGAAGGGGCAGCACTGGAGCAAAATAAAGTTGTGCCAGCTAATGTTGAGCAAGAAGGTACCCTTACTCTAGTAGGGTGTGGTCATAGTCTGCCAGACCAGCAGATTGTAATTATCCATCCTGAAACCTTGACCCTATGTGACCCAGGAAAAGTCGGAGAAATCTGGGTATCAGGACCAAGCATTGCCCAAGGTTACTGGAATCAAGCGGAAACAACACAACAGAACTTTGGCGTAACCCTATCACCGATGGGGGAAAAGCGATTTATGCGTACCGGTGACTTGGGATTCATGCTCGACGGTGAATTATTTGTTACTGGTCGTTTGAAGGATCTGATCATTATCAATGGTCGTAACCACTATCCCCAAGATATTGAATGGACTGTAGAAAACACCCACTCCTTGCTCAGACCGACGTGTTCGGCAGGATTTTCAGTTAATATTGCTGGTGAGGAACAGTTAGTGGTGATTGCTGAGGTAGAACGTAGCTATTGGAAATCGACTCGGCTAGCTGCTTGTGATCCTGGCAATGGCGCGAAAGACCATGCCCTTGATACCAAGGGGTTAATCCGGTTAATCCGACGAGCAGTATTACAACATCACGATTTGCAGGTTCATACTGCTCTATTGCTCAAACCAGGTACTATTCCCAAGACATCTAGTGGTAAGATTCAGCGTCATGCCTGTCGCCAGAGTTTTCTAGCGGGAACTCTAGCTGTTATAAATGATAGGGATTAGCTTTGAGTTTGAGGCTTGAGGCTTGAGGCACACTTAACCTAAAAGATAACCCTATTGAAAGTAGTCGATAGCAGTCGAAGTAAAGGTTAACAAATGTTTCTATTGCTTGTTGCCTTGACAGCCCAGATGAGATTTTATCTCCTAAACTATACCTTCCTTGATAGAAATTAACAATTTTGTAACACTTTCGGATAGAATAAGGCATTAGTGGCCTTCGTTCGTAGTTGCAGTACATAACTTATGTCGGAGAATTCCTGGTCAGAAAAAGCGCCAAGCCAAGAGCTGAACCAACTTGGCTCTATGCTGTCTAACTTGTCAGAGGAAGAGTTTGAAACTAGCTTATTTTTCCAGGGACTACAAGGACGCCGACGCAAAGCAGCTTTAGTGTTAACCATAGTGTGGTGCATTACAATAGCACTGCATTTGGTGTCTTGGGGGATCTGGGTGAGCTTGAGCTTAACAACGATCTTAGGAATTCATTGCCTACGATTCTTACTAGCTAAACCCTTAAAAACCCCTCAACCCTGTTTAGATGAAGAGAAAGACGATTTTCCCTTTGTGTCTCTGCTAGTAGCAGCAAAAAATGAAGAAAGTGTCATCAGTAATTTAGTTCAGTCTTTGTGTCAATTAGACTACCCCAAAAATCAGTATGAACTGTGGGTAATTGACGATTACAGTACTGACCAAACACCAGAAATCTTAGATAAGTTAGCAGCAACATACGACCAGTTGAAGGTACTGCACCGGAGCGCTAATGCCGGAGGAGGGAAATCAGGAGCACTCAATCAGGTACTGGGTTTAACTAAAGGGGAGATTGTAGCAGTATTTGATGCAGATGCTAAAGTTCCCAAAGATATGCTGCAGCGGGTGTTGCCCTTATTTAATAACCCGCGAGTGGGAGCAGTGCAGGTCAGAAAAGCGATCGCAAATGCACCACTGAATTTTTGGACACGAGGGCAAATGGCAGAAATGGCTCTCGACAGCTATTTCCAACAGCAACGTATAGCAGTGGGTGGGATTGGTGAATTGCGGGGCAATGGTCAGTTTGTCCGACGTTCCGCACTACAGCGTTGCGGTGCCTGGAATGAAGAAACTATCACCGACGACTTAGATTTAACCATTCGCCTACACCTTGATCAGTGGGATATTGGCTTTCTCAATTACCCGCCAGTAGAAGAAGAAGGAGTCACCAGTGCGATCGCACTCTGGCATCAACGGAACCGTTGGGCAGAAGGGGGGTACCAGCGCTATCTAGATTACTGGCGTTTAATTGTAAGTAACCGCCTAGGTTTGCGGAAAACTATAGATTTATTTACCTACTTGATGATCCAGTACTTTTTGCCCACTGCTGCTGTACCAGACTGTTTGATGGCTATTGCCCGTAACCGTCTACCTATTTTTAGCCCCATTACTGGTCTAACTGTCACCGTATCAGTGATTGGGATGTTTGTCGGGCTGCGCCGCACCAATCAAAATCGACGATTACGTGTTTCTAACCTGTTGGTTCCTATGTTGCAGACCTTGAGGGGAAACCTTTATCTATTGCACTGGATGCTCGTGATGGCTGCTACTACCGCTCGGATGTCTGTGCGTCCTAAACGGTTGAAATGGGTGAAAACAGTCCATAGAGGTGGTAGCGAAGAATGAAGAATTAAGAATTAAGAATTAAGAATTAAGAATGCAGAATTAAATTAGAATTTATAAGTTCTAATTTAATTCCTGATAAAAATCCAACAGCTGTTTAGCTAACGCCTTATTTGTATACTGCTCCATTGCCCGTGCATAACCCAAATTTCCTAATTTTTCAGCCAACTCTGGTTGCTTGATTAGCTGCTGTAAACAATGTCGTAACTCCGACTCATCTTTTTCGGTAAAAACCAACCCAGCATCCCCAATCACATAGGGAATTTCTCCAGAATCGGAACCAATTACTGGTACTTTAGATGCCATCGCTTCAATCAGCACATGACCAAACTGTTCCTTCCAACCTACACTAGTTAATGTTTTAAACTTATAATTAGTCTCTGATGGTAGCACCAGAGTATTCATCACATTAATATAACGAGGTACCTCGTCATGGGGAACACTCTCAATCCAAATTAATTTGTCTTTAATTCCCCATTCTGCCGCCTTTTCCATCAATATCGGCTTGAGGGGACCACGCCCTAGCAGCAGCCACTTCCACTCCATCCCAGATAAACCGGCTAGGGCTTTACCTAAAGTCAGTAATCCCTTCTCTTCTACAAACCGTCCCACAAATCCCACCACAAACTCATTGGGTTGAATTCCCAACTGCTGTTTTAGCTCTGGCTGAGCTTGGGGAAGAAACAAGCTTTCATCTACCCCCAATTGGGGCATTACTTTAGCTGGTCCGTTATAACCATGTTGTCGCAGGATTTCTACCCCATCCTGATTCCCACAAATCAGTCCATCGGTATGACGCAAGTTATACCCTTCCAACACAGACACCGGAAATTTTACCTCGTAGGGCAGATTCCACCAAGTGAAAAATAGGTTTTTTGCCTTCAGTCCCAATAGCTTATTCAGGGTAATAAACTGAGCATAACCTAATGCCTTAGCTCCCTGTTCCACTTGAATAATGTTGGGGCGAAACTGTTTCAATAAAGGGATAATATCTAGCCCAAAGGTCAGCAGTCCCTGATTATTTTCACTAAAGTTAGATACTGGTACGACCCGAAATGAACCTTCCTCACGGGGTTGGGTTTCAATGATGCGATTTTGGACACCACCAGGACGCCAGCGCCGGGGAACCACCACAGTTACCTCAATGTTAGGTTCTAACTGAGCGAGTGTTCGTAACTTCTCGCAGTTAAGGTCAACAATATACGAGTGACTAGCAACTAATATTTTCATGGGTAATTTTTTGACAGTTAACGGTTAAAGATTGTTCGCCCTTATAAGGTTTAACTGGTTAACGTTAACTGGTGAGATTGTCTAGTCGAGTATAAATTTGACCATCATCCCAAATAGATTTAATCCGTGTACCAAGTGCTTTTAAAAACCCCAACATGTAGAAACCAGCGCGGCTAATAATCTTGATCGGGGAACCACTTTTATTACAAGGAGGATTTCCTAAAACGTGGCAATCAAATAGACGACCAAATAGCTGTAGCTGTTCACTAAGGGTAAGGTTTTTCATTCCCATCAGGAAATGGTTGTGATAAAAGGTCAACTGATACTCAAGCGATCGCGTACTAATATCATGACACCCCCCAGTTTCTTCCCCTAAATGGACTAAAGAAGCATCTGGGTCATACCAAATTTGATAACCAGTGCGGCGAAATCGCAAACAAAAATCCGACTCCTCACGAACTGCACTGCCTCGGAACTGTTCATCAAAATGCAGCCCGTACTTAGTAAAAATTTCCCGGCGGAAAGACATATTGCAGCCTCGGGCTGATATCACCCGTTGAGGCTTCACGGTATGGACTAAGTCTATGTAATACCATGCAATGCCAGGGTCCATGGCCTCCTTAGGCAAGTCTTCAATAGTGTAAGAGGGAGTGGGGGTATCTACTGCTGCTCCTTTCTCTGCTAACTTCATCCGGTCAAATACTCGTCCTGCTACTGCCCCAATCTCTGGGGATTGTTCATAGTTACGAGCGTGAGCAGTTAAATACCCCGGTGGCATCTTGATATCATCATCGATAAATACAATAATGTCCCCGGATGCCCGCCTTACCCCATAATTTCTTGCCCCAGGTAAACTCGCCCAATCAACCCGCAACCAGCGAATCTTTCCAGTATTAGCTAGCTGCTCTAAATAGGATTGAATCTCTGGTTTGTGGTTTCGAGTTTGATCGACAACCAGTACCTCAAAAACAGGGTAGTCTTGCTTCAGGACATCTTCCAAGGTATCCCGCAAAGGGTCTTCCCGTCCGTAAGTAGGGATAATTACAGAAATCATCGTCGTTGTTGTAAGTACTTTGTCCTTAAGCATTTAACGAATGCCGACAATCGATCACAGTTTAACTAAGATGCTATCCTTGGTCATCCGTGGTTTTATGGAAAATTTGAGAATTCTTAAGCTAATAGGTAAAACCAACAGATCCACCCATAGAAGCGATCGCGTAGCGTGGCCAAAGGCCAATCCCATAAGCGCGGAAGCTTTGTGGCCAAAGGCCTCAGCTTCATCGCATCTACCAATGCTTTACGATTGAAGGATAAAATAAGTTCCTGTTTGGTGAACAGCCTACCCCACACCCCACACCCCACACC
>WTKN01000051.1 GCA_011524395.1 Moorena sp. SS36440bin_2
AGCAGGGAGCAGGGAGCAG
The DNA here is from genome assembly GCA_011524395.1 of Moorena sp. SS36440bin_2. GTDB lineage: Bacteria > Cyanobacteriota > Cyanobacteriia > Cyanobacteriales > Coleofasciculaceae > Moorena. Next base: position 20 of record WTKN01000051.1, read on the forward strand.
GGAGCAGGGAGCAGGGAATAAAAATTATCACAATTCCTACAAAAATAACTAGTATTAATTACTAACTTTAAAAAAAACCAACCATATAAATTTAATAATAAAATAAAATTGGAGTACAAAATGGATTCAAAATTAAACTATTGCCTAGATCCAGAAAAGTTAACTAACTTTGCGAAGGAGCATTGTGAAGCCTACGCCCAGGCTGAGCCATTCCCACACATTATCATGGATAACTTCTTTCCAAAAGAGATTCTAGATAATATTCTGAATGAGTTTCCTAAAACTGATGAAATCGATTGGAAAAAATTTGAGGCGGCACCAGAAAAAAAACTGGCCTCAAAATCGGAAATACAAATGGGAGAGTACACCCGTTTTTTTCTGTATCAACTCAATTCATCAACTTTCATTAATTTTTTAGAAACCTTAACTGGCATTGATGGAATTATCCCTGATCCTCATTTTGTTGGTGGTGGCTTGCATCAGATCGAAAAAGGTGGTTACTTGAAAATCCATGCTGATTTCAATCGCCATAAAAAATTGCGCCTTGACCGCCGCTTAAATCTTCTGATATATCTCAACAAAGATTGGGAAGAAGACTATGGTGGTTATTTTGAAATGTGGGATAAAGAGATGACAAAGTCTCAGAAAAAAATTCTACCCGTCTTCAACCGATGTGTCATATTTAATACTACAGATTTTTCCTATCACGGACATCCTGAGCCATTAACTTGTCCAGAAGGAAGGACTCGGAAATCTTTGGCACTTTACTACTACAGCAATGGCAGACCAGCTGAAGAGCTTTCTAAGGGTGGCGATCATTCTACATTATTTAGGGCTCGACCAGGAGAAAACATACAAGTTAAAAAATCTCCAGTAACCAAAGTCAAAAAAATGCTTAGTAACTTAATTAGTTAAGTTAGGAATTTATCAAACAACTCTGTTCACGTTTATGCCCAAAAAAGCCAATGAGTTTTTTAGTCCCCATCGTCATGTTCGGCTGGATTCCAGTTGTCCTTTATCTGTTCATGAGAATTCCAGCTAAGCGGGCAGTTATTGTTAGTTTCATCGTAGCATGGCTATTCCTACCCGTAGCAGAATTTGGTTTGCCTGGTCTACCTGACTATACTAAGATGTCGGCAACTTGCTACGGTATTTTGTTGGCTACGTTTATATACGATGTTGGGCGTTTTAGCTCCTTTAAATTCAGCTGGATTGACTTCCCCATTCTGATTTGGTGTCTATGTCCATTGGCTTCATCTATTACGAATGGGTTGGGGGCTTACGATGGGTTCTCTACTGTTTTGACGCAAACCTTGACCTGGGGAGTACCTTATTTTCTCGGTCGGATCTATCTCAGTAACTTGAGTGGATTACGTGAATTGGCAATTGGCATTTTCATGGGCGGGTTGGTATATGTTCCCCTATGTTTGTACGAAACTCGCTTTAGTCCGCAGCTCCATAGGATATTTTACGGCTTCTATGCTCATCCTGACTTTTCCCAAACAATGCGTTACGGGGGATGGAGACCGTCAGTATTTATGATCCACGGTTTGTCAGTGGGTCTGTGGATGATGGCAGCTAGTTTAGTGGGAATTTGGCTATGGCAAACTGGGGTGATCAAAGAACTCTGGAATATTCCCATGAAGTGGCTGGTAGCTGCGTTGTTGATCACATTTATATTGTGCAAATCTACTGGTGCTTATTTCTTACTACTGTTGGGAGTTGGCATCTTGTTTTTTGGCAAGTATTTTCGCACTGCTTTGCCAGTCTTTATCCTAATTGGGCTTATTTGTTCTTACTTATACATTAACTCACAGACTGACACCTACTTTAGTGATCAGATTATTTCCAATGTATCGAATATAGTTCCTGAAGACCGTCTCCAATCCTTAGAGTTTAGATTTAATAATGAAGAGTTACTTGTAGATAAAGCACGGGAACGGATCGTGTTTGGCTGGGGAGGATGGGGAAGAAGTCTGATCTTTAATGAAAACGGTGACCTAGTTACGATTCCAGATAGTTTGTGGATTCTTGCTTTTGGTGAAACCGGCACCGTTGGACTAGCCAGCCTGACCACATCCTTACTAATGCCGGTATTGACTATGTTTTGGTTCCGTTGTCCAGCCGACTTGTGGTCAAAGCGGCAAGCTTCACCAGTGGCGGTACTGACCGTGGCTGTAACCTTGTACATGGTGGAATTTCTGGTCAATGCCCATGTTAATCCAGTCTTTGTATTGGCTTGTGGAGGACTATCAGGATTGGTGGTCGAAGAACCTAAAACTAATAAGGTTAAAAAAGTCCCGGCATTGGCAGCCCAGGGTTCTCGTAATCAAAGTCGTAATCAAAATCGTAATCAACGCAGACAAGTTCAACGGAATTAGGGAATAGGGAATCGGGAATCGGGAATCGGGAACAGGGAACAGGGAACAGGGAATATAAAATTTAGTAATTGGTTTAAAAAAATATGTGTAGATATGTATAAAATATAGCTATTAAAAGCCCTATAGTAATTAATTTAAACAAAAACTATTAATAGTAATCCTAAATGAATGAGGATGATTCTTTTTCCCTACGCCCTACGCCCTACGCCCTACGCCCTACGCCCTACGCCCTACGCCCTACGCCCTAC
>WTKN01000360.1:0-1562 GCA_011524395.1 Moorena sp. SS36440bin_2
ATCTCCCCATCTCCCCATCTCCCCACACTCTCTACTCCCGATTGCTGATTCTATTATTTAGCAGAAATATAAAATTACTACTATAAAGACTTGATAAACTTAACCGAATACTAGTGACATTAAGCAAAACTCATGGCATCAATAGATAAGGTATTTTTTCAGAGTAAGGAAAGAGCATAGATGGTAAGGCTCTTTCCTTTTACTAAGGGATATTATGTGAGATTTTTGTTTCAAGCGATCGCTTCATTGTTATAGCAAAGGGAACAGGGAACAGGGAACAGGGAATAGGGAACAGGGAATAGGGTAAAAATATAAATAATTATCTTAAAATAACTCCTTAATAATCTTTATTAAAAAAATAGTTTTGATTTAGATAAGAGCATCAACAAACCTGTATTGTTGCATCTTACATCTTGCCATTAATCTGGAAAATAAATCCGGATATCTTGACGTTAGTAGGTATTTATTTATTGGTAGATCATTAGATAAGCATTCAGGGGACTGGTATCCACTACATGCTATCAGCTATTAATGATGAGTTCAACAGCAATTTTGCGATCAGCTAATGGGTTACGCGAACAGCCAAAGGCTTTGAGCTAATAGCTGTTGGCGTAGCCTGCACGTAGCCCATTAGCTTACCATCATTGTTAACGTTAAGTGCCCACAGCCTTAGCAACTGAGGAGTTTTTTAAGACTAAATATTATGCCAAGATTTGAATTTGAAGACCCGCGCTTTACTCTAAATAATTTTATAATTGTTGATAATATTTTTGCAAATAATACTATCGTCAATTTACCTGATGGTAATAGCACTGGGTCTGCTACTACAACATTTGATCTCCCCAGTGGCACTTACCAGGTTGTCCTGAACGCTTCTGATGAGCCAGACGGCAATAGCACAATCGAGGTAGCTATTGGTGATCAGACGTTTCAATTAACTCTGGATAGTCCCGTTAGTGATAATATTTTCCCTGTTGCTGAAAGTTTCAAGGATCTAATTGTTACTGAGAGCATATTTATTCCCGAGGGGACTCAAATCACCGTTACCGGACAAAGTAACGATCAGGAATTTGTTCGACTTGATTATATTGACTTTAACCTAATTAATGAATCTCCTGTTGCAGTAGATGACACTGTTAGTACTAATGGTAATCCCGACGTTACCATTGATGTCCTAGCTAATGACTCTGATAATGATGGTGATACCGTAACTCTAACCATTGACCAACAAGGGGCTAATGGCACCGCAGTAGTCAATCAAGATGCCACCATTACCTATACTCCTGTTGATGGTTTCACTGGTACTGATACTTTTACCTATCAGATCGATGATGGCACCAATCCTCCGGTCACTGCTACAGTTAGCGTTGATGTCACTGTTATTAATGAACCTCCAGTAGCCACAGACGATACTGCTAATACTGAGTTAAACACTGCAGTTAATATCGATGTCCTAGCTAATGACACTGATCCTGAGGGGGATGCCCTAACTGTAACCATTGACCAGCAAGGTGGTAATGGCACAGCAGAAGTCAATCAAGATGGCACCATTACCTATACTC
>WTKN01000360.1:1662-21519 GCA_011524395.1 Moorena sp. SS36440bin_2
AATCAAGATGGCACCATTACCTATACTCCTGTTGATGGTTTCACTGGCACTGATAGCTTTACCTATCAGATCAATGATGGCACCAATGCTCCGGTTGCAGCTACCGTTGAGGTTAATGTCAGTGATCCTAATCAACCTCCAGTAGCGGTAGACGACACAGCTAGCACTCTCCTAAACACTGCAGTTAATATCGATGTCCTAGATAATGACACTGATCCTGAGGGGGATGCCCTAACTGTAACCATTGACCAGCAGGGCGCTAATGGCGAAGCAGTAGTCAATCAAGATGGCACCATTACCTATACTCCTGTTGATGGTTTCACTGGCACTGATACCATCACCTACCAGATCAATGATGGCACCAATGCTCCGGTTGCAGCTACCGTTGAGGTTAATGTTACTGAGCCTGATTCTGCTCTAATAGCCACAGACGACACAGCTAGCACTGCGCCAAACACTGCAATTGATATCAATGTCCTAGCTAATGACATTGATCCTGAGGGAGATCCCCTGACTGTAACCCTTGACCAGCAGGCCACTAATGGCGAAGCAGTAGTCAATCAAGATGGCACCATTACCTATACTCCTGTTGATGGTTTCATTGGCACTGATAGCTTCACCTACCAGATCGATGATGGCACCAGTGCTCCGGCTACAGCTACAGTTAATGTTAATGTCACTGAGCTTAATCAACCTCCAGTAGCGACAAACGATACTACTAGCACTGAGCAAAACACTGCAGTTGATATCAATGTCCTAGCTAATGACATTGATCCTGAGGGAGATGCCCTAACTGTAACCATTGACCAACAAGGTGGTAATGGCACAGCAGAAGTCAATCAAGATGGCACCATTACCTATACTCCTGTTGATGGTTTCACTGGCACTGATACCTTTACCTATCAGATCGATGATGGCACCAATGCTCCGGTTGCAGCTACCGTTGAGGTTAATGTCACTGATCCTAATCAACCTCCAGTAGCGGCAGACGATACTGCTAGCACTGAGCAAAATACTGCAGTTGATATCAATGTCCTCGCTAATGACACTGATCCTGAGGGAGATGCCCTAACTGTAACCCTTGACCAGCAGGGCGCTAATGGTACCGCAGAAGTCAATCAAGATGGCACCATTACCTATACTCCTGTTGATGGTTTCACTGGCACTGATAGCTTCACCTACCAAATCGATGATGGCACCAATCCTGCGGTCACAGCTACGGTTAATGTTAATGTCACTGATCCTAATGAACCTCCAGTAGCGGTAGATGACACAGCTACCACTGTAGGAAACACTGCAGTTACTATTGACGTCCTAGCTAATGACTCTGATCCTGAGGGTGATGCCCTAAATGTGGCCATCAACCGGCAGGGCGGTAATGGTACTGCAGAAGTCAATCAAGATGGCACCATTACCTATACTCCTAATGATGCTTTCACTGGGGCTGATAACTTCATCTACCAAATCGATGATGGCACCAATCCTGCGGTCACAGCTATCGTTAACGTTGATGTTACTGTTCCTAATCAATCTCCTGTAGCGGCAGATGACACTGCAAACACTTTAGAAAACACTGCAGTTGATATCAATGTTCTAGCTAATGACGTTGATCCTGAAGGTGATGCGCTGACTGTAACCATTAACCAGCAAGGACTTAATGGCACAGTAACCGTTAATCAAGATAGCACCATTACCTATACTCCTAATAATGGTTTCATTGGGTTTGATCGCTTCACCTACGAGGTTAGTGATGGCATTAATGCTGCGGTCACAGCTACCGTTGACCTTGAAGTGACTCGTGCTAATCAATCTCCAGTAGTAACAGACACTAATAATAATACTGCTACTACTGCAGAAAACACTCCAGTTACCCTTAATGTTCTAAATAGTTTCTCTGATCCTGATGGCGATCCGCTAAGTTTGGCAATTGTCAACAATCCAACCAACGGTACGGCAGCAGTTGATGATAATGGCACTCCGAATGATGCTACAGATGACTTTATTATCTATACCCCCAATGCCAACTTCACTGGCACTGATAGCGTAACCTATGAGGTAAGTGATGGTAATGGCGGCACTAACACAGACACTGTTAACTTCACCATTGAACCAACTACGCCTGTAACGCCTCTGACTCAGAATGCCAATAATTCCTTTACGGTTAACAGCAACAATGATGGAGAAGCCCGACTGCAATTCACTCTTACAGGTCGTGAACTTGGTGAAGTCAGTGAAATTGGAGCATTTGTTGCTGATGATGCCCTAGGTACAGTTGATGGCATTGCCCCTGGTCAGACTGGTTATATAGAAGCTGCTTTGTTACGAGGTGATACGATCTTCTCTGTTCTCCCTGACAGTTTAGGTAGTGCTCAACCCACCCGCATCATCGACAGTTTTAACCCTAACGATAACGTAACATTCTACGTGATCCAAGGTGGCTCTCTTGATGGGGTACTAGCGGGACAGGATCCTACCTCCAACGTATTCTTCAGTAATCCTTCACTGAATAGCGATGGTCAGAACCATTTACAGGTTACTGACAATGGCAATGGTCAGTTAACCTTGCGCTTTGAAGATGGCAATGATTTCGACTTCAATGATGCTACTGTGGTTGTCTCAGACGGTTCAGATTCCACTCCACCAGTGGGAGCAGGCCCTAACGACATTCAAGGGATTCTGGAATTGATCGATTTGACCGACGTGACTGGTAGAGTAACTGGTAGTCTTGTGGTCAACAGTGAAGCTGAATTCAATAATACCGTTGGCTGGTATGTGATTGATGATTTCAGTGGCGCAGTTAACGGTATTAATGTTGGTGATGCTGGTTATGCAGAAGCTGCACTCTCCAATCGAGTAGACTTAAGTGTTGGAGTATCCGGTGGGGTAATACTGGCTCCATTCCTAATTTCCGATGGCACAGTAGCGGAGTTCCTAGCTAATAATCCTTCTAATGCAAATCAAGACGACTCCGACCTGAATGCCTACTTTGCTTACGTCGGGGCTAACCCAGATCAAGCTGACCACATTCGCCTGCTAGGGGATAACACCTTTGGTTTCGAGGATCTCTTCGGTGGTGGTGACAAAGACTTCAACGATGTGGTTGCTCAGGTTAACTTAACTGTTGCCTAAGTCTTGCTAAGTTTTCTCTTAGTGTTCTTTAAGCAAACTGCGGACGCTTTTTTCTAGTAGTAGGGTGGGTTAATAAAGCACCCTACTATTACTCCATATTTTGGACTCAAGCATTCAGGGATTAGCTATCACCTAAAGGCCTACGGCAAAGCTACTTGAGATGCTACTGTTCGCGCAGCATGTCAAGTAGCGCAATCGGTGCTTTTGAATAAAACAGGTAAGCATTTGTTTAATATGATACAAAATTCTGTTTAATAAGACTATATTTAAAATAATCAAAGTCCTTACCTAGACTTGATTTGAGGATTTAAGTAAGTAACCTATAATAACTAGATTTGGTATGACTTAAGTCTGCTGACCGCTGACCGCTGTTTGCGTAGCGTGAGCGTAGCCCATTAGCTTACCTGAAGCAGATATACCGTAAAAACCTCAGTTGATACTGAGGTTTTTTTGTTTCATCCAATATTTTCACTGGTAAAATAAAAAAAGGGAAAAAAACTATAGAAAAGCCATCGTATCTATATGAACTCCTATCGTCGATTTAACTTAACCTTAGCAGCAGTTACCTTGCCCAGTTTATTCGGTTTTGGCTTATTGAACGCTGCTGTTGACCCTTACGGAGTCATAAATAGCCCAGAGTTACCCGGTGTAAATCAGTTAAAGCCTGAACAATTTAACCATGTCAGGCTATTCAAGGCTATAGATGTTATTCGTAATGAACCCAAAACCATTCTGTTAGGGTCATCACGAACTGACCTGGGACTTAACCCAAACCACCCAGTGCTTAAACCAGGAAACTCCGGATACAATTTGGCACTAGTTGGTCCAAATATGTATGAAGTTAAACGTTATTTTGACCATGCTCTAACTAATCAACCGGATTTAAAAACCGTTGTGATTGGTCTGGACTTTTTCATGTTCAATGAATTGAAAACTAATGCTCCAGATTTTAAAGAAAGTCTGATTAATCAAGAAACTATTCCTCTGCAAGAGGTGATTAATTCTACCCTATCCCTAAACGCCCTGAATGCTAGCAAATCCACCCTAAGTTCTAGTATCAAGTCAAAGGCTTACTTTCTCTATGATGCCAATGGTAGGCGTTTTGTTTATAATAATAAGCCCAAAAAACCTTTACCAGAAGGGTTTCAGGACATGCTAAAGGGCTTAATGACCAGTGAAGGCTATTATAAAGAGTATCAACTTTCCGATAGTTTTTTGGATGATTTTCAATACATTGTTGAGACCTGTAAGGAAAAAGGGATAGATCTAAAAGTATTTATATCACCATCCCATGCTACTCAATGGGAAAGTCTTAGGATTACTGGACTGTGGCCAGTATTTGAAGAATGGAAACGTCAGTTAGTGGAGATTACACCAGTGTGGGATTTTTCTGGCTATAACAGCATTACCACAGAAGCAATTAGGGAACAGATGACAAACTATTGGGATAGCTCTCATTATCGCGAGGAAGTCGGTGATTTAATTCTCAATCGCCTGTTCAGTTATCAATCTCAGACTGTTCCAGAGGATTTTGGTGTTATAATTACACCAGAAAATGTTGAATCCCACATCGGTAAAATTAGAAATGAGCGGAACTCATGGGCAGAGACTAATCCTGATCTAGTAAAGTTAGTGGAAGATTTAAACCCAAAATCTAAGATAGCAAGAAAGTAATTTAACTCTCTACGCTTTGAAAAACGTAGATTCTAAGCTTGTCGGTTGGGCAAAAAGCGATGCAGCGCAGTCTTGGGGGTTTGCCCCATGAGCGACTGCATCAAAACATATTTTGGTTAAAATGTGTCTTCTAGATAAGATAACTTTGCCCACCCTACTTTAATTGGTATTTTTTTTACACACAAGCCCCTAAGCTGAATGCTTAGCCGAAAGATTCAAGAGCTTTCCCTGGGCTGATTCTACAATCGCGTCTCGGATAAAGGAACTTGCTTGGATAATCTCTATTCCAATTAATTCTCCTGCTTCATTGAGTTCGGCGGTAATATTGGGACTAATTTCGACACTACCTGCTTCTGGTTCATCAGACAGGGTAAGGTGAAGGATATCCTCTTGTTCAAAGTATGTCATCTTGGCATTATTAATTAAGTTATTCATTAATAATAAATCTCCCAGTTCTTAAGCGGAATCGTAGTTGTTGACGGGTGGTACTATGGATGGTTACTGGAGTTATCAAATCACCACTGCGTTCATAAGGAATTATGACTAACTGATTGTCGTGCTTGCCAACTGCGATTTGTCTGCCTGTGACGGTATCATAATATCTCTCTCCAGAAAATCTCAGGATTTCCTCGATCTTAGCTAGGTCAAATCCCCTTAGTTCGGCTCGATACTGCAGATAATTTGACCAGACAATTTGTGGCATTTGTTAAAGGTTGCTGAAGTTTGAGTGGCGAGCGCAACTTCTATAATACAGACAAGCAATCCCACTCCTTCTTAAAATATATTTTAATTATAATCAAAACGCGATCGCCTACTTTAATTGGTATTTTTTTACACTTATAAAAAAACCTACCAATTAAAGTAGGTAATCTCCCTCCTGATCCCCTGTTGCCAGATCCGCTGTTCCCTGTTTCCTATTCCCTAGTTTTATAAGTTGTCAAGCAACATGATAAAACAGTTAGTTTCCAGTCAATTGAGCAATTTGCTTCAAATCCACATTGCCACCGCTGATAATGACACCAATCCGAGCATTGGGCATTTTAATAATCCCTTCAAGTAAGGCAGCAGCGGCTAAGGCACCAGTGGGTTCAACTACAATTTTGAGTCGTTCCCACAGGAAAAACATGGTACGGATAATCGCAGCTTCCGATACCGTTACCATGTCATCAACGTAATTAAGGACTAGGGGAAAGGTAAGTTTGCCGAGGCTGGGAGTTCTGGCTCCGTCAGCAATGGTGTTGGGATTGTCAACAGTTTGGAGGATTTTGCTATGGAAGGAACGGGTGGCATCATCAGCTTGTGCTGGTTCTACACCAATCACACGGCAATTAGGACATAGGGTTTTGGTTGCGATCGCACATCCTGAGAGTAAGCCACCACCACCACAACACACCAGTAACAGATCCAGTGAACCAACTTGTTCTAGGAGTTCTTTGGCAGTAGTACCTTGTCCAGCAATGATATGGGGGTGATCGTAGGGAGGAATGATGGTGAGTTTGCGATCGCGTGATAACTCGTCGGCTAATGCTTCTCGTCTCAATTCAGCCCGATCATATAAAATTACTTCAGCACCATAGCCACGGGTAGCGGCTTGCTTCACCGCTGGGGCATCTTTGGGCATCACTACAGTGGTGGGGATATCGAGGAGGGTGCCAGATAATGCGATCGCTTGACCATGATTACCAGAAGAAAAGGTGAGAACCCCTCGCTGTTTTTGTGCTTCAGATAGTTGTGACAGGGCGTTATAAGCCCCCCTAAATTTAAAGGCACCAATACGTTGGAAGTTTTCGCATTTAAAGAAGACTTGAGCGTTGGTGAGCTGGTTGACAGTCCTGGAGGTATGGACTGGGGTTTGATGGGCATTGCCCGATAAGCGTTTGGCCGCAGCTTCTATGTCAGTGTAGGTTACGGGTAATGCTTGCAATTCCATAGCAGTAGGGAGTCGGCAGTCGTGAGTCGGGAGTCGGGGTAAAAAACTTCAGTGTAGCTGATCAATATATAGCAAGTTTTATACCCATAAGGTACAATTTTTTAGGTTTTAGGGAGCAGGGAGCAGGGAGCAGGGAGCAGGGAGCAGGGAGCAGGGAGCAGGGAGCAGGGAAGTCGGAAGTGGGAAGAGGGAAAAAATCCTGTGTATCTCATAGCTATGAGATACGCTATAACCCTCTTCTGTCACTCTCCGAAAACTTTTGCCATTTCGCGCATTCTAGAACCTTTGTATATCCAGCGATAGCCAGCTTTTTTATGAGTATAAATTCATGAGAGTGCTAAAATTTTCAAAATGTCATCATCGAACGCTGTATTGCTTAATATACCTTGTTTGTAGAAAGTCTTAATAATAGGAAAAACCGGAGAGTGACAGAAGAGGGATAATTAACAGGCTTACTGAGAGGATATCTGAAAAGTTTTTTTATACTAAATTTTGCCCCCCTAGCCCCCCAACTTTGGGGGGAACAAGAGTCAATTTGCTTCTAAAAGTCCCCCGAGCGAGGGATTGCTCGCTCGGGGGATTTAGGGGGCTTGGATGTAGCAAATCAGACTTCTCAGACAACCTCTGACTTCTTAATTCTTAATTCTTAATTCTTAAGTCTTAATTCTTAATTCTTAATTCTTAGATTACTTGACCAATTTTAGACGATGTGGTGAGGGTTTATCATAGCAAATAATAAAACCAGCAATAACCACCACAGCCAATGCTGAGGGTACTAATGGTACCCAATACCCTTGTTTCAAAAGACCTAAACACGACCCGTAGAGAATCGATAAAGTCAACACCAACACACCTAAACGTAGCTCAGATTTACAGCGCCAACAGACCAGACCAACCGTTAGGCACCAACCCCAAATCCACACTACTTCAGCCCATGCAGGCCAATCTTGTATCAGGGGTCGCTTATCTAAAACAGCACTTATAATCTGACTTACCATGTGGGCATGGATAATTACCCCTGGTGTTTGATCCTCTATATCATTCCCTTTACTATAGGGTGTAAAAAAATAATCATTACGGCTCGGAGCAGTAACCCCAATCAGAACAATTCTTCCCTTGAAGGCATCACGATTGATCTTACCGTTTAGAACTTCAGAGAGAGTGACTTGGGGCACAAAATCCTCTGGAGATTGGTGAAAACGGTAATTCAGCATGATTTGGTGTCCCCAATCATCCAGGTTATGATAACCGCCAGTATGCTTAGTTAAGGGTGTAAAGACTACATCACCTAGCTGTAAGTATTTTTGATCCGTGTAGGTGGGAAAGATTTCCTGTGCCACTAGATACCGCATGGCCAACTGAGTACTCAGAGCATAGGAAGCACTACACACTGATTTGGGATTAGGGTTAAAGGCCAACAGATGGCGACGGATCACCCCGTCTGGGTCAGGTACAACATCACTAAAGCCCAAGTTTTGTTTGGGAATTTCTGGAGGCGGTGAAATTCCTGAGTCGTATTCGTTACTACCTTTGCACACCGCGACCAAGTTATCGCTTTGCTCTAGGAGAGTTCCCAATTCTTGGTAATTTTGTCCTACAGAAAAATCCCGATGGATATCTAGGCCAATTACTTTGGCTTGAGAGGAATTCAGTATTTCTAAAAGTTGTTTGAGTGATCGGTCTGATAAGGAGGTACCTGGTCTTAAATCCGACTGTTGAGCTTCAATATCTTTTTCAGTAACCTCTACCACTATCAGACGGGAATCGGGAAACTCTACTGGTCTTCTATTGATCAGGTGGTCATAGGCTTTTAACTCCAAACCTTGCAGTAAACCAAGCTGCTGTATAATTATAAAAAAGCATGTAATTACCAAACTCGTCAGTAATACCGTTACCCAGCTTAGCTTACCCAAAAAGGCGAACTTGTTCCACTGGGGTTTAACTAAGTTTTGAGGTAAACGTGTTGGAGTTGGAACTGAATATATTCCAGTAATATTGTTGTTCCTCAAGCCTTTCCAAGTCGGTGGCGCGGCGGCGGGATTCTGACAAATTATCGGTAACCAAGTTGCACAAGGAAACTCGTCTTCTATGGCTTGTAATCGTTCCCTAGCTTCCCGCACTGCTAAATAGAAGGGCTGCCCCTGAGAAAAAGCCGTTAAAAAATATTTTAAAAATTCCTGTGAAACCCGGTCTGGTACCGGTTCTCGCATCACAATAATTTGGGGAATTTGTAAATTAGCGAGATTTGAGGCTAAACCCAAGCCATCACAAGAATTAAAAATAGCGATTTTTAAGCCTTTTTCAATTGCTCTTTTTAAGGCAAACTTTAACTGATGAATGGTTAAATTATCGGTTTTATTAATATAAATGTGACCCGTTTCAGCATCGTTTTTGCTAGAACTATGACCAGCAAAAAATAGGATATCCCAAGATTGCTCCCAAAGGGCTTCATGGACTTGCTGACGCTGGGGTTCTATGAGAAATTTTATCTCAGCATCAGGTAATTGCTCTAGCAACTTCTTATCTGCTTCAGTATCAATACCAATACTATTGCCTATAATTGCTAAAATTCTTACCTTTGTGTGAGGCTTGAACTGTCGCCAAACTGGTTCATACTTTAAGGAACTTAAAGCAATTTCCGCCTTGGAATAGCGTTCCCAAAAATCCCACAGATGCCAGGGAAGTCGCCGTAAACAAATGTTCTCAGTTTGAATAATTAGACGGATTTCATCGGAGGGTAATAGTTGTTCGAGTAATTTCTCCTTAATCGGTCGAAATGGCTCTGAGGATAGCCAAGTATTTAAACGATCGCCTAAGACTTGGGCGGCATTGTAGCACCGTTCCAGTTTAGATACATTCGTCACTTGAACCACTGATGCTTCTAGACGGGAACGTAATCCCAAACTGTGATAACTGGTTGTCCAATTTTGGCACGATTGGAGAATCTCAGGACCAGGAGGTAGCCTGCCAGTGATTTCCAACAAAGGGCTTTTGCCCTCTTCCCAAATCTGTAAAGTTACTGGAAAGCCTTGGTCAAAAGAACCATCTCCGATTTTTAAGACAACTAATTTACCAATGCTGCGCGTGTTATTGATCATTGGTCATGGATCACTTGTGTTGCAGATGTGATTTGTCCTCTCATTTTACCTATTGATAGAGGTTTATAAAGGTTTATAGAGGTTTATATAAGTTTATAGAGATTTATATAAGTTTATAGAGGGTGTATCGGTGTCTTAGGATTGAGCACTATAGGATTGAGCACTAACTGATATCAGTTTTGATATCAAACAAGACACCAGATAACCGATCTGTTCCCAAAGGATTATGAATTATAACGCTTTCAGTGCTGTATCGATGGCTAAATTTAGTAATTCTTAGATTGGCGGTAGGCCACGCTATGGGATCAGATGGTAAAGTCCTCAATAATCCTGGCATCGCCAAGGGCAACTTCGACACTAAATTGCTCTCCTGGTACACCACTGAACTGCAATTGAATGTAATTATCGATTTGTCTGGCTTGGGCTTCGAGAAACACTGTTCCGGATGTATCCAGCACAGTGAGGGTGAGGTTGGGAGGCAAATAGGTTTGACTACCGGTAGGATATACCTTGAGGCTAATATTTTCCTTGAGTTCAGATCCTGGGACAAGTGCCACCACCAAAGCGACCGGGGAACCAGCAAGCAATAGCCCTAAGTCGATTAACTTAGCCCGCCTAATGCCCACATCAAGATTTTCCTCTAGGGGTAATGCCTCAGTTGAGTCTAGACCAGCAGAGCGGAAAGCGAAAATTGGTTCGGGTGGGTTTAATAAGTTTTCCAAGCTTTCGAGAGTTTGCCAACCAGTTTCAACCACATTGTCTAACCATTGACTCAAGTTTACCCTTGTTCTCTGGACTACCTGTGATCTCGGTTGTGCTATGGGTTGATGGAAGTGATCGATTAAATCGTCAACAGGTCGTAGTTGACTAATGGGTAACTCTTCGGTATCAGCAGTTGGAGTAAATCCCAACACTGTTCCCTCCGAGGATTGTTCATCAATCTGAACAACGACATACCCAATTCGATCAGACCAAACTTCCGGGGGAATATGGCAGAAGGAATCTTGGGATTTGATTGCTCGGCATTCGATACGACCGATACCGGATATTTCCAAGTCTGCCACATTAGCTAACAGGCGTATAATAGGGTTCCAGCTGTCTGAGGCTTTTAAATCTGTAGGCATCCCCATCATTTGCATGTAATCATTGACAACCAATACAGCCAAGGTGTTGAGTCGAACTTGCTCAGCTTTTTTAGGGGTAGGCTGCTGATCCGCAAATTGCTCAGCACTCCTCCGTGCATTTTGAGTAATGGGCAGAGGAAGGGCAAATTCTTCTAGGTTATGGGTGTTGTAGGTCATAGCAATTGTGTTTTTGTATTCAGGTAAACACCTTGACTGAACTAAGTTAAGGTTAAGGTAAGTCTTTTTAAGGAACCTCCTATTATAGATATCCTTCCGATTCTCCAAATTTACGCAAACGGGGCAAACATTGTCGCTGATAAAAGCTACTTAATGTAGAAATTGATACATTAAACTCTTCTGATAGGATTTTCCAGCTAGTTTCTGGAGGCAAGCGCCGCAAAATTAAGACTTGGCAAGTCAGCTCTCGATGACCTTTAATATGGGTAGTGCGTAGATCACTATCAACAGCCGCCGTTTCCACCCATTCCCTTATATCTTCGAGTAACCTAGGCACATCGGGTGGAGCTGCCACACTATTGATCGGGTCAAGGTTTTCACCATCTTTACCCTTGCTAGCAGATACTGTCTTATTTTGTCCGTCTATGGTCTTGATGCGAAAGTCTTGGAGTCGTTTCTTCAAGTAGAAATTGAGCCAAGTGACCACACTGCCACGGCTAGAGTCGTAGGGATTACCGGTTTTGCCTTCGCAAATATTCTGGCAAAAGTAAATCCAGGTTTGTTGGAGTGCGTCTTGATAGTAGGGACTATGTTCTTGCCAAAGTTTCTTACTGATTAAACGAATAATTTTTGTTAAGTTTCTTTGACGCTGAGCGCTCCCAGGTGGATGACTACATGCTGCAGTCACTAGCTGGTTGAGCTGCTCATAGAGTTGAGTCATAATGCGATCGCTCCGCCTTTGCTGATATTGCCTTTCTCCGAAAATACTATGTTCACACAGGTATGTATATCTTAAGTCGGGTCAGCTAATGGTCTATAATCTGAACTACTCCAGGATACTCGGAGTTTTGGTTAAGACTAACCGACTAGTGAGCTGTTGACAGTGTAAGTATGATGTGTTTATCACCCTTGTACTAGCTACCTAAAATATCAACTACACTAGTTAACGCATACTTATTAATAAGTAATGTCTAAAGGTTATTAAGTAAACTGTTTATTTGAAAATAAAACAGTACACCTTAAAATCAATCAACTCATAATTCATAACACCTAACAATTAATAAAAAAATATAACGTATAAAAAGTAACACCTAATACCTAAAGTCGAATACCTAACACCTAAAGGAAGTAGTGATGTTTACCAATTCCCAAAAATTTGATCAGAAATTTTCGGGAATCTGTGGAAGACACCTTGTAGTAAGTAAGTAACGTAGCTTTACTAGAGCTTGTCAAACATCTTGGAAAGTTTTTGACATATGTCTCTAGGATTTCCTCCCAGTTGATGTACAGTGGCGGTTGTGGCAATGGTTCCAGCCGCTTTTTTTTTTGGAAAGGACCACCCATCACCCATCACAGAATTCTCTTAACATAACTTCATAATTGTGCGATCCTGAAAAAAGAGTTGTCAATAGACTCAATTTTAGGTCAATGTCAGAACTTTCAGAAAGAAAACGAGTAGTTGTAGTCGGTGCCGGATGGGCAGGCTTAGGCGCAACTCACCACTTAGCTAAACAAGGTTACGATGTCACTCTCCTAGAAGCAAGTTCCTATCCTGGTGGTTTAGTAGCAGGATGGAAAACAGCGGGTGGACGTTCTGTAGAGGGGGGAATTCATGGTTTCTGGTATCCCTATCACAATATTTTCAACCTGGTAAAGGAACTCCGACTCAATCCTTTCACTCCTTTCACTCGTTCTTCCCAGTATTCCCCTGCTGGATTAGAAGTCGAATCCCCGATCTTTCAAAATGAACCACGACTTCCCACCCCTCTAGGAACCTTCCTCTACCCCGACTTCAAACGCTTACCCCTGATTGATCGACTCTCTGCCTTACCCCTGCTCTATGCCGTTATTGACTTCGATAATTCCCACCAGGCCTGGACTAGGTACGACTCGGTAACCGCCCGTGAATTATTTAAACAGTTTGGGGTTTCGGCACGACTCTACAAGGATTCCTTTGAGCCCATGCTGTTAGTGGGTTTATTTGCTCCAGGAGAGCAGTGTTCAGCGGCAGCCGCCCTAGGAATGCTGTATTACTTCATTTTGGCTCACCAACCGGACTTTGATGTGGTCTGGTGCCGAGGAACGGTAGCACAGATGATATTTAAACCCTGGGTGGAAGAGATTGAAAAAGCCGGGGGAAAGGTACTTACCAATAAACGGGTTAATGACATTATTTTAGACCACACAGGCAAGGCCAAAGGGGTAATGTGTGGTGATGAATGCTTTGAGGCTGACGCGGTGATTTTTGCTGTCAGTATCAATGGTATGAAGAAAATCCTTCAGAATAGCACCATTCTCCAAAGCCGCAAGGAATTCGGCAACCTGATGAATTTAGGGGGAATTGATGTGCTATCAACCAGACTATGGTTTGACCGCAAAGTTGAGATTCGCCATCCCTCTAATGCTTGTTTTGGCTTTGATGCCACCACGGGTTGGACATTTTTTGACCTTAATGCTTTGCACGATGAGTACCGGGATGAACCTGGTAGCGTAATTGAAGCAGACTTTTACCATGCTAACCAGTTGCTACCCCTGAGTGATGAGCAAATTATCCAGAAAGTTCAGCGTGACCTAGGCACCTGTGTTTCTGGTTTTCGAGAGGCAAATCTGATTGACAGTACTGTGATTCGAGTACCCCAAGGAGTAACTCACTTTGCTCCCGGTAGCTATCAGTATATGATGCGGGGAACTACTAGTATTGAAAATGTATTTATGAGTGGGGATTGGATTGTCACTCGCCACGGTTCTTGGTCTCAGGAAAAAGCGTATGTTACCGGTTTGGAAGCAGCAAATTTGGTAATTAGGCGCTTTAGACAGGGAAATCTCGCCAAGATTATTCCTGTTGATGCTGATGAATTCCATATTCAGGTGACACGGAATATTAATAAAACTGTAAGGGAGTTTGGTCAGACGTTATTTAGTAATTTTTGGTTACCTTGATTTAATTTGGGAATTTTAGGGAACAGGGAATCGGGAATCGGGAATCGGGAATCGGGAATCGGGAATCGGGAATCGGGAATCGGGAAAAATCCAAAAATCCTGTGTACATCATACTGAGAGCTTGCACCAGTACAAAAAAACCTCCAAGCTTTTTAGTACTGTTCCCAGATCCGCTGTTCCCTGTTCCCTTGTACTATCAATCCTATGTTCACCACCCAAATACAAACACTAGACCTCTTGCATAAGTCTCATAAACCTTGGTGAAGACAAGGCAAAAGGCAAAAGGCAAAAGGCAAAAGGGATAGATTTTGATTTCATATTTATTTTTGCAAGAGGTCTACTGTAGTAGAGTAATGGAAAGCGTTCATAACTCAGACAAGCTTGTTGTTACCTTTTACAAATGGGTAGGTATTCTAGTTTTGGTTTACCTACTGATTGTGGCAGTAGGGATAATTAGTTCAGGCTTTAGCTCAGCTACTGGGGAGCAAGCCCAGGAATTGTTCGAGTTTGCTACTAATCCCTTTGCTGCCTTAATTGTCGGTACCCTAGCAACTGCTTTAATCCAATCTTCAAGTACAGTAACCTCGATTATTGTGGGTCTAGTAGCTGGTGGTTTGCCAGTGGCAACGGCTGTTCCTATGGTTATGGGCGCTAACATTGGCACCACCATTACTAATACACTGGTTAGTTTAGGACATATTCAAAATAAGGACGAATTTAAACAAGCTTTTGCTGCTGCAACCATCCACGACTTCTTCAATCTAATTAGTGTGGTTATCTTCCTACCTTTGGAAATTACCACTCACTTCCTCGAAAAGATTAGTCTATTTTTAACAAGCCTGGTTGTGGGTGAAAATTCGATTACTTTAAACAACGTCAATCTGATTAAAATTGCCACGGATCCAGTCACTGATAGGATTAATACTCTCAGTAATAGTTTACCAGAACCATTTAATGGTATTGCCCTGATAGTATTGGGTATCAGTCTTATTTTCCTATCCATATTTTTCATTGGTAAACTGCTCAAAACCTTAATGGTAGGACGAGCGAATCAGATGTTGCACACGGCTATCGGTAACGGTCCCATGGCTGGGATTGCTTCTGGGACACTAGTCACTGTAATCGTGCAATCTTCTTCCACTACCACCAGCCTGATCGTTCCCCTAGCTGGTACAGGTTTGTTGAGCTTAGAAGAAATTTATCCGTTTACCCTAGGGGCAAATATCGGAACCTGTATCACTGCCTTACTTGCCGCTACCGGAATAACGCAAAACCCAATCCCTGCTCTAGAAATAGCTACAGTACATCTACTGTACAACACCCTCGCCGTTGTGCTCATCTACAGCATTCCTGTTTTGAGGCAAATGCCAATCCTGGGTGCAGAAACCTTAGCGGCTGTTGCCAGTGATCGGAAGTATTTAGCGTTCCTATATATTGGAAGCGTTTTCTTCTTGATGCCTTTACTACTTCTGAGTCTATCCAGGTTGCTGTAAGCATATGCGCTACGCGCACGCTATGGGAACAGCTAACGAGTGCTAATTCTCTATAGTCCACTTAACTCTCTAGAGTGAATTGATAATAATTATTGCTAAACTAACCAGCTCAAGCCTTGCTATAACAAGCTTGAGCTGTACATCACATTTAGTTAACATCTCTAAGGCTAACTCTTAGGTGATTGGCTTAGGATAGCTTTAGCAAAATTTATCAATATTCTTTCTCAACTATTGACTGCTGCGTTGCCGTTGAGTTAAAGTCTATAGAATATACCCGATCACTGATCCTTTCGAGGAATAGCCGAAAGGTTAAGCAGCAAAAGGGTGATCTACACTAGTTGGAGACAAAGTATGTTAGAGCAAATCAAAGGATTAACTGCTGAAAAGCGCACTGTTAGCAAAATTCAAGTCGAAATCAAGGAAATCGTTCCGAATAATTCCCGTAAGACTACTGAATCTTGCCTAAATACTGACGCTGACGGTGGTGATCTTAGAAGCGAGGAATCCTGAGACTATCTGAGCTTCTTAGGTAGCTATTGCTTATGAGCCTAGAATTGTTAGCAATAATTTAGTTGCTAATAGTTTTGCCTTAATCCGAGCTTGTATCAGAAATTAGAGAAATCTTCTCAATTATATTTCTGGTGCAAGCTAGTTCTATAGTATAAATTATTTGTTGCTAATCTTTCTCAAATAGTTATGTCAGTGCTCGCAAAAATCCTCAAGCCATACAGTGAGCAGAAATTCCTAGAATACCATTGGACGAGTAAAGCAGTATTTATCCCAAGTGAGGATGAAAGGAAGTTTGCTGATCTATTTTCTTGGCAAAAACTCACCAATCTCCTGAATTTCCATCAATTCAAGTATCCGGAGCTGCGCTTAGCGTTAGATGGCAAAGTTCTGGAGGAAAAGGAAAACGCGAATCTGAGCAAGTGGTGCCAGTCAGGGGCAACTCTAATCATCGACAAGGTCCATAAACTAGTACCCGAAATTACTAACTTCACCTCAGAAGTTAGACAAGATTTAGGCTATAGTGCTCAAGTTAATTCCTATTGTTCATGGCCCAGTAAACAGGGATTTTCCTGTCACTACGATACTCACGAAGTCTTTATCTTGCAAATAGAGGGAAACAAGGAATGGTACGTATTTAGCGATACTTTAAAATACCCCTTGACTGAGCAAAAATCAGCCTCTGAAACACCTCCGGAAGGGGAGCCTTACTTGAAGTGTACCCTTACCCCTGGTGATGTGTTGTATATACCCCGTGGACATTGGCACTATGCTGTTGCTCTGGATCAACCGTCACTACATTTAACCCTAGGCATTCATTGCCAGACTGGTGTGGATTTTTTAGACTGGTTGGTTAGTGAGTTACGGCAGAATGAAGCCTGGCGTAAAAGTTTGCCACTGCGGTTCGATGCTGCTCCTTTAGATCAGTCGATTAATAACTTAATCGAAAATTTCAAAGAATATCTTACTAACAGTGATATCCAGGAACGATATAACTGTTATCTTGATGGCTTAGTCAAGCCACTAGCTAGATACTCTCTACCTGCGCAAGCAGGATTTAATATATTTCCCAATGGTGTAGAGACTAGGTTTAGAAATCCTAAATTTAAACGCCTCAAAATTTCACAACTTCCAGATGACAATGGCTACAAAATTATCGTTTCAGGTAAAGAAATCGCTTTAAGAGGAGTAACTGACTCGTTGGTGGAAAATTTATTCACCAGAGAGACCTTTACCGGTAGTGATGTCATGACATGGTTACCAGATTTCGATTGGGAGGTTGATGTCGCTCCTCTTTTAACCCACTTAGTTACTGAAGGAATAATTTTTGTTGATACCAGAGTATAGCGCTACGCACAAGGCAAGAGGCAAGAGGCAATAGGCAAAAGTTCACTAAAAGAGCGTTTCAGCAATACGTAGTGCTATATAATTAATAATTTTTTTTCTAGTTAAAAAAAATGATAGTTAAGGATAAAAACCCATGAACACTTTTTTTTGTGCTGACCATTCACAGCAGTTAGCCGAAGACATTATCGGTAGTGGTACTAATTACCAAGTTTATGTTTTAGTAGAATGCCGCCAACCGTGGTTGTCTAATGCCATGGATTCTAAGTATATTCCAGACAATCTTAGAAATTTGGTTGATGAGGTTAAGCACCGTAAGTTGCCAGTAAGGTTTCTGCTGATTGCTAATAATAAAACCCTAAAAGCAGATCAGACTAAGGTTTTGATTTATAGTCACAACGGTGAGGCCAGGTTAAAAGGGTACAGCAAGCTAGAGTTTGATGTGACTAATCTTGGTGAGGTAGCTGGGATTGTCAAACAATTCTTAGCTGGAGAAACCCCAAACTGTGTTACACAAGACAGTGACACTAGAGACATTTTGGTTTGCACCCACGGTAGCCATGATGTGTGTTGCGCCAGGTATGGTAATCCTTTTTACTGCAAAGCCTTAGCTACTGTTGCTGAGTTATCCTTAAGCAATGTCAGACTCTGGAAAGCTAGCCACTTTGGTGGTCATCGGTTTGCTCCCACTGCGATTGATTTCCCAGATGGAAGATACTATGGTGTCTTAGATCAAAATTCATTTAAATCAATTTTAATCCGTAGTGGTGATATTGAATGCTTCAATCGAGTTTATCGAGGTTGGGGAATTCTACCAACTAAAATTCAGGTATTGGAAAGGGAACTTATCCTCCGCTACGGATGGGATTGGTTTAAGCACAAAGTTGGTGGTTCAATTATTAAGGAAGATGCGAATCACAATTCTATTCAAGCTGAGATAAGCTTTGAAAAACCTAATGGCTTGATTTACCATTGTCGTGCTGAATTGATTAAAGATGAAAGTAAGACATTGCAGCTGAAAGGGTCTTGTGGTGCTCAGAAAGAGTCAGTGTTTTTTAAATATGCTATCAATAATCTCTGCCTTTACTCGGAATTAGTGGAAAGTCTTCCAGTTTATCAACCGCAGATGGCAAGCTAATATCAAGTCTGGTTGAATACCCATAATTAAGCAGAGGGTGGAAAGTGTGGGGAGATAGGGAGATAGGGAGATGGGGAGATTTTTATTAAGGGTAAATCGGGTCAGTCAGCGGGATTGCTCTCTCTGAAACTACAACCTTGCTGAATTAGCCTTTGACACCATGTGAATTTGATCTGGCTCAATCTGTGGTGCGGTAATAGACAGCATCAAAAGTCTCCTTCTAGCTATGAAACAAATCGATTCGGAAATAAGGTAGTCGAAACCGCCATATCCATCTCGAAGTGCTCCTTCGGGTGGGGACGTAGCTTGAACCCTAGCTACATTGGGAGATTTCGGAATCTCCACTTCCTTGAGTGTCTTTCATCGGTCGCTCTTATCCTGACATGATAGAACACGCTTGTTAAGCCAAATCTCATAGGATTTACTTTATCAATGCAGCAAACTGAAACAAAACTGAATCCAAACTGAGAAAAAAAGCAAAACTGAGACAACTGAGACAAAAACTGAGACAAATATTAGGCCAACTTATGGTATATATAACCTCTGAATAGAATTAATTTCATCGGTTGATGGTTCAACCTGAGATTAGTCTGAGAAAAATCTAAGGTCAGCCTGGGCTAAGTATGAAAAAAATTATACAACTAGCCTAGTTAAAATAACTGAGCTACAAAACTGAGACAAAAACTGAGACATTAGGCTCTGATCCGAATGCCATTGTAGAAATATAGACACCTTAGCGACTAGACAACAGCGCTAATGCCCTGTTTAAACCTATGGTTTTTGCCTAAGGGTCAATGTTTGCCTGAGGTTAAAAACACTACACTGGTCTATGGCCGGTAGACCAGTGTTTTCTTCCAGTCTCAACTTAATTCACTTGCATTCGGAGTAACTTTGATGTCAAACACTTTTATTCCCACTGGAGAAACTCTAACCGACCCAGTACTACTATCCGAAGTAGGGGATTCTTTAAGCGTATTCGGTACATTGGATGTTGATGGTAGTGCTGTTGATATCACGGGCACTAATACCAGCATTGTGAATGGAGAAACAGGGACAATTGACGGTAGCTTCAATGGTGTCAACTTCGTTAATGGTGGTGTCTCTTCTGGCACATTAACCAACCAAGGCTTGATTACCAGTGATAGTCGTCCCGTCAACATCGGTGGTCAGAACATTAGAGTTAATAACTTAGCCCAGATTATCTCCTCTGCAAGTCCTCGGGATGGTGTCATTTACGCTGACCAGAGTGCTAAGCTGTTATGCATTTAAACTGTGATAACAGCATTACCTTTATTTTTTATTT
>WTKN01000439.1 GCA_011524395.1 Moorena sp. SS36440bin_2
ACCGCTGACATCCTGCTTGCAAAGCAGGCGCTCTACCAACTGAGCTATACCCCCAGGCCAATACAGCTTAAGCTAAATCAAGCTTACTGTATTAACCGCACTTTTGTTATTATACAACATCCAACTGGAAAGTCAAGCAAGATAGGCAAAAAATTTTCCTATAGACATCGCAACAGTACTATTACCATAGCAGCTTAATGCGGGGTGTTACCATACGTCAGAATAGTAAATAGTGAGGCACTTTCCGACTCAGGACTCAAAACTCAGCACTCTTTTCACCCTTTAACCGGATCATGACCCAGGTAGTTGCAACATTTTACAAATTTGTCAGATTGCCAGACTTTGCCGATAAACGGCCTTCCTTGCTAGCCCATTGTCAAGCTCAAGGCATTACAGGAACCATTCTCCTCGCAGCAGAAGGCATTAACAGCACGATCGCAGGCTCCCGTCAAGCCATTGATTCAGTCCTAGCCTTTCTCCGTTCCGATCCCCGTCTGGCCGACTTACAGCATAAAGAATCCTACACCGACTCCCCCCCATTCAACCGCCTGAAAGTCCGGTTAAAGAAAGAAATTGTTACCATCGGTTTGCCAGAGGTTGACCCCAATCAGCAGGTAGGTACCTATGTTAACCCCCAGGACTGGAATGCTCTAATTTCCGATCCAGACGTAGTCCTGATTGATACTCGCAATACCTATGAAGTCAATATCGGAAGCTTCAAAGGTGCCCAAAATCCCCATACTGACTCATTCCGACAATTCCCTGAATATGTTCGCCACCACCTCGATTCCACCAAAGACAAAAAAGTAGCCCTGTTTTGTACAGGAGGTATTCGCTGTGAAAAAGCCTCATCCTTTATGTTGAGTCAGGGTTTTCAAGAGGTCTATCATCTCAAAGGTGGCATTCTCAAGTATTTAGAACAAGTCCCAGAAGACGAAAGTTTATGGGAGGGGGAGTGCTTTGTCTTCGATCAACGGATTGCTCTAAAGCACAGGTTGGAAGCTGGAACCCACCATATGTGCTACGGTTGTGGAAATCCAATTTCCCAAGCTGATCTCAATTCCCCTAAATATATCAAAGGTATTTGTTGCCCTTACTGTTTTGATGATTTTAGCAAGGAAGCATAAACGTGAGCGTTCAGCCTTCAGCGCTCAGCGGTCAGCGGTCAGTGGTCAGCCGTCAGTGGTCAGCGGTCAGCCGTCAGCTTAAGTAACTAAGATTAAACCAATGCTTACCTGTTTGATTCAAAAGCACCTCAAGTAGCATGCCTGTAGGTCATTAGCTGATTGATAACTGATAACTGATAGCTCAATGCTTACCTTCTGACTTCTGACTTCTGACTTCTTACTTCTTACTTCTTTAGAGCTAGAGTCAATCCATCAGCAATCGGTACCAAACTAAGGTTGACCCGTTGGTCTTCATAGAGCTTTTGATTAAATGCTCGAATTGCCTCAGTTCTGTTATCGACTACCTCAGGATCTGCTACTCGCCCCGACCAGAGGACATTATCCACAGCAATAAGTCCACCATTACGCACGAGTTTCAGTGCCTGCTCGTAGTAGTTTTCGTAGTTCCGTTTATCTGCATCAATGAAGGCAAAATCAAACGTACCTGCCTGTCCTTCTTCCACCAACCGATCCAGAGTGTCCAGTGCTGGGGCAATTTGTAGGTCAATTTTGTCAGCTACTCCAGCTTGTTGCCAATAGCGACGTGCGATCGCAGTATACTCCTCACTGATATCACAAGCAACCACCTTGCCCTCTGGTGGCAAAGCTAAGGCTACAGCTAAAGCACTATAGCCCGTAAATACCCCCACCTCTAGAGTTTTTTTGGCTGCCATCAACTGCACTAGTAAGGCCATAAACTGCCCCTGTTCAGGGGCTATTTGCATCCTAGCCATGGAATGCTGTGCTGTTTCGAGCCTCAGCTGGGTCAAAACTTCTGGCTCTCTTACAGAAACAGATTTTAAATAGTCCTTAAGCTGCTTGTCTAGTCCAAAGGTTTGATTAGCCATTGATAGTTAGCCATTGATATTTAGTTTGGTCAAAGCTATTATTTTCCAGAGGTTGCTCAATCTATAGCGTTAATCATACTTATGAGTTACCTTAACCAATTGAAAACTGCTATAAGCAATGATAGTATTCATCGTTGTCTTGATGCAGTCGCTCATGGGGGGAACCCCCAAGACCGCGCAAATCACGCTAATTTTTTATCAGTCCATGCTGTTTTGGTTATTCCTTGCTGTTCCCTATTGGTGAGATGATTTGTACAGTCGAACTTCCCCTAGCCATAGGGAAAGTAAATCCTTATCCTGGAGAGAGCAAGTGCTCATTTAAGGGCTGAGGGCAAAAAGCAAGACATGGGACGTATATTTATTTCAGCAGGTCACGGTGGCATAGAAAGCGGCGGTCGTGACCCAGGGGCGATTGCCGGTGGGACAACAGAAGCCGAAGAAATGATTCGACTGCGAGATATAGTGGTGCCAGAATTGCGATCGCGTGGGTATGAAGTATTATCTGTTCCTGATCAATTAAGTTTAAGGCAGACAATTCAATGGATTAATGACCGTGCTCGTTTTGGTGATGTAGCGCTAGAGATTCATGCTGATGCCTTTTCCAATCCTAACCTCCGAGGTGCCTCTGCCTTCTACATTTTCAATAACACTGAGCGCAAGAAGCATGCTGAACTAATGCTGCGCTATTTGATCACACGCCTTCCTGAACTACCCAATCGAGGAGCAAAACCCGATACGGACTCAGGTGTTGGGCGTCTTGCCTTTTGCCGTGATGTTATCCTGCCCTCCCTACTGCTGGAAGTTGGCTTTCTGACTAATCCCCAAGACCGTGCTCTGCTCCAGAATCGACGTCGTGACATGGCCATAGGCATAGTTGATGGACTGGTCCAATGGAGTAGTTTGATTTCTGGTGAACAGCCACCCGATCAATTAAATCCCGTTTATCCCATCATTGATATTAAAATCAATAATCAGACTTACGATGATCGAGGTATTCTAATCAATAGCAATTCTTACATTCCCATTGACCTAGCCGATCGCCTAGGAGTCGATTTGACCACTGCTGACAATGTCCGTCGTGTGCAATATCGGGGAGTCGTTTATGTTAAGGCCATTGAACTAAGAGATTATAACATCTTTGTCGGTTGGGATGCTCCTACCCGCACTGTGATTTTGCGCTCAATTTCCCAGAAAGTCTGTCCAGGTCTGATTGACCGGATCATGGGTCATGGTAGCACCTCCGAAGTCCAGTTACAGATATTTCTTAAAAACAATAATCAGAACGCCCTGACTGAGTTTCCTGACCTAGCGAGGCTCTATCGAGAAGAAGCCTCAGTGGAGGGAGTTAACTATGACATTGCCTTTGCCCAAGCTTGTATAGAAACTAACTTCCTACGCTTTAGCGATCGCCTTAGACCTGAGCAAAATAATTTTGGTGGTTTGGGAGCAGTGACTAGTGAGGAAGAAGCTACTTTTTCTAGCGCTAGAATTGGAGTCCGTGCCCATATCCAACACTTGAAAGCCTATGCCAGTCAGGAACCCCTAGTTCAACCTTTGGTCGATCCCCGGTTTCGCTTTGTTACCCGAGGGATTGCTCCCTTAGTGGAACAGCTCAGTGGGCGCTGGTCAGCTGACTTAGATTACGGCAAGCGAATTATCGCCGTTGTCAGGCGTTTATATGAATCATCTAACCTGCTTTGATCCCGATTACCGATTACCGATTACCGATTCCCTCGGCGCAGCGGTATAACTGCTAAGCTGTCTTGAAAAATCGGATAATTTCTCGGACATGATCTAGGAATTCACTATCTGTAGTTAACTGTGCGATCGCATTTTCAGAATCCCGAGCTAAACGCTGGTGTTCGGCATTGTTATTAGCTTCCAGTTGTGCCATGGATGCTTCAAGTTGGGCTAAGCCTTTGCGAGTCTCTTCCCAGTAACGCTGATGGGTGGCCACCCAAGAGTAAGGTTCTTGTGGGTCTAGTTGCTCTTGTAGACCTTTGACACTTCTTTCGAGAGCTTCAAAACGATTCCGTAGTTCCATTACATCTCGGCGAGGATAGGTAAACTCTTGCCGGATCATCCTTAATCGGGCTGCTAAATACTGGTAAAAACGTACCGCTGGACGCAAAGCGGTTAAAAGCAAAGCTGCTCCCGAACTGACGTAGCCCACAGCACTAATCCCAGTAGCAGCAAGGATATACAAACCCACAGCAGATAAAACGTGAAGGGCGATTGCTACAGTTAGCGATCGCTTAGCTATTATTTTCACATAGTCTAATTGCTTCGGGTCAACTGCAATGTCATTTGCCCTAGAAGCCGACCCCTCTGCTAAAACCTCCCTAG
Organism: Moorena sp. SS36440bin_2; assembly: GCA_011524395.1. GTDB lineage: Bacteria > Cyanobacteriota > Cyanobacteriia > Cyanobacteriales > Coleofasciculaceae > Moorena. The sequence continues at coordinate 4,361 of WTKN01000439.1, forward strand.
CTTCCAAGTGGACATTCCAAGGAACTGTCACAATCACCAACAGCCACCAAAAGCTAGCCACACCAATCACCCAATCTAGGAAATGACCAGTACTGATGTGCAACCATTGCAACAGCCCAAACACCAATAGGGTTAGGATTCCTAACCCAGTCCCTACACCAGCAATATTAAATAACATCCTAGCGACCTCCGATGGATTTTCAGCCTTTATCCCATCATGCTTAGAGATAACCCTCAGGCTCGAAAACCTTGTGATAGTTTCGCCAGCTTCACACTGATATTAGTGTCCTTAGCTACTTTTGCTCAAATTTCATGAATCAAAAATAAAATTTAAACCATTAGAACCAGAAACATTTAATCTAAAAGTTAATCATTATAGCTTGAAGCGGTTGTCTTAAAATTGACAAATCTTAAAAGCTCAGTACAGATGCTGAAATACAGAGGTCAGTAGTATGAAAAATTCTTTAGGACAAAAATTACCACAAAAACTAGCCACCTTCGCCACCGTTGCCCTAGCCACTGCCTTCTCAGCAATCAGTCTTGGCAACCAAACCTCCGCTGCTACCTTTGAACAAAAACAAGTTGAACAAGGCAAGTTTATTGCTGTCGCTCAACCCTTTGGGGCAAATTCCCATCAACTGCTGATCATAGAGCAAAAATCCAACAAGCGAGCCTGTTGGAGCGAGAGTGGTACTAACCCAGTGATCGTAGACCCACTGCTGTTGAACTTTGACTTTACTGGCATTTGCGGACGCAGTACTGATAGCAATGGCTATTCCATGCGCATGGCGGGTGTTGACTTAGGACTCGATTACATCCTCAGTATTGTTGAGCGTAATGGTGAACTGTTGCTAGTGGGTAAGCACCGTCTTGATCGTAAAGCTCCTGAAGTAATCATCGGCAGAACTGGTGGTATTAGCCAGGGCTTTATGAAAATTTTTCTGCAGCCCGATTGGGAATTTGCCAAGAGAATGTTCAATGGCAGAGAACTAGGTCACGTCTACCTTGCTACTAATTCACCCCTAGGTAACATAGGAAGTAGTGATCCATCTGACCTTCCCCCACTTCCGCCACGGGAAACTTCTAAATTTCGGGATATTGGTAATGATGTCTATGCCTCAGAAATTGAAAAAGCCGTAGCAATGGGATTTATTGCTGGATTTCAAGACAATACCTTCAGACCCCAAGGGTTTCTCACCAGAGAACAACTCGTGTCTATGGTCATTGAAGGCTTAGGTAAACTCCCAGGTGCTAATATTACTGTCCCCACTCAAGCATCAGGACGACCCTATCAAGATGTTGAGGCTGGGCGCTGGAGTGCTGCCAAAATTCAATGGGCAAGGGACAACAACATTGTTAGTGGCTATCCTGATGGCACCTTTCGACCAAATAAGTCCGTAACTCGTGCCGAATTGATGGCAGTACAAAAAAAAGCTGCTGAATTTGCCAAAAGCCTCCAAGGGCAGCCAGGGGTACTCGTTTCTAATGGTTCAGTCACACAATTTTCCGACACCGAAGGTCACTGGGCTGTTGCTCTAATTTCTGAAATGTCTGGCTACTGCCAAGTGGCATCTCCCCTAAACGAAAGAGGTAACGCTTTCTTACCTAATTCTGAAGCACGCCGGAACTATGCCGCTGCTGCTACTCTGCGCATGCTCAAGTGTGTCCAACAACCCATTACTCAAAAGTAGCACATTATCCTTTATGAAGCCCACAAGAAACGTCTGTTGATCAGACCTCAAGTAAACAACGTAAGCTATCAGCTGATAGCACCTCAAATAGCCTGTACGTAGCACATTAGCTGATCGCTTACATAACCTGATTCGATCAATTCCGGTAGCCTGGGATTGATCACAACCCCGATTTAATACTGCCGCAAACTCTCTATTTTATTCCTATATTCCCTCACGGGGTGACAACAAAGCTCAAACCTAGATAGGTATTGGGTAAAATGAGCGCATCGGAGTCATTTGTATTTCCCAGCAATTGAAGCAATTTTCACCATACAACGTCAATGATAGTTTTAATCAATCCATCCCGCCAGGGCAATTTCACCTAACACCTAACCCCTAAAACCTAACCCCTGTAAGATTTTAAAGAACGCTTGTCACCCCCTGAGCTATATTCCTGAAGTCTGCCTCTTGGCCGTTTTCCTTCTATTCTATCCAAGAGCTAGAAATGTCAACGAGATATATAAACGTGAAGACTATAATAACTCCAGAAAAAAAAACTGTAAAGTTTTCATGAAGTAAGGAATTTTCTACTGACATCCAATAATAATTATGTCATCTATAGTAATGGTAATTTTATTTTATCAATAACAATTCATCAAAATACTATGAAATTATAGTTTTAGCTATTGACAAATAAGAAGGCATTTACTTTATTTAAGTAAACCTGAACAATATTTCGATAAAAAAGTTCTATTTCCAATCTAGCAATCGGTATTTAGCAATCCCTGTAGGAATTGTGATAATTTTTTTTTCCAGATCTGCTGTTATAAAACTACCTATTAAAATATAGTAATTATGCCAAGATTTGAGGCAGAAGACACAACTAGGCTGAGTTTAGAGAACTATATAGTTTTTGATAGTGACATTGCTTCCGGTGGCCAAGCTATCGAAATTTCCACAAACAATACTACTGAACTAGGATTTATTCGTTTAACCTGGACAGAAGCTGATGGTCCTGGTGGTAACTATAATTTTAATATTGCCCATTTTGATGAAGCAGATGGCCGATCTACCCTGACACTTCGTGTCAACGATATCCCAATTAGTAGATATATTTTTAATAAAAACCCAGGAGAACAGGGCAATCCACCTATAGACACACCCAACTCTAGTAATTATATCGGGTTGAGTGGTTCTATATTTGATGGTTTATCCAATCCTAATCCCGTCTTTAAAAACGTAAAACTGGCTCCAGGGGATGAGATTGAAATCTCTGCTGTGGCGGATAGTTTGGGGAATCAAACTGATGAACTAGCGCGGATCGACGTTATTGAAATAACACCAGCACCGTTAGCTGACCAACCTATTAATTTCCCTGAACTTAGCATTATTCCTACTAATGGCACATTAGCCGAAACTGTGCCAAAAAGTGGTGGTATTACCATCACCCGCACCGGAAACATTAGTCAAAGCCTAGAGGTAACTTACACGGTGAGTGGCACCGCTAGCTCCTCAGATTACAAGCCCATCCTAACTGGTACCGTTACTATTCCAGAAGGTCAGCAGTCAGTAGATCTCAAGCTTACCCCAATCGCCGATGGTATAGCAGAAGGGGAAGAAACTGTCATTATTACCCTTGAGAATAGTCCCAACTATCAATTAGGTCAGACTGCCAGTGCCACTTTCACCATTACCGACAATGACCAATCCACGATCACCGAGAGTGTAACTATTTTCTGGCGTAATCAGGAGACCGGAGTTAATGGTGCTTGGTTGATGGATGGTCTCGACTTAGCTCAAGCCGTAACAATTCCTTCACCAACAGAAGCAGCCGACAGTCCCTGGCAGATGCAAGGTGCAGGGGATTTCAACAGTGATCAACAACAGGATATTCTCTGGCGTAATACCTCTAATGGTGAAACTGGCATCTGGTTGATGGCAGGATCGGTGTTTCAGGATGCAGTGTCCATCACCCCAACTCCAGACCTGGACTGGGAAATTCGTGGCACTGAAGACTTTAACAATGATCAACAACAGGATATTCTCTGGCGCAATACCTCCACTGGGGAAAATAAAGTCTGGCTAATGAATGGCACCACTGTAGCTCAGGAAGTGTTCATTAAATCGGAACCAGTCACTAGTATTTGGGAAATGAGGGCAGCGGGAGACTTGGATGGAGATGGTTATGGGGATATTATCTGGCGCAATACTCAAGAGCAAACTATTTACTATTGGAGGATGGAAGGGACTCAGTACATTGAATCAGTGTTAATCGAGTCACCAATCAGTAGTGGTCAGGTGGTAATTCATGGCACCCTTGACATCGATGATAATGGTTTCGATGATATCTTATGGCGCAATCTCGACGATGGACAAAATAGTGTCTGGCTGATGAATGCCAATGGGTTCGATCGCCTGGAAAGGCTTGAGCCACTAACCGATCCCAGTTGGCAAAGTTATCTTTAAAATAGCAAAGGGATTAGGGAGTAGGGAGTAGGAAGTAGGTAGCAGTTAGCCGTAAAGTCAGAAGAAGGAATAGGTAAATAACTCTGTGTACCTCATTAGGATAAAAACACCTATAAATAATTTACAATACATAATTGGAATTATCTAATTTTCAATTACTTAATTATTTAGCAATAAGCTGACGTGCCAAGGGTTTTAGCTGATAGCTGTTGGCGTAGCCTGCACGTAGCGCATATGCTTACATTTCTTAAATGTAGAGATACAGCGTTTTTTATAACTATGAGGGACACAGAATTTTTACCTATTCCCGTCTTGATGCAGTCGCTCATGAGGGGGACCCCCGTGTGAAGGCGCTGCCTCCCCAATACTGTAATGGTGCGACCCGTGGCGAATTTAATGCGCCACGGGTCGCACCTCTGCATCGCTACTCCCTGTTCCCAGATCCGCTGTTCCCTGTTCCCTTTAGTATATATAGCGCTACGCACAAGTAAGAAGTCATCAGTCAGAAGTAAACTATGACTGAGTTTCGGAGTTTAGGCATGTCCTAATTTGAAGGAGAATTGCTATAAGTAGTATGAGGGTTTATTAAAGAATGTTAAAAGGAGATTTCTTGACTAAGTAAGGTTTATAATTAAATCTATGGTTGGAACACCTACTTGATTAGTTTTCTATGAAAGATAAAGTCAATATTTTTATATTAGTTGTTTTATGGATAGCTATATGTATTTTGTGACAAAATAAAGTCTATTTAAATAGCCTTTATAAATTAGATGTAAACCTAATATATCTTATTTTATTCAACAATAAAACTCCGAATAGGTTTACCCTTTTGCTTTTGGTCTCTTGCCTCTTTACTATTAGCATTTGGGAGTATGTTCACAACTCAAATATAAACCCTATATAAAGTATATATAAAGTTTATTTTGGGGATTGTGATACCCCTAGAATTATTAAGAATGGGTGTAATGGTATTTATAAATTCAAGGGACGAAGGGAGCCAGAGCTGTCTTGGGCAGCCAGTTGCTGATCTTAATCCCCATCTATCTCTCCATTTTCCCATCTCCCGATCTCCCCAAACTTGCCAAACTTCGCTCTTTTTCCCTCTTCGCTATTCCCTATTCCCTACCCGCAGCGCGAGTCACCCTTGGCCTTTGGCCACGCTGCGGGAACGCTTCCGCCCTTGACCGATTCGCCTTTGGCCACGCTACGCGACCGCATTCATAATTATTTAATTAGAGAAAATATTGAGCAATTATAATATCCGTAAGAATAGCATAAAGATTTGATAAAATTACCAATTTTTATGGTGACATAGCATCCAATTCATGTCATCAATGAATAAAGGAATTGTTTGACCGCAAAAACTAAAGCTCTTGGTGGAAGACTATAGTATAGTGCTCAGACTATCTCAACAAAATAATGTTGGTGGAGCATCTACGTCCTCAGCAATAGGTTTTGAAACAGGGAAACTCAAAACCCTGTAAATAATACAGCCGCAGGTTTCTGGGTTTTTTCATTAGCTGTAATAATCGGTGTTTTTGTGAACGTTTAGCATAGTAGTCTAGTCTTGCCCATGGATCCGAAAAGGGTATCCGGATCGTGGGGATTGAGTGAAAATCAACTTACTAGCGTATTACTGGCTACCCAAATAAAATTATCAAATAAAATTCCCATAGCTTTAGACACAGATAAAGGTTGGAGACTACAATACTATGACGAGAATTGAAGCCGAAAATTTCTCTAGTATAACTAATTTTGTAACTACTAGTAATCCTGATGCATCTGGGGGCGCACTAATCACTCTATTTGATGCGGTTAATAATACTGGTTTGCCCCCTGGTACTGCTAGCACAACCTTTAATCAACCCACTGGTACCTATGAAGTCATCATTGGCACCTTTGACGAAATAGATGGAGAAGGCACAATTGATGTCACCATTGGCAGTACCGTTTTTCCTACCATCACTCTTAATAATCCTGCCCCTACTGCTAGTGGTATCCCAGAAACCTCCACTTTCGTAGCTTTGCAAATTAGCCCCAGCACCTTTATCCGCAATGGGGATCTGATCCAGGTTAACGGTACCGCTAATGGTGATGAATTCATCCGATTTGACTATATTGACTTCAACCTGACCAACGAATTCCCGGTAGCTGTAGATGATACCGCTACTACCACTGAAGATACAACAGTTAACATTAATGTTTTAGATAATGACACCGATACTGAGGGAGACAGCACTTTAACGGTTATTAGTGATCCCAGTAATGGCAGTGCTGTAGTAGATGACAATGGTACTCCTGATGATAGAAGCGATGATGTTATTACTTATACTCCCAATCCCAACTACAATGGAGCAGACAGTTTTACTTATCAGTTAAACGATGGCGTTAATCCTCCTGACACAGCTACGGTTAACGTTACCGTTACGTCTGCTAATGATGCACCACAAGCTCAAGATGATACAGATATAAGTAATGAAGACATCGCAGTTAGTATTAATGTTTTAGAGAATGACATTGATAGTGACGGAGATTCCCTGAGTCTAACAATTGTCAGTAATCCTAATAATGGTAATGCCGTAGTAGATGACAATGGAACTCAAGGCGATACCACGGATGACTTTATTCGTTATACTCCCAATCCCAACGCTAACGGTAATGATAGTTTCACCTATCAAGTGGATGATGGGAATGGTGGTATTGATACAGCTACGGTTAATCTCACTATTACTCCTGTTAATGATCCACCAGAAGCCGGAGATGATACGGCTATAAGTAATGAAGATACCACAGTTAATATTAATGTTTTAGAGAATGACTCGGATATTGAGGGAGACTCTCTAAATCTGGCGATTGTCAGTAATGGTAGTAATGGTAATGCTGTAGTTCATGATAATGGCACGCCTAGCGATCGCACGGATGACTTTATTAGCTATACTCCCAATCCTAACACTAACGGTAATGATAGTTTCACTTATCAAGTAAATGATGGGAATGGTGGTATTGACACAGCTACGGTTAATCTCACCATTAATCCTGTTAATGATCCACCGGAAGCCGCAGATGATAGTGCCATAAGTAATGAAGATACCGCAGTTAATATTAATGTTTTAGGGAATGATATTGATATTGAGGGAGACTCTCTAACTCTGACAATTGTCAGTAATGCTAGTAATGGTAATGCTGTAGTTAATAACAATGGCACTCCAGGTAATCCCAGTGATGACTTTATTAGCTATACTCCCAATCCTAACACTAACGGTAATGATAGTTTAATCTATCAAGTGGATGATGGGAATGGTGGTATTGATACAGCTACGGTTAATCTCACTATTACTCCTGTTAATGATGCACCGGAAGCTGGAGATGATACAGCTATAAGTAATGAAGATACAACAGTTAATATTAATGTTTTAGATAATGACTCGGATATTGAGGGAGATTCCCTGACTCTCGCGATTGTCAGTAATCCGAGTAATGGTAGTGTAGTAGTTAATAATAATGGCACTCCCAGCAATCCGAGTGATGACTTTATTAGCTATACTCCCAATCCTAACACTAACGGTAATGATAGTTTCACTTATCAAGTAAATGATGGGAATGGTGGTATTGACACAGCTACGGTTAATCTCACCATTAATCCTGTTAATGATCCACCGGAAGCCGCAGATGATAGTGCCATAAGTAATGAAGATATCGCAGTTAATATTAATGTTTTAGGTAATGACATTGATATTGATGGAGATTCCCTGACTGTAACCATTGTCGGTAATGCTAGTAATGGTAATGCTGTAGTTAATAATAATGGCACTCCAGGTAATCCCAGTGATGACTTTATCACCTATACTCCTAATGCCAATACTAACGGTAATATTAGTTTAATCTATCAAGTGGATGATGGGAATGGTGGTATTGACACAGCTACGGTTAATCTCACCATTAATCCTGTTAATGATCCACCACAAACCCAAAATGATAGTGCGATCACTAATGAAGATACAGCAGTTAACATTAATGTACTAAACAATGACTCGGATATTGAAGGAGATAGTAGTCTGAGTGTTGTTAATAATCCCAGTAATGGTAGTGCTGTAGTTAATACTAATAACACTCCTGGTGATCTGACTGATGATTTTATTACCTACATTCCGAATCTCAACACCAATGGAACAGATAGTTTTACTTATCAATTAAATGATGGGGTTAATCCTCCTGCTACCGCAACGGTTAATCTCACCATTAATCCAGTCAATGATGCACCGGAAGCTGTAGATGATAGCGTCACCACTAACGAAGATACACCAGTTACCTTTAATGTACTGGCAAATGATTCTGATCCTGAAGGAGATCTTCTGACTCTAAGCATTGTTAGTGAGCCAAGCAATGGGATTGCAGTAGTTAATGACAATGGCACTCGCTTTAATCCGACGGATGATTTTATTACTTACACTCCCAATCTCAATGCTAATGGATCTGGTAGTTTAACGTATCAGGTCGATGATGGGAATGGTGGTATTAGCACCGCAACCGTTAACCTGACGATTAATCCAGTCAATGATCCACCAATAGCTTTAGACAATACGGTCACTACGGATGAAGACATACCAGTTACTATCGACGTAATCACTAATGACACTGATCCCGATGGCGATAGCATTCTGACTGTTGTTAAGCCTCCCAACCATGGCACTGCTGTGGTGAATGACAATGGTACTCCTGATAATCTCAGCGATGACTTTATTACCTATATCTCCGATCCTGACTACAATGGACCGGATAGTTTTGCCTATCGATTAGATGATGGTGTCAACCGTCCTAGCACAGGAATTGTTAACGTAACGGTTACTGCAGTGAATGATTCCCCATTTGCTGTAGATGATAATACAGTTACTACCACTGAAGATACCGCAGTCAACATTAATGTACTGGAAAATGATTCCGATCCTGAGCAAGACAGTAGTTTGACTATTGTCAGCGAGCCCAGAGATGGCACAGCGGTGGTGAATGATAATGGGACTCCTGATGATGTAACCGATGACTTTATTACTTACACTCCTAATCCTGGCTACAATGGCTCGGATAGTTTTGCTTATCGGTTAAATGATGGTGTCACCTTTCCTAGTACAGCTGTGGTTAACCTTGAAGTTACTTCTGTCAATGAAATACCAGAAGCGATAGACGACACGGCTACTACTAGTGAAGATACCACAGTCACCATTGATGTACTAGATAACGATTCTGATCGGGATGGGGATCCGCTGACTCTGGCAATTATCAGTAATCCTAGCCACGGCACAGCATTTGTGATTGATAACAATACCCCGAGTGATCCAACAGATGACGTGATCACTTACACGCCTAATCCCAATTACAACGGATCTGACCAGTTTACTTACCTAATTAGCGATCGCAACGGTGGCACTGATACAGCAACCCTTACCCTGAATGTGACTCCTGTCAATGATCCACCAGAAGCCGTAGATGATACTGTGATAACGGATGAAGAGGTACCCGTCACTATTGATGTATTAGAAAATGATACGGATCCTGAAGGGGATTTGCTAAGTCTAGTGGTGGTTAGTGCTCCCTCTAATGGTACTGCTGTGGTTAACAATAACGGTACCTTGGATAATATCAATGATGACTTTATTACGTATACTCCTAATCCAGGTTTTAGTGGGAATGATAGCTTTATCTATCAGGTATATGATGGCACAGATGGCCTTGATACAGCGACTGTTGATATTACTGTCAACTCCATCCCTACCTTTGTGCCTTCGACTCTGACTCAAAACTCCAACTATACCTTTACTATCAACGGTGATAGCACTGGCAACGCTCAAATTCTATTCACCTTTATTAGTGGAAACGCTACTAATGTCAATGAAATTGGGGTGTTTGTCACCGATGATGACCAAGGTACAGTCAATGGTATTCGTTCTGGTCAGGAAGGCTATGTGGAAGCTGCTCTATCTAATGCTCAGACTATTTTCTCTGTGCTGTTGAATCCTGAAGATAGTGGTCAAACTACTCGGCTGATTAATAATTTTGATGTAGGGGATAAATTAGGATTTTACCTAGTACAAAATAGCACCAGAGAGGCAGTGCTAGCAGGAGACAATGCTTCTGTATTCTTCGGTGATGCTGCGTTCAATAGTGATGGTTTAGACCATATCCAAACTGAGACTAATAGTGACGGTCTCTTGACATTAAACTTTGAAGATGCTGATGACCAAGACTTTGATGATTTAGTGGTAACGGTTCAAGATGCTTCCGGTTTGACTCCTACTTTAGGGATAGGCAGTCCCCAGATTCAAGGGCAAGTGGAGCTACTGGATTTAACCGATGTGACGGGAACAGTAATACCTGAGTTTGTGGTTAGTAGTCAAGCAGTGTTTGAGAATAGCTTTGGCTTTTATCAGGTTGATGATGCTAGTGGTAAAATTGGCAATCTCAACCCCGGTGATGCGGGTTATGCAGAGCTTGCAGTATCTAACCAAGTCGATTTAGCCAGTGGGTTATCTGGTGGTGTATTGTTAGCTCCGTTCCTAATTGCTAATGGTACTGTTGAAGAGTTTTTGACTCAGAATCCTACCAATCAGCAGGGTTCCGGTCTGAATGCCTACTTTAGTTTCTTACCTGCTAACCCTGATCAATTTGACCACGTCCGCCTACTAGGGGACAATCGGTTTAGCTTCGAGGATACCTTTGGTGGTGGTGATTTAGACTATGACGACTTGGTAGTGGAAGTGATTTTCTGATTTTAATCAAGAGTGGGGAATCGGGAATCGGGAATCGGGAATCGGGAATCGGGAGTGTGGGAGGTGGGGACTCTGGCGTTGCTAAATTAAGGAATGAAGGCGCGATCATCTGGTTTTGTTCAAGCCCCCTAAATCCCCCAAATGTGGGGGACTTTGAAAGTCTTGTTCCCCCCACATTTGGGGGGCTAGGGGGGCAAAACCATACCCAGAATCAGCAACGCCGGGACTCTTGCCTCTTGCCTCTTGCCTCTTGCCTGTTCCCTGTTCCCTGTTCCCTGTTCCCTGTTCCCCTAAGATGGATTCTGCCATCCTTCCACAATTGCCATGCCCACATTGACATAGGGATTATCTAATAATTCTCTAAGGGCTTCTTTTCCACCACTTTCTAAGGCACTAAGCAACCGTTGTTTAGTACTTGCTGGAATCGCGATATTTACAAACGCTGTCTTTTCTAAATCCGTGGCATTAGGATTACTTTGTTCTAACTGTTTTAATAATCCTTGAATTTCAGCGGCGGCTTCGCTTAGGGTTTGGTTTTTCTCCGGGGCATAATTGTTTTGAATTTGACTATCAATTTCTTGATTAAACTCACTTTGAGTCGCATCGAGAAAGTTATTAAATTTATGTTGAGACTGACGTTGATCGTATTTAGACTGATAGTTGGAGTGATGATAATCTGAGGTTGATTCACTCATGGCGTTGTTTTCAACATTGATAGGTCGGCTTGCTACTAGTTTAATAATTTCGATCAGGTTTTGGTTATGCTTCTGGTAAAGGGCAAGCTCCTCATCGTTGTTGGTGGTTTGGGTGAGCTCTTGACGAGAATTAAACCGCTGGATGAACTGGTCACTGACGGCATGGTCTTTGGTTTCGGCAGCAGATTGAATCAGGGTTTCCCGTAAGACCAGAGCTTGGTTAACTTCCAACAGGGTGGCCAGCAGCAGGTAAACACCGCGAAATCGGGGGTCACTCAAATGCTGGTGCTGGCGTTCTCGATTCTCGGTTTTCAGGAAGGTCTGGACGATAAAGTATTCCTGGATTTTATCGTGACGAAAGTACCATTCTCGATGGGTACGACCAAACCCATCCTTCTGCTGACGAGTCAATACCATTTTATAGCGTTCCATACAGTGCAACTCATCCAAGCAGCCCTCTTCTGGGATGGTAATTTGATCATGGACGCGCATCTGGTAGACGGTTTCAGCAAATTCAGCCAGGGGAAAGGCACAAAGGTGAATCTGTTGATAGTCCTCTGCCATGATCTCATACTGCTGCTGTTGCAAGTTGAGCAAATCCGGGTCTTTGCCCTGGGCCAACAGTTGCGCCACCAAGGTCAAATCCATGGGATTGGACAGAAACCGACGTACTGCGGTTAACTCCTGTTTAGATTGGGTTTGGTGGAGTTGGCTGGCCAGATAATCGTCACAGGCTTGCTCGTAGGCCACACCGGATACCGGGGCATCCTCCGGCAAAATCCCTTGGCGAGAGGTGAGGAAATCGGCAATTTGCTGGCGCTTCAGAGGTTGCAGCACGTAGGTTTTGGCCGTCGCTGGGGGTGTCCATTCCAAGGGTTGGGTAGTGAGGATAATATGCCCCTGGATGTGATGCTCCACAAAGGTATTAATAGTAGCCCTGGTGTCAGGGCTGACTTCATTGAGTCCGTCAATGCAGATATCTAGAGTATTGTAGTTAATCAGGCTTTGTAGGAATTTAGGGTCCTCAGCAGCGATGGGCAATTTAGCTTGAATGGCTTCCACCACACCACCGGCACATTGGCTGGCAGGCAGGTACACCGCCAGCCGCCCAGAGGTTTTGACTAAATTCCGGAGAAACATGGACTTGCCCAGTCCCGATTCCCCTACCAGAACGACCGGAGACTGGAGTTGGCCAATGGCAGTTTGAATCGGTTGAGTATGGTTGGCTCGTGTAATTTTAACGTGAGAGTCCGGAAAGTAAGCCTGGGGATCGAAGCTATCTAAGCTAGCATCGGCCACCAACACCTGACGGAAGGGAGCCAGTAATCGATAGCGCAACCAGGGAATCCAGGTCAGAGCGATGGTGATATAGCCTAAGCCTACAATGGTGCGGAATTTCCAGTCCCAGATTAGGGCTTGGACTTGGGGAAAACCAGGATAAATGATGATCAGCAACAACCAGCCACTGACATGGATTAGCCAAACCTTAAACCCAATCAGAAACCAGTGCTGTCGTTCTAAGGCAATAATTTTGGCATTGACGGCGGCAGCAAGTTGGGAGTCTATAGACTTAAGATTTTTGTAGTGCTGCTTGAGCAGATCCATATCTGTTTGTTTCCAGTTGACCTTGTCAACAACTATGGCAATCTGCCTTTCTAAGTGACACTCTTAAACCGTAATAAATCGGACGAATCGATACAGAACAGTCAAGGTGCATTTTATTGTTGTCCGAGTGAGGAGTGGTTATACGGCAATTGGAGTCAAGGCAACCACTCATCTATCTAGACGTTCCTCCAGTCACGTGAAGGAGTTGCTTGAAAGCCTTAGTTTTGCTATGTTTAAGATCAAGCCATCCAAGCTCAACCCCATCAACCAAGCTAAGTCCCATACCTTCCAAGAAACGCGCAGTACGACGCAATAATACTGCTTGAACCTCAGTTCTACTCATGTACCGGGTCACATCCTTATCTGTACCCCTATCAAGGATGTTTTTAGCAGCATTGTGGTCAGCCTGCAACACGACCCCATTAAATCTGGTAAAGTTGTCCCCGCTCCTTTTCCCTAACAGGGTTCCAGTTACGGAGTCAACTTGCGACGTGTAGCTAGGCTGGACTTCTGTTACAACCGAGCCAGTCCAATCAGCCCATTTCTGCAAAGAGTCTCGCATTTTTCCTTTCATCCAACTATTCAACTTGCGAGACACGGCCTTGGACTGGCGTTTATTCTTAATTGGTTGTGTTAAATCTTCTGCAAAAACTTTTAGAGCTTCTCCGTTGAAGAGGGATTTAGAAGCTGCTCCTATTATCGCCACCAGTTCAGCTTGATTCTGTCTGTAACGGCGATTTTCTACTTTCCTGGTTAAGTTATTCTCTAATATTCTAGCCGATTTGACTGGATCTATTTTTTCTAGTTTCCTATGTAGTGCCCACAGTTTTCCTCTGTTGCGGTTTTTAGCACAAATACGATCCGATTTCTTAGTGGTAGCCTTACCCAGCCCTTTCCCATGGGCATAGCCATCTGAATCATAGAAAGCTTCTGTGTAGCCCTTATCTACTCCAATACTACGACGTTCAGACGGGACTTCTACAGTGCCATGGTCTACTAAAAAGTGAACCTCGAATCTTTCCCGATCTAGGTTGTAGATTAATCGGATTTGACCTTTTATTTTGCGGTTAGACTTGACAATTACCTTGTTCCTTTTTCCCCGATTCAGTCCAGCTAATTCCAACTGGTAAGTATTTCTGGAAAGCCTTTTGCACTTGTAACCAGGTGACTGGTAAACTATTTGATTTTTGACCCAGGAATGTCCACGCTGATACTCTTTCCTTACCCATCGGTGCAGCAAAGTATTATCTAGAAAGGTTAAAGTCTTAAGCTGCCTACATAATTCCTTCCGTTTAGTTTTATTCTCTGCTCCAAGGAACTTCCGGTGGATTTTCTTGACTACTACATCTATGCAGGCAGCTTGTTGTGCAGTGATCGCTTTGGCTACATCACAAACTGCCCAATCCATTAGCTTAGAAGGTAAACCCAGGGATTCGGGGCTTCTAAAAGTTCTCACTTCTCGAAATGACTTCTTCCAGTCGATCCCCCAATGACTGATGCTTCCTAGCTTGTTCCAGGACTCAGATCTAACAACACCCAGTTTTTTCATAGTAGACAGCAATTCAGTCTTAACCGACGCGGTCATCCCTATAACGGGGACGACCTGAGTTGATAACTTCTTTGTTTTTACTGTTTTCCTTGGTTTGGGCATTGCCAGATCTTACTTGCTTGAGTCAATTATATTACGCTTTGTTTGTCTTGTCCATCTTATCGACGGTAGACTTAATCTCTTTTTCGTAGGGACGAAGAAAGTAAAGTTTGGAACTGAAGCAGTGCATTATAGACATAAAATCATCCATTAATTCCTGTTGGGGGGACTTGTAAGTGTTATTCAAAACCACTACCTGGCATTTATGGAGAGAGCAAAACCACTCCACAAAGTCGAATCCAAATCGGCAAAGCCTGTCTTTGTGAGCGATCACGATGGTCTTAATCTCTGATTCTGCGACTTTTTCCATTAAGTTAATGAATTTTTTGCGTTTAAAATTCAACCGAGATCCATACTCTCAATAGCACCGACAATTTGGGTAGTTCCGACCTAGATACTCGATTTGAGAGGTTAGATCCTCTGACTGAGACCTAGTAGAAACCCTGGCATAGAGAACGACAGAACGAGAATCTATTCCATCTATCAGTTGCTCTATCGAACTTGCTAAATAACGACGATGCCCTCCAGGTGACTTAATACATTCAATTTTCCCGGCTTCTGCCCACCTAGCCAAAGTCCTGGGGTGATATCCAAATTTTTTCTGGGCTTCAATTGGAGTGAGGTACATGGGTGTCCATTAAATACTGTTTTATACGGTATTATATCGTTTTAACGGCATCTAATCACTTGTCTTTAGCCACTCCCATCTGCCCGAGAGCTTTTGCGGCACTATAACTGACATTACCATCTGAGTTGATTAAAAGTTTGGCAATTTTGGGAACGTACTCAGAGGCGGTTGCTCCCATGTTCCCCAGAGCCAATACCGCACTAGCACTGACATTACTATTATCGACATCACTATCTTCGTCGGTTAACAGTTCAGCAATTTTGGGAGCATACTTATAGGCCACTGCCCCCATTTCACCCAGGGCTGATGCTGCACTAGCATAGACCTTGGACTGAACCGACTTTCTCTGATTCTCGGTCTCATCCTTACTCTCATGCTTATAGGTCAATAAGTCTGCAATCTGGTCAATTCTGTCTTTAGGAATCTCAACGGGGTGCTTGAGTTGCTTCAATTCATACTCAGACAATTTGTTCAAAGCTTCAGCCCATACCTCGGGATCGGGGTCATCCAGTGCTGCCACAATCCCCTTGAGCTGCCACGATTCCAGCTCAGGTTTCTTTTCTTCAGCGTGACTCCCGTTGACAATCAACAGTACCGCCACTAGCAGTGCTAATAGATAACATAGGCACTGGGTCACACCAGTCTTAACGGTAGGGAAAAGCTTTGGGCGGTTGGCATGGCCTCTATGGGGCATAGTGGTAGTTTCCCACGGAGTTAGTCAGGTAGATATACGATAGTGTTGGCGCTAGACCCTAAGCCCAGCAACCTTTTGACACTAAGATGCTCCCTGAAGATGAATCGATTTTTATTATACCAATCCTAGAGACAATTATATACCACAGGGAATCGGGAATCGGGAGTCGAGAAGGTGGTAAGGGTGGTAACCGTTCCCCCCTTGTTAAGGGGGGTTAGGGGGGATCCTCAACTGTTTGACCTGGTGAGACCTTGGGTGGTGCGTTACGGGGCGCGCTTTCCCAACACTTGCTATGAAGTTGAACATCATGGCAAGCCCGCCCCTAACACACCCTACGGAATTACTCCGTGATCAAGAAAAATTAGAAACTTGGCACCAGGCATCAGCAGTTTCAGCAACTGCCCATAGCCCTTCGCATCAGCAGGGTTGTCGAACCGAGCGAAAACCACTGGTGGCATAGGTGGTAACAACCTCACCATCACCCATGGATATAGGCGTTCACTATCAGACATAATATTAAGTTATCTCCTGTAAGGGGGACCCAGAGCCAGCCTTCCAGCCTGACGAAAACTCTAGGCTGGCTCTTCCCATGGACTTTATTTTGTCCACACTTTTAGTGTAGCATAAAAATTTATATATTATAGCATATTTTTAAGATTTTGTAACAATTTTTCTGGAGGGAATCGGGAATCGGGAATCGGGAGCGTGGTAAAGGTGGTAAGTGTTCCCCCCTTGTTAAGGTTTGCTGGAGGATTAGCGATCGCATAAGCGCGGAAGCTGAGGCCTATGGCCACGCTACGCGAACGCTTCATCGCATAACCAAGACAGTGGTGCGTTACAGGACGAGCTGTACGAACCGCGAACAGCCAGAAAATCAGGGATAGCCCGTCCCTAACACACCCTACGCAACTCCCCATCCTGTCTCTTATACA